>JALZVU010000021.1 GCA_023301795.1 Granulosicoccus sp.
TACGTGACGGATGTGGTGGAGATAGCGCTAATGTAACGGGCATTCACGTACCCACTTTACGCACAGCGCTAGAGGCTGCTCGTGGGCTAGTGTATTTGAACATCGATACTAAACATCGCCGAGATCTGGAAGCTGTGGGAGAGCTGGTGAGCGAGATGGGACTCTGCGACCAAGTGCTTATTAAAATGGAAATAGACCCTGCCAATCCAGATTTGAGCATCAAAGACGCCAGTTGGTATGGGCAACTAACTTTTATGCCAGTGATGCTCTGTCCTAGAGCAGAAAGTGTGGCGCAGGATGCGGTTAATATCACCCAACTGTTCGACGCTAACATGCTCGAGATTTCGTTTCACTCGCTGAGCCAGCTGGACGCTCTGTCTGAGGCCATGTGTCGCGTAAATGTTCGCTTGTGGTGCAACACATTAGATCCAGTGCACCCGATGAACTATTCCGACAAACAGGCGTTATCTGATCCAGACGGTGTGTGGGGTGAACTTGAGCGGCGTGGTATTGGGGCATTTCAGACAGATCATATTGGTGAGTTATATAAGTATTTTCATACCACCTGCGCTCTTTAGACGCCGCCATAGAAGTAGTGGGTGGTTTCGAGCGAAGCTCCCTTCCAATAAAAATTAAGCAAGCTTGAGATTTAGTGCAATGACTAATTTTTTTAATAGTACACAACCATTGCGTTTTGATCCTGAAGGGGAGGGATTGTGCTTTCGACATTACAATCCTGACGAAGTGTTGATGGGTAAGCGCATGGAAGATCACTTGCGCTTTGCAGTTGCGTACTGGCACTCCTTTGCATGGCCTGGTGGTGACCCCTTTGGTGATCAAACATTTGACCGTCCATGGTTTGGCGGGACAATAAATCACGCAAAACGTAAAGCGGATGTCGCTTTTGATATGTTTGACATATTGCGCGTACCCTATTTCTGTTGGCACGATGCAGACATCCGACCTGAAGGTAAAACCTTCGCCAAGAGTCAGTATAACTTTGAGCAGATCATTGAGTACTTTCAGTTCAAGATGGAGTCTGGCAATACCAAACTGCTGTGGGGTACGGCCAATATGTTTAGTCATCGGCGTTTTATGTCAGGCGCGGCTACTAACCCAGATCCAGATGTGTTCGCATGGTCTGCTGCAAGTGTAAAACTTTGCCTTGATGCAACGCATAAATTGAACGGGGAAAACTATGTGTTGTGGGGTGGTCGCGAAGGTTATGAAACCTTACTGAACACAGACCTGAAACGCGAACGCCAACAGATGGGCCGCTTTTTACAAATGGTTGTGGAGTACAAGCATAAGATTGGCTTTGCCGGCGCAATTCTGGTGGAGCCCAAACCACAAGAGCCTTCAAAGCATCAGTACGACTATGATGTTGCAACCGTCTATGGTTTTCTTAAAGAGTTTGGCCTAGAGCACGAAGTACAGATGAACATAGAGCAGGGACACGCCATCTTGGCTGGTCACTCATTTGAGCATGAGTTGGCGTTAGCAGCATCACTGGGTATTCTCGGTTCAATTGATATGAACCGAAATGATTATCAGTCTGGGTGGGACACTGATCAATTTCCCAATAATGTTCCAGAAGTGGCACTTGCGTACTATGAAGTGTTGAGAGCTGGAGGATTCAACAAAGGTGGCACCAACTTCGACGCCAAGCTTCGTCGTCAATCTCTTGATCCCTTGGATTTAATTGCAGCTCACGCGGGTGCCATGGATGTTTGTGCACGAGGGTTTAAAGCCGCTGCTGAGTTGTTGAGTGATGGGACGCTGGAGTCGATGCGTGCCAGCCGATATGCCGGATGGGAAACATGTGCAGCGAAACAGATGTTGCAGGGAGACCTGGAAAGCGCTGCGGCGCGAGTTGAGGTTGAAAATATAGATCCAATGCCGCGTTCGGGCCAGCAGGAAATCTTGGAAAATCTTGTCAATCGTTTTGTTTAAGTGGGCGCAACCAACAAGTACCGTTTTGCATCAACAACCAAGATGGCGCTGCAAGATACAATGCCTTATTTATTTTTAAGTACTACTATATTGGTTTATAAGCTAAAATTTTGCGCTAAGCGATACCATACTGGTTGTTAAAGTCTTGCCTAAAGCTAAGTTGGCGCTTGCCACCAACTTACGTGAACGACGTCTGGCAATAAGCCCGACACAAGCAGGTCTCATTAAGCGTTCGGATTTAGCATTGGCAACTTTGCGCAAATTCGAGCTAACGGATTCGGTGTCCGTCGGACACTTTTTCAGCCTCATGCTAGTTGTGGGTGGGCTTGAGGAAGTCATAGCTGCGAGCGGGGTTAAGGCCCCGGAGTTTGCGTCTATCGATGATGTGTTGGCAGATACAGTGCCGCCCAAGCGTAAACGTGGTTCACGCTCGTGACACCGGCGCCAGTTAAACAGATCAAGGTTGGGTTGGGTTGGGTTGGGTTGAGTTGAGTTGAGTTGAGTTGAGTTGAGTTGAACTTTGACTGCAATACTATGGCAATAGGGCGACTAGCCATTAGAGAACGTAAAATCTACTTTGAATTCGACGCATCGTTTCTTGCTGCAGGGCTAAATATTTCGCTACTCTCGTTGTCACGTAAACCCGGTGTGCAAAGCTTTGAAGTGCTGCCAATACTGGCATGCCCTTGCGCATGTCGGTCACACCTGCAGCCAAACAGATGGAAGCTCGCGCTAGTGGCGTAATCATTGAAGAGATCTGATCAGTGTTGCCACCGCTTGTGGATCCCAAGTGTGATGTATTCGAATCGCCGAGCCGCAAATAGTGAGTTCCATGACAACGGTACTTGCTGTCGTAACTGATACCTCTGCCGGTATATCCGCAACCGAGACGGGGAGCATCTTCTGATTAGCCTTTACAGGGTGTGCCTCACTCATCCACCTGCGTAATTGATTGGCGTTGATCCTATTATCCAAAGCAATCTGAGCGACAGACATGGTACCCGCTTCGGCCAATGCAACCACTCTGGCTCTGAATACCTTGGAGTATGTACGCCGAACACGCTTCGGGTAGTCTAATTCGTTGGGATTTGCATCTTCCACTGGTGTCCACCAATTTTAAGTGGACACTAGTGTGTGACTCAAGAAGTCGTAATGCTAGGCGGTACAGAGCGTGCGCTTATATTTTAACTTAACTGATTGATGTCATGAAGATCCGCGAGAAATACAGGGAAATCAGGGCGGCCTCAATATTTGCAGACTACAGCCTGCGATTTCTTTAGTGTCTATTTTGTAATATTAAGCGCGCATGATGTTCGAGGTAAGCTAGTTGGTGAGTCCTTATGCATGGGCGAGATCATCATCGTCTATGTCTCATAGATCATTTGTTTACAAATAGCATCGGTTGTCTATATCTCTAAAAATCGTCCGTCCATTTTTTGGATAATATATTCCATTATTTCTCAAAATCACTTGTACAAATGTTAACCAATTGTGAATCTGAGGTCACAAATATCATGCGGAAAAGTAAATTTCATACGGAAAGTAAATTGATTTTCATTCCTGGCATTATTTTTTTGAGCTTGCTGGTATTTGCGGCTGATGTTCTAAGCCAAGAGCAGGTTGTGAGCATGCGCAAAGGCAACGCGACAAGTTTCGCAGTAGACGCCGGCAACGGAGGTTCGTTTAGGCAGAATGTCTATTTAGGAAATTATCAGACTTCAAATCAGGATCAGCACTGGCTTGAAATAAGCCGAGGTGGTGGCTTTTTTTCCTACAGGAAGAGAAACACGAATTTCTGCCTGGACGGTAATAGAGGAGGCGCGAACGGACAGAGTGTTTACCTGTGGGAGTGTCTTGCTGACAACCAAAACCAGCATTGGAGAAAAGTAAGCGTAGGCAATAGCTTCCGACTGGAAAAACGAAATGCTCCTGGATTTTCTATTGATGGAGGTGTCGGTGGAGCTTATGCGCAAGATATTTACTTGTGGAGCTCTAACAGTTCAAATCCGAACCAACGCTGGCTTTTCAGAAACGAAGCCGGGTCACCGACTGATGTGACACCGCCACCGCCGGGCGGCGGCGATGTCCTCACACACAACTTCAACAACGGTAACTTGGGCCCGTTCTATCCATGCACGGTCAAGAGACCTAACTACGCTCGAGTTGTGAACGGTCGTGTCGAAACCTACTGGACTGAAGCTGGCTACGACGGTAGTCGAACGAGTAGGGGAGCTGAATTCTGCGACGCTGTTCGCGGTGAAGATCGGTCGAGAGAAATGCGCACCTTTGATGAGGGGTCAATGGGGTTTACCGTCAACGTTGACCGTGGACATAGCCGGACTTCCGAATCGGCGTTAGCACAAGTTTTCGGCTTCAATCTTGCCCGTGACCAATTTTCATGGGCTGGCCTACTTGAACTGCAAAACGGCGACCTGGTGGCCTTGCATCGTTACTGCTTGTGCAACCCAACTCGCGCAGTTCTTGTTGAAAATTTTGAATTTGGCAGAGACCACGACATCGTTATCGAGTTCAAAGTGTCTAACCAGAATAGAGGCTGGTTCAAGGTCACGGTCGACGGCGTGGTCAGATACAACGCCACAGACATTAGATTTGGTATAGGCGAATTCGACAGTAACGATGTACAGACAAATCAGAGCTACACCACATTCAAGCTCGGTATGTACAACCACACCGATCGTGACTACACAAACAACGAAGAGAGAATCGTATACTACGACAATGTCACCTGGTTCAACGGCAAGAACGGGTTCTCAGTTGTCAATCCCCGCTAGGTGGTGCGCCTGCTAAGTTAGGCTCGAATGACTAACAGGGGCGAAAGAAGTGCCCGCCGACCGACTCGGTTAATGAGTCGATCGGCGGGAGACTTACAGGGCATCCCTTGTCGACAGGCTGCTCGAAATTTGGTGCAAGTTTCCTTCGAAGCGCAATGTTGCTTTGTGCCGTATGCGGCTAGGTACTCGCTGCAACTCAGGTTAGTTCTGATCTAACGCGGTTTCCAGTCTGCGCATCAAATAGATGCCAGCTATTAGGCTCACTTTTAGTTTTTGTTTGTGCATCTTTATTGTTGGAACGCTTTTCAGGCGACTAGAAGCTACGCCTTGTATTCAGTACCGTGAGTAAGCATAGAAAATGCCGTCCTCACCGTTTTGTTGGCCAACGCGACTTTCGCAACCTTCGTGCCTCGGCGTGCCCAGCTCTTGTATCGTGACAGCATCGATCACTAAGGATGATCTTCGCCCGGTATTCAAAAATAGGTTCACTGCGCTGCTTATGGGTAAGTTGCTAACAATCCACTGACAGGTTTTACCGATGGTTTGTGTAATTCTTGTATCAGTCAGGTTTTGGGGCCCTATGCCTGGCCAAGACTGTGTGGTGGAGCCATTGTATTGCTGTATTGAATATGAGCACCCACAATGTAAAGCTCGCCAAGTGATCTGCTATAGAGCCATCTGGACGTAAGCTAAAACGCTCAAGCAGTTTGTCGACGGTTATAGGCTTGATAACCCATTGCACAGGCAAGTCTAAAAAAATGAATTGGTAGTAGGTGTAAAAAATTTGCGGCGCAATAACGAGAAATAATTGATATGCCACTATGATGAGCAGCATATTTAACAGAAAAAAAACACCTTTTAGAAATACTGAGTATCCTATGCTTTGCTTTATCCAGAAATTGGTTTTGAACCCACCAGCTATCAATATAAGGATCAGTAGTGTTGTCGTGATAAGGGCAAGACCTATCGCCGCAGGTACGCTTAAGGTATAGAAGGAGTCGTTAGGGTATTTATTAACCAATGCAGATCTGAGGTCATTGTGTAGTGCTAGGTTTAAAAAAATACTAGTGAAGGTGACTAAAAGAAATGAAAACCAAGCGTTCATACCTAGGCTTGGCAGTGTGCTTGATTGCTGATGGTTGGCCATTTTACTCTGAAGACGTGAGCGATCGCACTAGCGATCAACATCATTCTATACTTCTAAATCCTAACGAGGTAATAACTCTCCCGTCTGATAGCTAGTAAACGTGCTTGGAGTGGCCTCAACTGCAGCGCCGAGTTCCAATCCTGAATCGTCAATGTCATCAGAGATATCTAAGACAGTAAGTCCTGCGAGCTGGTTTAGTTCTTCATAAACAATATCGTCTGCTGTGTACTGAATCAAATCTGGTCCAGCCGATTGAATTGATATATCCAATGATGTCTCACTATGGAAATAATACGGTGTACCCCATGAATCAATAATTTCACCGTCAGCATTGACTCTTGGATGATCGGTATCAATAACAGCTATTTGATTGGAATTCTGGCCAAGTAGCTGGTTTGTAATTTCGTAATTCAAACCTGCTGGATAACCAGATTCCTTGGTAATTTCAACATAGTGAGTTAACAACGCTCCTAGTTGTTCTAAGTATACAATCTCGTCTTGTCCTGGTTGAGCCAATACTTCAGCCTCATCAAACCACTCTTGGGGATTATTTCTAGTATTTAAATCGGTTTGCATAAAAGTGGTGTTAACACTATCGGGAGCAGCGCCATTGGCCTCGATTCCAATAACTTCTACACCACCGTCGCAAGCAACGAGTAGGCTGCTGGCAAATAATATTTTAATTGGTATAAATAATTTCATATGACTTGAATCTCAGGTATTTTAGCGATCAAAAAGGCCAACAAGAAGATTCTCACCGTACTCTTCTTCGTGAGGTACGATCAAGCTGATATCACTTGCCCCTACACCGTACCAACACGCCAAGTCAGCATGCAGCTGATCAACAGAGGTTGTTGGAATATAACGGCCTCTGCCAATATCGATATCAGGAGATCCACCACTAGTCATGTTGAATGGATAGGTGCCATAGGTTTTGGCTCCCTTGACGGCCCCACCCATGACAATGGAATTGCCACCCCAACCATGATCCGAACCTGTGCCATTTCCTATAACAGTACGACCAAAATCAGAGGCTGTATACGAAACTACATTGTCGTGCATGCCGATGGCTTTCATGGCATTATTAAACGCTATCAAAGCATTGTTCAGCTCGGTGAGTTGAGATGCTTGCCTTGCACTTTGGTTGTTATGAAAATCATACCCACCCTGGCTAACGATAAAGGACTGCCTTTTTGCGCTTAAGTTATCTTTGGCAGCAATAGTGAGTGCAACTTGCCGCAGCTGGTTTCCCAGTCCGGTATTTGGAAAGGCGGTTGGACTAAAGGGATCATCTGAAACAGCCAGTACATTGTTGTAAAATTCAGCCTTTTCTATAATATCTTTAAAGTCGTGTGCGTACTGTTGTTTCAGTAAACTAGCGTATCGCTCGTTTAGTGTTGCGTTGTATGCATCACGTACTGCAGCTTCATTGTACGAATCTAAAGCGTTTGCTCCAGCGGCGGTAATTGCAAAGCCGGAGGAGTTTTTCCCTTTCATTATCCTTGGCGATCCCCCTAGGCCAAACATAAGTGAAGTGTCAGTGCTTGTGGTGTCGACATCATTGAGTAGTTCAGACATTCGACCAATCCACCCGGTTGCTGCGGTGTTGTCAGCAATCGATGTTTGCCAAGACAGCTGTTGCTCACGATGCGAGAATAGACCGGTGGGGAGACTGCTTTTTCTTCTGTAGTCATTTATGCTTGTTGGCCGAACAAGAGTACCGATGTTTGCAATAATTGCTGCATCACGTGATCTATACATGCCTCCCATAGAAGTCATACTCGGGTGAAATCCCAAGTGGCTCAGGCTATTAGTGTTATTTGTCGGTATCGGTGTTAACTCGTTTTGTGGAATTCCCAACACTGGACGAGCCTTCATATAATTTCTATGGTTGGCTGATGAAAAAGGGGCAATCATATTAAACGAATCGTTGCCACCTGAAAGAAATACACACACCAATGCTTTGTAACCATCAATATTGGTATTGTTAGTTACTGCAGCATTTAGATTCTTAAGCGTCACGAGTGACGGCAACATGGCTAGCGAAGCCATCTTTCCACAATCACCAAGAAAATGACGGCGGCTTTCTGAAAATTCCTTAGAGTCTGTCATGATATTTTCCTAATGAGTATGTTCGTTAGTTCGTGACAGCAAAGTCGGCAGAGCTTAGAAGGACGGCAATTGCCTTCGAGAGCCTTACTCTGTCGGTTCCACCTGATACATCATCTAATGCAACTAACAACTCGTCTTGCAGGATTTTTGACATGGTTCCGGAAAACAAGAAGATGTTCAGCTCCTGGATCAGCTCAGCGAAGGAATTATTTCCAGAGAAGCGATTGAGACCGGGTAGTGCCGTGTTCTCGCTATTGGTCGTATGCCTTTGCACAATCAATTGTCTTGACGCAATTTCCTGAATTTTTTCATTTAGCTGGACGCCGAATCTAGGTAACAGCTCAAACTCGGGTAGCACCAGCGGCCTCTGTGCACGGATTTTATTAGCCGCTGGGCCGGTTACGGGCAGGTAGTCAGCACTGTAGTAACCAAAGATCGAAATCGGTTCGCGAATTCCCTGGCCCACTGATAATTGAGACCAGAGGGGCTTGAAGTCGCCTTCATGACCATTCCCTTCATGCTCTTTGGCATCAATCTCAAAGAATCGGAAGAAATTAGCCAGTTGAAGCATTGGCTCGCGAAGACGACCATGTTTGTCGTTGTTTACTTGTTCAGTATCAATATCCACTGTTATCAAGGTTTTTGCAGTATCACTAGGGTCTACATTTTTCTCTATTTTTAGTGAGTCTCTAACAGTGCTATCCATCAAAATTGCACGAATTACTGCTTTAAAGTCTCCTCGTACACCCTGTCCATTATCTTTAAATACCTCCGCCACTCGTCTTAAGTAAGTAACATTTGCTGTAGATGTGGTAAATCGCTGAATCAGCAGGTTTGAAAAGAAGTATGGTGTTGTTTTGTGATTGGCGAGAATATCTAAAGCATCTGAAATATCCTGATCCGCGGACTGATTAGCAGGCAAGGTATGCCCAAGAAAGGTCTTTGTACCTTGGTGATGATGATCTTCCCACGTAATCATACGACCTGTGCTTGTGCTCCCCGAGGCGTTGTAGAAATTCTGACGATTGTTCCTCGGAGGATTGCTAAGTCCAGTAAATACACGGGCTACTTGCGTGATATCTTCATTTGTATAGTTTTCAACTCTGTTACCATTATTATCAATAACAAAGTGAGCGCGGTTGTCGATGTCATAGACACCAATTGAAAAAAGCTGCATTACTTCACGCGCGTAATTTTCGTCAGGGAAGATCCCTGCGGATTCATCGCCTTTGTCGTTCTTAAGGCTCGATAAAAAATTCCCCATCATTGGGCTATAAGTTACGTCCTCAAGCAGATCGCGATGGGTTCCAAAGGCGTTCTTCTTCAGCAAATCCATATAGACAAGATTTGCTGCCCAGCCAATCCTTGCATCTCGGTCGTAGGCCGGCATTATTTGGTATAAAGCCCATGTCATGCGCTCGCCCAATTGAGCATCTGAAAACACGGCTTGATCCCACCAGGCGTGTTCCCGATAGTAGCGGGGACTTAGACTAAGAGTGGGGTGGCTGTTTTGAAAGGTATCCCTTTGCACGCCATCTCGCGCTACCATTGCGTCTGCCTTAACTAAAGATGGCTGAAGATTCATTTCGAATTGTTCATCAATCCATTCGTTCAATGCCTCGTCTCGGCCTATCGCCCCTATGCGCTCGGCGAGTGCTGTTGTTGTAGTAACCGTAGGTCCCATCGTCGCCTGAGACAAAAAATGTGAGGCTTGAATCCAGCGGATGACTTTGTCCGCATCGGCATGCCTCACGGAGACATCTGCGCTTGCTGGAAAAGAATGTAGAGCTGCTGTTGCTATCAAGCTCACTGCTAACAAATATCTGCTTGATACTATTCTTGAGTAGGGTTTTCGAGCCATCGTACACCACCTTAAAGCAACAGAAAATGAACAATAAAATTCAATATATAGGGCTGGGTTGCGGGCACTTATCATGCCAGTTCATGGTCAGGGATTTGAAGGGTTCACGAGCAAATAACCCGTCTAATCAACTTGTTATGCAAAGAATCTGGCAGGTAGAGAGGGTGGCTAGATGGCCTCGGAGCTAGAGGTGCGAGGCGTCGTTTGATTGCACGCCAAATGAATCATGGAGTGGGCTGATAATTGCTCAGTAGTTGTGTCGAACGGGTTAGCTCTGCTGATCGTGCAGCGGCTAGGCGTGTGAATTTAGCTTTTCGCAAGATTTCTTTGAAAGATAATACCAGTCCACACGAGATGACCTTTTTGCAGCAATTTTGACAGGCTTGCATTGGCTTTTCTTGAACACCACTGACTGTTTGTAGTAGCAAGCGGCGCTGAATTTCTGTAGTAAAGTATCCATCTCTAAAAGACTGCTAATGAAGACGAATAATGAAATGGTTGCTTATCTGTGGATTACTTGTTTTGGCAGTCGCTGCAGTGGGATACAGAGCGCTTCAATCAGACGTGTTCGACACAGGTTCTCCACTAAGAGTAGGGGAAGGCCCGCTAGTATTGTTGGACGAGACATTATCGATAGATGAACTGCCACAAGGCTGGGCACATCGTTCCTTTTTTCGAATTACACCAACAGACTACAAAATGGTCGAAGAAGACAATCGACAAGCTCTCCAATGCACAAGCAATAGTAGCGGTTCGATCCTTGCGCGAGAGATGGACGTTCCGGTTGAGACACTACCTGTTTTATCGTGGAACTGGAAAATTACTCATCCAATCAATAGTGAGGTTGATGAGGATACCAAAGAGGGAGATGACCATCCAGCCCGGTTTTTCTTACGCTTCGAAAACGAAGCGAGAGAAAAAATACATACAGAAATTATTTGGAGCAATCAAAAATATCTGCCTGGAGAATATAAAATCATAGGTGATTTTTATCACCTAGTGGCAAATGGCTTGGATGTGAATGTGGGATCGTG
Source organism: Granulosicoccus sp. (assembly GCA_023301795.1). GTDB lineage: Bacteria > Pseudomonadota > Gammaproteobacteria > Granulosicoccales > Granulosicoccaceae > Granulosicoccus. The sequence goes on from JALZVU010000021.1 coordinate 10,900, forward strand.
GCACTCGGAATCGATTCACCTCGGAAAACTCTATAAAGATATAGGTGGTACTGGCATTCCTACTCTTAAGGTGCTCGGTTTTTTCTGTGATAGTGATAATGCCGGTGGGCAGAGTAAAGCGTTTTTTAATGATGTAACGTTGTCAGCAAACTAATATGAGGCCTCAAAACAATAGACAATACCGGCACGAAACTGGTAGCTGGTATTGAACCCCGTTTAGTATTGAGTTTGGTGGGCGGATGAGCTCACACACCTTGAAGTGTCATGACCGTTTTCACACTGAGCGGAATATTCGCGCATGTCGTTGCGAAAAAGATGCACCATGATGTCCGGTAGGAATGGAATCAGGAGCATTCCAGAGCGGCATAAACAGAACAAAAAGCACCTTTCTGTATTAGCACCAAGCACCCTTCGCCGGTTCTGTCGCAATCTGGCAGGATTGGTATTATCACTATTTTGCAGAAATTCCAACGAGGAAGATTTCGTTTAGCGGGCGGTACTTTTCAAGATGTATGACATTGCAGAGTGTTCGATGGTATCTGGCTTACGGGTTGAGCTACCGCAATATCGAAGAGATGATGCGAGAACGAGGATTCGATGTTGACCACAGCACAATTCATCGCTGGGTAGTTCACTACTCACCGCAGCTGGAATAGAAAATTCGTGATAAAAAGCGTCTATGTGAATAATATGAATTTGAGCTGTATGAAATATCAGCTTTGTAAATATGTTGACATAATATCGCTTACGTAGAGTTGGACCTAATTAGATTTTCAGTCAGCCTATGAACGATTATTCAAGGCGCATTTTGAAAAATAGATGCCTCAAAGATTTGCCTGAAAGTTCATCACCAGATCACTTTTATTGTTACACTAATGCGCAGTTGAACTTCAAGGATGACTTCTATGTGTACAAAATATCTGCTCCTTATTTCTGCATTTCTGATCAGCGCATGTAGCGGTGGGTCCGACAGTATCGTCTCGGACGACGAGGCTGGCAATACTCGCATCGTTGGTGAGGTTATCGATGCTGTTAACCGTTCTCCTCTACCTGGTGTGGAAGTATCATCAGATGATCTCAATATCACCGCACTCACAGGATCGGACGGTGGATTCGATTTTGGCCCGGTCGAGTCTGGCAACGACATCGATTTACGGTTTTCACTGGAGGGTTATCAAAGCGCGCTGTATGCACAGCCTCCTTTGGATGAGACTACCAATGACCTGGGTGTGGTGCAGCTTGTTTCAAACGACAACCTGGGTATTGGTAGCATTGGAGGCAGTATCACTAACTCCCAGGGAACCCCCCTAGCAGGAGTGCTGCTGCGCTTCATCGCTGGTATTAATTCCATCGAAGGCATCACGCTTGTGTCTACAACAACGGACGCGCAGGGATTCTGGTCAGTGACCGGGCTGGAGGCAGGCAACTACACCTGCATCATCCTTGTCGAAGGTGGTGATCCAATTTACGAAACGGTTCAGGTTCTGGGTGGTATAGACGTGCTGGACGCTAATATCGTTGTACCCGCATCCACCAATGCGCCAACGTTTGATCTGCCATCCATTGATTTTCCCGAAGACAGATCACATTCCGAGTATGGCGAAGCAGAGGTCACGTGGTCGTACTATATTTATGACTACAACGCTACAAGTGGTACGTACACCGTTGATCAGAATGACAGGATTGCTACAAACACGCTGCTGTTCTTCGGAACCGGGTCTTTCGATCCTATACAGTGGTCACAAAGCATTATAAATATCTCCCATACGTTTGCCGGCCCGGGTGTATACCCGATTGTCACGACTCGTGAAGAACTATTATCCGCCGCGTTGGAAAATCAACCGGCCGCAACTCTTAGGGTGGCTGCTACTGGCCCCCAAGGCGCAGTTGGAGCTTCAAGGGTTTTTAATTACACTACGATATATGTTCCGGCCGCGTCGTCTGGCAGCGGCAGTATTTCTGTAACCGTTGACAATGCAGGTCGTTATCGGTTCAGCGTCGAAGGGGTGAATTTGATTCAGGAATCAACGGAAGGTTTGTTAGAGAATCATCCTGATGCTCCTTCGTCTATAACACTCAATCTGTCAAATGGTTACGTGCCCTGAATGTATAGCGGCAACGGATGTTTTACGATTTTCAAACGGTAACACACGTTTTCACTGAATTGGTTGACGGCCGCACTCATAAGTCTAATCTACCTGCCGGCCCTTGCATTACACCATATAGTGCCGTGGATAATGTTGTGACAATCGCGGCAGCTATATGCATACGTCTAGCGCCAACAGCTTCCGAAAGCTGCGCAATGGCACCATACGCAAATACCCGAATAAATCGGTTAGCCAACAACATAACGCCAACCCACGGCAACGTTAATCCAAAACCTTCAGCGTAAGCTGGCAGCACGGCGTATAACAACGTATCGCCGAGTAACGCCAATGATATGATCAAAGACGGACCAATAATATGGTGCGCCAACCACTAATGGTTGGTGCGGAGTTGTGATGGTTGACATTCTTCCTAATTATTGCGCCTATCAGTGGATCTAACTATAAGAATCGATACAGCTAAATCTGATAGGTCGCTGAGCCAGAACAGAAACCAGTAGTTTTCTCGGCTCTTACATGAGCATTCACTGCTGCACAACACACGATTCGCCAAGACGCTCCGCACACTCAATATTCACTGATACGAGCGGAAAATTTCCAATCTCAAGATCGTTACTATCGAAGAGCCTGACACTCATCAACGGGAATTGATTTTCTACAGGTAATAATACAAGACGGGAGTCGTCGGCGGCCGAAATTTCGATAGAACCTGTATGAAAATAAAATTCGGAAGCTGGTGATGTAGTTATGGATGCAGGCAATTCAGGCTCATCTTCCGCAGGGCCTGACCAAACGATACCCTCATAATAGTCGTTGCCGAAGGTTAGATCAGCATCGACGGTTACCGGGCTATAGCTCGACCATTCTGCGTTAACCGTAAAACTCGACTCTATTCTTCCGTCTACCTGGATGAGGTTACAGAAAAAACGGCCTATTGGAATTGATGAGCCCTCCGGAAAGGCAGTATAACAAGCGACATTCTGGCTACCACTCTGAGGGCCATATTGAAAACGTGCTAATGAACGATAGTTGTCTACTATGGCGTTATCTAATGGGTTGTCAGCGTCCGTTAAAATAAACAGATCACTGCTGCTGTAGTCCCCTCCGGATACTTCAAATGAAGGGTTGTTGTTAGAATCGCTACCCACATAGAGGACGCTGCCTTGTAGCGAACTATTCTCATCAACGTCTACCCGGGCAAGGCTTTCAGTTGAAAAGGAAAAACTACCTCTTGAGCCCAAATTTTCTCGTAACGTGCCACTATAAACGGCGTTGAGAGTGCTGCACTGATCTAGCTCATATACCGTGTTCAATGTATTGATCTCGAAATCACGGGTAAGCACTCCCTGGTTGGAACATCCATAGACCAGGCGGCTATCGCTGATTTCCTCTAACAAACTAAAGTCTTCTAAGCTCAGTAGAGAATCTCGAGTTGGGGCAATATCTGTACTTCCAAATAGAAGCTCACTAGGCATGTCGGCGTTTATCCAAGGTAGAACCTGGTTGATCACGTCAAGGTAGTTGCCAGCATTGAGTTGAGGTTGCTCCTCACTTGACAAATTAATTAAAGAATCAGAAAAAATAGAGCTGACCGTATCATCAGAAAACCGAGACAGAGTTCCTATCTCATGCCAGTTGACTGTTGTGCTGCCAGCGAAGTCTGCAATTACCTGAAGCACACCGCTTCCATCCGCGTCTAACATAAGCCGATTTATGCTTTGTTCATCAAAGACCTGGCTTGCGAGCAATTCATCATTTGACAGATCATAAGACGCTAGTAATGAGCCCTCACCAGGCAATGGTATAGCCCAAGGCTTAAACCCGATCGTAATTTGAGGAGATCCAGTATCCGATTGATGTGCAATCACAGGCGCTGACACTTGAATGACTTCCCTTGGTACTTCCGCGTTACCACCTATCAGTTCATTCATCAACGCAACCGTTTGAATAAACATGCCATCTTTTTGAAATACAGAGGCCTCATACTGATTAATGCGCTGCACAGGCGTGAGGGTTGTAGCAGACGGCAAGCGATCGGCAATCAAAATAAGCCAATCATCGGTCACCAGAACTGATTCGACTTCATTGCTATCATTAGACCCAGGCAAGATAAAACTCCACCAAAGACTGCCATCAGAAAGGGTTGCAGACAATTCACGGGTTTCCGGATCAACGCAGAAAATGGAGCCGGCGTTATCTATCGCACCGACGCATTGTGGCGGCAGCAGTGGAATGGAGGTGCTTCGGAACGTCAGATTGACATTAGCGTTATCTATATCACCTGAGTTTGAATTATCGATGGGGCTTAAGTCCTGACCCATCTCGCCAGTACCCTGTGGATCGACGGTCATCGATGGAGCATCACCCGTTACGGGCTCACTCACTTCCGATGCCTGACTATTCTCATCAGGCTCCGGTTCATTGTTGGATTCAGTGCTTCCTTGTATAGGAAGTGTTTCAGGAACCAATGAATCTCCACCCCCGCCACATGCTGAAAGAACCACTGTAGTGGTTAGTAAAATAGCTAAATGATTGAATTTCATACTGGTCTCGTTACCTTTCCTTAATATAATGCAAATTAGTGCTAATTGGCTCGAATCAATGCAAATCAATGCAAATTTCTGGACAAGTAATTGGTGGCCGTATCACTGATAAAATACTCAAGTTGTAGGTATTTTTGTGTGGCGGCTTGATGGTAATAGGCGGGTTATATTTATGTGGACTCCCCCTGTGTCAACAACAAAATTGCGAACAATGAAGAAATAGATGTGTACTTGTGTACTAGCTCTCAATTGAGTAGCGAACTCAGGCTCTTTGATATTTACGCGGAAGGTGTTTTCAAATCTTCCTAACGAGCTCTAGGCTCTAAGCATAAAACTGAGTGAACACGCTGGCTTTTAGTCTTCGTTTGTGCATCTTTATTGTTGGACGCTTTTCAGGCGGCTAAGAAAGTGGCCCAGATCAGCACAACTCAGCGCTATATACAAATTGACGGCATTGATCACTTCGACCTGTGTATGGCGAATTCATACTTTGCGCAGCTATTGGCGTCTGAAAAAGCCCATTGCAATGTCGGCGTTTTTCAAGAAAGTATGCCGAAAATGTATGCCGAAGTATTCTATGGATTGACAGGGTAGGGCGGCACTAAGCAGAAGATTTGTCCGTGTGGGTTATGAGTTTGAGACAGAACCAGAACACTTCTCAGTGCAGTAAAATATCGCCGCTCAGCGATTGCATGTCACGCAAACCAAGCTGGGCAAGTGCAATGCTGGTTTCTGCGCTGAATACGTCGACCATCTCAGCCAAACCTCGTTCGCCACCAGCCGCTATTGCAAACAACAAAGAGCGA
>JALZVU010000022.1 GCA_023301795.1 Granulosicoccus sp.
GGATTGTCAGTAACCATTGACGTCATACCAAAATATTGACCGGCTTTTAGTCGATCTACACTTTTAAACGTGCCCTGCTTTGTTTTTATGCTCAATTCAACGACGCCAGTAATTATAATGTCGAACGCGGAGGCAACGTCTCCCTCTTGAAGCAGAACAGTGTCGGCATCAAACGAATGTCGTTGGCTCATGCTGGCCATTTGCCGGAGCTCATCCTCAGTGAGCAGTTTTGCCAAATCCAAGGTTTTAAGTGCAAGCAATGTATCTGGCGGTGCTAGATCAATTAGCTTTGCCTTTCTGGTGTGTATCTCATGGATGTCAGAGGCAACTTTAAGACCCGCTTCTTTCAGACCGTAGTGGATTTCGCGAAAGAGTTCTTCACGGACTGCAAACATATAGGGGTAGTTCTTGATGTGAACCCAAACCATGTAGCTATACGGAACACTCGACGCATCGGCCAGTCGGACAGTCGGCAAAGGGCTTTTAAGAATGGTGTTGCAACGCAATGCAGCTTCAAGTAACAGAACTTTTACAAGTCTCGGATCTGCCTCCCCAGCTATCTTAACTTCGTACCACGGTGCGTAAACATGGTCATGGCCATGGAGATTTTTGATTTTTTGCCGAGCCAATTCGCTGTTAGGAAGAATGAGGGTGGTTCTGTCCCACGCTCGAAAGCGAGTTGCACGCCAGTTAATGTCAATGACCTGTCCTTGTGAACCATCTTCAAGTTCAATCCAGTCGCCCATTCTAAAAGGGCGCTCCATGCTCAAGGCAATACCGGAGAATAGATCACCCAACGTCCGCTGTAAGGCAATTGCCACTAACGCCGCTGCAGCACCCGTTGACACGTACAGACCAGTGATTGAATATTCCATTATATTCAAAAACAACGTAAGACCTATAAACAAGGCTATCCCAAATAGTAAACCTCGTTGAATGCCAGGCAAGTAGTTGTCAACATCATCTCGCGTTAATCTGGAAACTATATAGATTTCGACAAACCGAGCTATGTACCAAGCTATCAATAGAATTGAAAGCAGATGGATCACAAATTTAACTTCAGATATGATGGTTGGAAATGGCGTGAGCTGAAGGCCAAAATACAACAGCCCTCCCAGACACAACACGGCCCAGGGGATAACAGCGATATCAACGGCTGTTACTGGAACCGGGTAGTTTTCAAGATAAGTATGTTTGAATACATATTTTTTCACACATACCCAAAGGATAGCGAGAGACACAACAGCTATCGAAAACCAGACATGAGTTTGCGTAAATTGGTCAACAGCAGATAAAAATTCCATCTAAATTCTCACTATGGAGCTAGTAAACGATAATGGCTTCAATACTTGCTGACAAAAAATTTCTGTGTGTGAAAAAATTGCAAAGGCACCCGCAACAGATAATATGATTCAGTGGATTATTTACCTGCATCATATTAATACAACTATGATCATGTGTAAGAACGATCAACATCACGTCATTGATGAGTGTGAAAACCCCACCCAAATACGTGTTCAATACATTTCATAAAACATGTTTTATCTAACGGTAATAATCCACTATAAAGTACAGAAATACTTAGTTCAAATGTCAGCCAACGGAACATAAATAAGGTAATGTGCAACAGCTGAATCCAATGAAAAAACAATGAAAACAGTAATAAATGTCACGCCACCCAAGTGCAAGCTCTGTACCCATAAAAGTCATTGTGATGGTGACCTGTGAACCGACGGCTATCATTGTTTTCAGCTAGCTCCTTAATCAGCCTGACTATGATAACTGGTTGCGCACAGATAGGTGTTACGCCACCCTCTATGCAGCGAGTTATAGCCATAGCAAGAGAATCCGCCCGAGAGCCACAAACCTGGGTACCTTTGACTGCGGCAGCCGTAATCGGTGTGGTTGGTGCGGATGATAATATTTCTGACTGGGCTTCTGACCACACACCTATTTTTGGAAGTCAGAATAGTGCTCGTGACGCCAGTGATGACTTGAAAAATGGCTTGATCGCAAGTATGGCTCTGTCCAGTATTTTTGCCCCAACCCCCACTGGAGAATCCGGTTTTCGGACTCGCCGGGTGGCAACGAATGCACTGGCCTTTGGAACCGTGGCGGGGCTTGTAGAGGGCACAAAGCTGACTGCTCAGCGTGATCGCCCTAACGACAGAGATGACCAAAGCTTCCCGTCAGGTCATTCTAGCGGAGCCTATTCTTCAGCAATTCTGATAGAGCACAACTTGAATGCTTCGATTGATCGGCCCTGGCTGCGTAAATCAATCAAGATAGGTACTCAAATCACCGCCGCAGCTACTGCCTGGGCGCGTGTTGAAGCCGAAGAGCATTTCCCAGTCGATGTTCTGTTTTCAGCAGCGCTTAGCAATTTCGTTGTAAAAACCTTTATTAAATCAATGATGACCGATGATCAATCTGCATTACCTGCGATTGCCATAGAGACCAGTCGGCAGGGGTTTATGGTGAGGCTTAACCACTCGTTTTAATCCCGAAAACATGCTTTTCGGGAAATGGGGTTCTGGTGTTGAGCTTTTTGGGGGAGGTTGTGAATAACATAGCACTGTATGTAGACACGACCCTCCCCTGTAAATAACAATTCAGACTCTAGTTTATCAGTTGTTACGAGTCCAGCTCTGTTAGAAACTAAAGCCTGCGCTGAACACACCAGACGTCCGTTCCTCACTTCGTGCTATGGCCGCAGACAACAGGAAGCTAAGATCAAGACCTGAAATCGATATACCGGCGCCACCTGATGGATGAAAATCATCCTCATCATCTTCCCCGTCTAGAAAGACTCGACCAACATCTGCAAAGCCAAACACTCCATATTCAGCCCGTGCCACGTAAGCTGAAGCCTGTCCTAACGTATACCTTAGCTCCACGTTGCCGAATACCGAAGCATCACCAGCAAAACGGTCAGTATCCAGTCCACGAACGTTTTCAGAACCACCTGCATAGGCGGCTTCCTGGAACGGAAAGTTACCTGACACATGTCTGCCACCCAGTCGTAAAGCCAGCAGAGCACGCGAGCTCACATCATAAAAACCCGCTACCTCACCCTCGAAAGAGGTAAAAGAGCCATCTGCATCCCACACCGACGGTGAGTGACTAGCCTCAAGACGAATGTGCGAGCCAGCGCTATTGACGACAGTACGATCACGAGTATCGAAATCGAGCTCACCGTACAGGCTGAGCCAACCGAAGTCGCCAACACCAAACGGTGCAAGCTCTGTGAGCAAAGTGTCTTCATCGTCGTCAAGAGAGTTGTAGTTAAATCTGACTCCAGAAAACAAATAGAGATCTGGCGTCAAGACGTAATTGAACCCTGGTGTAATGGTAGTACGTGTCTGCTCGGTTTCAAAACGATCGCTGTCGCCATCATCTGACGTATCGTTGCCAAATCCGTAAAAATCAGCTTGTGTGATAGTGGATACGCTGGCATCCAATGAAAATTGAAGTCTAGGATTCCAGGCCTGGTACAAACCTGCATATGAAGCCTCAGCTTCGCCACGGGTCACAGATATTCCCCCAAGCACTGTGTGGCGTGTACTAAAAGGGTTTTTGCCAAATGAATAATTAGTCAGCGTTAACCCGCCTCCGATAACTAACCCATCTTTCGAGTTGGCGCGTACGACGTAATTAGGCACAAGGCTGGTGCCCCAATCTCGTGGTCGCTCGGACTCGGGTGGCACGTTCAGGCTTGGCAAACCGATCTTGTCTAAGGGATTCGGTGAGACGCGTAGTTCTGTCTTGCGTTGCTCTATCTCGGCAGTCTCAGTAAAGCGTAGATTTGCCCTTTCACATCCTTGCAAAACATCGTTATCACCGCTGCCGATAACATCAACATCAATTGCACCGCCAGTCATATCGTGACACACAACAGTGTTCCGCCCGCCCCGCAGGTAGACTCTGAGAGACTTCGTGTCCTTGGCGCTTAACTGGCGTTTGAAATACGGCTCCTCTCCAGTATCCAGACCTACGCTGACTTCAAGTTGTCCGTTTCCAAGATTGCGCAGATCGACACGCTCGCTAGCGTCAGAAGCCTGAACGTCGACCTCAGCATTGGTAAACCGGTAAATACGCTCTGCAAGCTCGGGTAATTTATCGCGTCGAGCTTTAAGATTGCTTGCGAGTTTGGCGGCGCTTAGCTCGATGTATGCCGCTGGCATAAGATTGACCGCCTCATCAATCACTTCGTCAGTCAGTCGCTCACGAAGGTCGTTAGCCGTCTCAATCCAGACATCCCGGTCAAGTTCCGCCAGAAACCAACGGTGGAATGGCCAGCCCTGCGTGGTGAGTCCGAAGCTGCCTGGGAAGTCGTCTTCGAACCTCAGCAATCGCGGTTCAAATGGCCGTGCCAGCCAAGGCAGCACGCCTTGAAAATCGACAAACGCTTGATCGCGATCTTCAGGAATTGGCTGCCACCCTTCTTTTCCAGGTATTTTGGCCCATCGATGATTGTTGGCGTGGCGATCCCAATCGCCCAAGTAGAAATCAAACAGACGAAGGCGTAGCAGCGCTGGGGCATCGATCTGTACCTCACGGCTGGCGAGCCACTGCGTTACGATATCAAATGATTTGATAATGTCAGTTGCGCCGAAGTAGCCAGCGTAGTCATCAGATGCTGGCGTGGGAAATTCTTCAATGGTACCGAGTCGGTTTGCGAACAGTTCACGGAACTCACCAAGCGCTGGATCATCAGGTAACACGACCAACCGTGGAGTGTTATGAAAAACCCCAGCCGCCTCAGCCAGAGGTGGAACCATGCTGGTAGCCGCAGGATGCAACGATGCTTGTTGATCTTGGAAAATATCTGCAATAGCGTAACCTCGCAGCGATTCGTGTAGATTTTGAGCTTGCTCTTTCACCAGACTACGAAAGGTGTAGGCCTTACCGTCGGCACCTGTAAACGCCAAACCAAACGTCTGCGCGCCTCCCACTCGAAACGCAGGGGTAAGTCCACCGGCTTCGCTACTAAGATCGAGCACTTCTATCTCAGCGGGGGTTGTCCACAAATCGCGATAGTCGGCACCAAGAAACCAGCGATGAACAGGTCCGGCACTCAAGGTGGGGTCAGCGACAATGGTGCGGGTTTCAGCTGCAAGCAATGACCCGCTGGCGCACAGGGCGAAAAATAAGCCTACCAATAACCGCTGTATTTGTTGACTTAGACGGGTAGCACCTGAGACCCCTCGGTGATCCATGATTCTTTTGCAAGATGTAACCACAATTACTCCCATAGAATTTTACTGCATAGATAAATGTGAAGTGTAGTCAGCCATCCCTCACACTGGTTGCCGCGTTCGCACCGCGCAACAGTCCGTCACTATAACGGGAAGCATAGTATAAACAAGAGTGTCATACACACCGTATGACGACAACTTACACGGAACATTAACTCAAACAACAAGTGCTGTCTGCTATGGTTATTGTCAGGATCAATTAAAATACATAAGAACGGGTGTAACACTGACGTCATACACCGTCTTAATTCGGAACTATATGCCTCAGTCACCAATCGATAATACGTCTCAACTATCAGGTAGCGAGAAATTCCTTCGCCTCTTCACCGAAGTACGCCCTGGTGAAGGGACCACCGCAATCTTACTCTTCGCCAACGTGTTTCTTATCTTGTTGGCGTACTACTTCATAAAACCCGTGCGCGAGGGATGGATCTCCATATCGAACGTGCAGGGCCTATCGAGTATGGAGGTTAAGGCCTACTCCAGCTTCCTGCAGAGCATCATGCTGCTTTTTGTCGTTGGCTGGTATGCGCAATTGGCAGCGAAGTGGGACAAAGTAACGCTGTTCACGCGCGCTACTCTGTTTTGCATTTCTAATATCGTTATCTTCTGGGTTCTACAGCCTAACCTCTTCTTCGACACATACCCAATGATGGGCATCATCTACTACCTGTGGGTTGGGATGTTCAGCGTTTTCGTGGTCGCTCAATTCTGGACCTTCGCAGCTGATATATACACCAATGAGCGTGGCAAACGTATGCTGCCTTTCATCGCCATTGGAGCTACCGCGGGTGCAGCCTTTGGCTCATGGGTTGTCAGCACGCTAATAGGCTCTGGTCTTGTGCCCACCGAGGCACTCCTGCTAATGTCCATCTTCCCATTGCTTGCATCCATATACATTGTTCGAAAAGTTGCTAAACGCGAAGCTCTCCATGCAAATGCTGATGCGAAAGACAGCAACAAATCGGCAGCAGTTGAGAAACCCAGCATTCTCAGTGGTGCCAAACTTGTACTGCTTAGCAAGTTCCTGTTGTTAGCGGCATTGGTCGCAATGCTGACTAACTGGGTTAACACTAACGGTGAAAACCTCTTGTTCAGAGTCATTCAGGAATCACTGAAGAGCGATGCGCAGGTGCAAGGCATCATTGGTGACAATGCCACTGTTGCATTTATCCGTGACGGAACAACTGCATTTTATGGCAACTTTTATTTCTGGGTAAATGTCATAGCACTACTGCTTCAGGCTTTTGTAGCTTCGAGATTGTTGAAGTACGGTGGCTTTGCGGCACTCCTGCTGATTTTGCCGGTTATTGCCTTGACCTCCTACACAGTAATGGCATTGCTGCCTGTTCTAGCCGTGATCAAGATCATGAAAATTGCCGAGAACGCAACCGACTATTCTTTGAATAACACCTCAAAGCACGTACTTTGGTTACCGGTGAGTTCTGCTACAAAATTCCGTGGTAAACCCGCTGTTGACACGCTCTATGTTCGTCTCGGGGACGGCCTGGCGGCAATAACTGTGCTGATTGGTGTGCAAATGTTGTCACTGTCAACGACAGGATTCTTTGCCTTCAATGTGTTTCTAGTACTGATCTGGCTGGTTGTCGGTATTTTGCTGGTCAGAGAACATCGACGTGCTTCAGAAGGCGAGCCCATCTGAGGGTGAGATTGCTATGTAGAGGCCGCTATGGCCTCTATTTGCACTTGTAACCATCAAGGCTCTTTTGTAGTCTGCTTCTTGAGTTTATCAAACTCTGAAAAATCCACCCCGCGTTCAGATGCATACGTGCGCATCGTACGAAGCGTATCCACGGCTCCCGACAGGTTATCAGCCACTGATCGCATCAGAGTGGCTGCCGCCATCCCGTCGTTTTCAATAACAGCCATCAATTCAGGGGCGCCAATCCGCAGAAACAAACACTCTTCTGTAGTGACAAGATCGAGAGAG
>JALZVU010000023.1 GCA_023301795.1 Granulosicoccus sp.
CGCCTTATTAAACTCCCGCACTCGCCCCAACACATCAATACCCACCTGGGCGTAAACATCCAGAATATCCACCAGCACCCAGTTCTCGCGAATCAGCTTACCTTCCATACGCCAGAAGTCCAGACTGCGTAAGCACACCTCTTTATCAATCGGTGCAATGCCCATCCAGCCGTCGTGATTCAAGGTAAGCCGCATATTCGGCCAGCCGGTCTCACACACATAGCTTCCTTCAGCAAACCAGTGGGACGTCAAATCGGCAGAGGCATCCAGCTTGCGATCCGGCATAGCGTTCAAAAACGGAATCTGGTGCCAATTCCGAAAACCTGCAACACCGCGTGAGGTACCTATACCCGCAGGCCCATACCAGTTGAAGCGCGGATGCCAATACTTCTCCAACTGCATCACCGCTGGATCAGGATTGTGCGGAAATTTACACATATCATTAAGCATTGCCAGCACGTGATCCTGCGTTGCCTGACCATCACCGCTTACGCTCAATCCATCGCCACTCATAGGCGCCGGCGTGCATAAAAAAGCGCCCAGTTGAGGTGCCATCGGCCACGCCCCTGCCAGCATCATCAGCTCCGGCATATCCCAGATGATTTGTGTTTCCACCACTCGCCCATTCTCCAACCGGAAGAATTCGTGATAACGCATGTGCATCAGATGCCCCGTAGCCGGTATGCCCATGAAAGGCGCGGTGAATGTCCCCATGTAATTCCCCATGGTACCCACCCACTCCTGTCCATCCTTCGTGGTCCCTGACAGCACAATCATGTCGCGCCGCTCCAGGTCTGGTACCGCCCTGTTCAACGGCTCAAGGCAGGTCTTCCAAAACACATCAGGCCCGGTGAGCGAGCCGAACGGGTGACACATATTGAACACGGTATCGGCGGCAAAGCACTTTGACAGCGCCGCCCTCACCGCATCTGCACAAAACGTTGATGTGGCCTGTTGATAGGGCACAAGATGGGTTTTTAGCGGGTTCATTGTTCGGTGCGTTGCTTACTAACCATATTTTCCAGCGTATTCAACGCAAAGTCTCGTCCCACATCCTGGTAGCGATAGAACGTCAGACATCCGAGTTCTTCCAGCTCACGACTTTCATCCGGAAAGCGTGTAGCCACCGCTAGAGTATTCTTGAAGTGCAGCTCTTTGGCTAATGTTGCCACGCGAACATTCTCGCGATGGTTACTGAGGCTGACAAGAATCAACTCACAATTGACAAGCCCGGTTCGTTCCCAGAAATCTCTATCGGATGCATCGCCGTGCACACAGGGCCAGCCAGCTTCAGTCCGTTGCTGTGTGAGTTGATAGTTCTCTTCTATACCCACAATCTTGTCGTAACCTGCATTACGCAGTGTATCAAACGCCCCACGACCCACACGACCCATGCCCAAAATACCCACCGTGGCACCGCCTAGTGAGCCGATAACCTCTTCCGGCAGACGTTCAGGTTTTTCATAAGGAGTGAGGCGATCCGCCCAACGCACATACAATTCATGTGCTTTGCGATTAAACGGTGTGGCAAACAGATAAGACAACGCCATGGCCAGTGCCAGCGTTGTAATCCACTGCTCTCCAAGAACCCCGTTGCTCTGAGCAATGGCTGCAACAATCAACCCGAACTCACTGTACGAAAAAAGGCTTAGTCCCGTAAACCAACCCGTACGAGCACGCAGACCAAACGCGACTGATAACGCAAAATAGATGATGGGTCGAAGTACAATCAACAGTGTCAGCACTAACGCCACGGCCACTAATTCAAGGTCTGGCATACCGTAGTACCCAATCTGCAAAAAGAAGCCTATCAACAGCAAATTCTTGAGCCCCGCCAGTTGGTCGTACAGTTCCGCAGATTTGCCCTTGTGCGACTGCGCAATGAGAACCCCTACCACCAAAGCGCCCAAACCACCCTTGAGGTTTACCGACTCAAAAACCTCAGCGGCACCAAAAGCAAACAGCACCCCTGACAACAACAGCAACTCCCCATGCCCGATACGTGTAAACAACCAATTCAACACAGGCCGTAATAACGGCAGACCCAACAACGCAAGCGCCCAGACTGACGGCAGCTTATCTGAGCTTGCCACCAGATAAATCACTGCCAGCACGTCTTGCACAACAAGAATACCGATGGCAATCGTTGCATAAAATGAAGCGGTTTCTCCGCGCTCTTCAAAGAGCTTGATGGCCAGCACCGTACTAGAGAACGACAAAGCAAAAGCCAGGGTCCACGGCGCAACTGGATGATCAAACGACAGCGGTTCATACAACGACCCCACAAGGTAGATAACCGCTGTGGTGAGTGGCACCGCTACCACCATATGCAACAGCGCCGAACCCCAGACGTAGCGCGGCGCCAGCCCCCGCACATTCAGTTTTAAACCGATAGTGAACAGCAGCAGTAATATGCCTGCGTCAGACAACGGTGCCAGTGCTTCACCCGACCCCCAGCCTACCCAGTTAGCAAAAAAGCCTGCCAGCAAATAACCCAGCAGCGGTGGGTACCCGATATGTCGAAAGCAAAGCCCTGCACCAAACGCAATCGCTATGACAATGGGTTCCATGGTTTCCTCAGGCGTTTTTTGTTATCAGCAGCTGTAGCCAGCTACTTTGTCAGGGGCATGGCAGTAGACACAAGCTTCATCCAGTAACCACATCCATGTGTGATGGCCTCATCGTTAAAATCGTACTCCGGATGATGCAAGCTCGCCGATGGCCCATTGCCCATGAAAATAAAAGCACCGGGCCTGGCGTTCAACATAAACGAAAAATCCTCAGCCCCCATGGTAGGCGTGCATTGAGATTCAACTTGCTCATCCCCAACAAGATCACGCGCTACATCAACCACAAACCCTGTTTGCGCCTCATGATTCACGGTGGGCGGATACCCATCATGGTAATCAACGGTAGCACTGGCATTAAATACAGCCGCAGTGCCTGCGGCAATCTCTGAAATACGCCGCTTGGCTTCAACCCGCACAGCTTCATCAAACGTACGCACGGTTCCGCGCATGTGTACACGCTGAGGAATCACGTTGTAGGCTTCCCCTGCAACCTCCATTGTTGTCACAGACAACACCAGCGAATCTGTCGGGGCGACACCGCGAGACACAATAGTCTGCAATGCCAAAACAATATGCGATGCCACCACCACACTATCGCGGCAGATATGCGGCATTGCTGCATGCCCACCCAAGCCTTCCACCACAATATCAAACTCGTCAGCACCTGCCATTATGGGTCCGGGCCTAATAGCAAATTCGCCTATTGCCAGATCAGGCATGTTGTGCAGACCATACACTTCCTGCACCCCAAAGCGCTCCATCATGCCGTCCTTAACCATGGCCAGCCCGCCACCTCCACCTTCCTCTGCAGGCTGAAATATCACCACCAGCGTGCCATCAAACTCTCTCGAAGCACTTAACGCTTTCGCAGCTCCCAGCAACATGGCGGTATGTCCGTCATGTCCGCAGGCATGCATTTGCCCCTCAGTGCCCGATGTCCATTCAACACCACTGGCTTCTTTGATCGGCAACGCATCCATATCAGCACGCAACCCGATCACCTTGCCCGATGTTGTGCCACGCCCTTTGATAACGCCTACAACCCCGGTTCTGCCAATCCCTTCAACGACCTCATCACAACCGAACTCGCGCAACTTACCCGCCACAAAGGCCGCAGTTTCATGAACCTCGTAACCCAGCTCGGGATTCTCGTGTAGATGTCTGCGCCATGCAGTTACTTCAGGCAGTAAATTATCCAGATGATCAGTAGTGCGCATAATGTCGTGTTATCCCGTTTGTTCAGCTTTTGGGCTGATATTTTCCACCATTAGCCTCAGACCATGTCAAAGGATCATTCAGAAACGCTTCCACTTGTTTATGCGTCTCATCACTGAAATGCCCCTGCAACCGCGACTCGGCCAGAACATCCCACCAGGTCGCCAGATAGTGTAGCTGCAGCCCGGCCTTGTCCAGATTCTCCGGCGTATTCTTGAAAATGTCGTAATAGAAAACAACTAACGTGTGGTCAACCTGCGCACCCGCCTCACGAATGGCTTCGGCAAAGCTCAGCTTAGACCCACCATCTGTCGTCAAATCCTCAACCAGCAGCACACGCTGCCCATCGCTGATATCCCCTTCAATACGCGCATCACGCCCAAAACCCTTGGGCTTCTTGCGAACATACTGCATAGGTAATTGCATCCGTTCAGCAATCCACGCAGCGAAAGGAATACCTGCAGTCTCACCGCCAGCTACCGCATCAAACGATTCATAACCCACATCGCGCACCAGCTTGCCTACAGCAAAATCCATCAAGGTGGATCGAATCCTGGGGTAGGAAATGAGCTTGCGACAATCGATATACACCGGACTGGCAAGACCTGAAGTAAATATGTAAGGCTCGTCCGAGCGAAAATGCACAGCCTTTATTTCCAGCAACATACGCGCTGTTAATCGCGCCATCTCCTCGTTGGAAGTGTAGGAGGTCGTAAACATACTCATAAAAATTGACTCAAAGTTGATGCCAGTAAATAGGACGCGCAGGATCAAACGGTACAACCGTGTCATCACCTACGGGGAATGGCATGGGGAGCGCCAACGGCTCATCACGCTTCTCGAGAGTCACCGTGTCTTCATTGACCGGCAATCCATACCAGGCAGGTCCACTGCGCGATGCAAACACCTCCAGCTTAGCCAGCGCTTGCGCCTCTTCAAATAGCGTTGCCAGACATTCAAGCGTATTGGCCGCACTGAATACCCCCGCACAACCACACTCACTCAGCTTTGCCGTGCGTGTATGAGGAGCACTATCGGTACCCAGAAAAAACCGACTGTCTGCACTGGTAGCAGCACTGACCAGAGCCTGTCGATGTTCCTCACGCTTCACAATCGGCAAGCAATAATAATGCGGCCGAATACCGCCTGCCAGCATGTGATTACGGTTGATCATCAGATGATGCGTGGTGATGGAGGCCGCCAGATTAGCCTCGCTGCCCTGCACGTACTCTGCGGCATTTCGCGTCGTAATGTGTTCCATAACGATTCTGAGCTGAGGCAGACGGCGCCGCAATGGATCCAGCACTGAATCAATAAACTGCGCCTCACGATCAAAAATATCAATTGCAGGATCAGTGACCTCACCATGAACACACAGTACGATATCGTTGGCAGCCATTGCCTCCAGCACCGGCATTACTTTATCCAGATTTGCCACCCCAGATGCTGAGTTAGTGGTCGCACCCGCCGGATACAGCTTAACCGCCAGAATGGTCCCATCTTTGGCCGCATCAATAACATCCTGCGCCACTGTATTTTCGGTTAAATACAGCGTCATCAGCGGAGTAAAGTTGCTCTTCACCCCCTGCTCATGCATCGCAGCCATGATGCGCTGCTTGTAAGCCTTAGCATCAGCGCCGGTTATAACAGGGGGCACCAGATTCGGCATGATCAAAGCACGAGCAAAGCGCGTGGCACTGGCCGCGATAACTGCCGAGAGCATTTCCCCATCACGCAGATGAAGATGCCAGTCATCAGGACGCCGCAGAGTAATTTGCATGTTGTAACTTGTTACCAGACCGTGTGCAACACAGTATATAGAGTGTACGCCTGACGCGGGCAGCGTTAACACACCGACAGGCTAGCTCACCCTTGAGATCACTCCCCAGCCACGTCACGCTCGGCAATAATCAACCGAAACTTATCCAGTGTCTCCTTCGACACATGATGCTCGACACCCTCAGAATCAATCTTTGCGGTCTCCTCGCTCACACCGATACACAACAGAAACCGATAGACCAGATCGTGCCGCTCACGCGCAGTGTCGGCCAATGACTTGCCGCGAGGCGTCAGGAAAATTGAACGGTAGGGCTCGCTGGTAACGTAGCCCTCTCTCTGCAAACGGGCAATCGTTTTACTGGCACTGGGCTGCGAGATACCCAGCCGTTCCGCAATTTCGACCAACCGCGCCTCTCCGCGAGTGCTGATCAGATCGTCTATGAGCTCCACATAGTCTTCTGTGGACTCCATCAGATGAGCCTGTCGGACCGTGGCAAAGCCTTCCGCTTGCTCGTTGGCATCCTGCAGTGGCCGCGGATTCGCAGCTTTTGACGTGTCGGAGCTCATACAAGCTATAAATCGATTGAAATTTCCATCAACTAATTATGCCATGATCTTGTTTTATTATTCAAACGATATAAACTAAGCCTAGGCTAACTTAAATAGACTGACTCAATTCATAATCATGAGTTCATTGATGCAAAGCAATCCGACACCTGATAGTGGCAAACGTCCAAGGCGCAAAGTGCTTGGCCTACAAGCTATCTCTATGGCACTACTCGCCATGGCCTGTGCTCTGCCTGCTCACTCTGCAGACAAACTGAAGGTCGTCACCACCTTCACTGTCCTGGCCGACATGGCCAGTAATGTGGCTGGTGACGCGGCCGAGGTGGTCTCCATTACCAAACCCGGAGCCGAGATTCACAACTACCAGCCAACGCCAAAAGACATTGGTCGTTCTCGCGGAGCTGACCTTATTCTGTGGAATGGGATGAACCTGGAACTGTGGTTTGAGAAATTTCTCAATCGCCTGAAAGGGGTTCCTTCTGCCGTACTCACCGATGGCATCGATCCCATGAGTATTGGTTCGGGGCCCTATGATGGACTGCCTAATCCACACGCATGGATGAGCCCGACTGATGCGCTTATCTATGTAGACAATATCGAAAAGGCATTGAGTGCGGCCGATCCGGACAACTCAACCATTTACAAAGAGAATGCGGCGAGCTACAAGAGTGAAATATCAGCGATGGCTGAGCCACTCAGGCAGCAGCTGGAAAGTATCAGTGCCGACAAGCGCTGGCTGGTCACCAGTGAAGGGGCATTCAGTTATCTGGCACGCGATTTTAATCTCCAGGAATTGTAC
>JALZVU010000024.1 GCA_023301795.1 Granulosicoccus sp.
TTTGGGCTTACCACCTTCTGCGTAGAAAGCGAACTCACCGATGGCTCAATTGATCGGCCTTGCCGAAAGTACTTTGACCAACTTGGTTTCAGCGACCAACGGGTTTGGCTGGCAAGAATTTGTTCTGTCAACAAGTTCTACCATCGCTTGCCTTTCTGCTTCACTGTGGCAGGCTTTAGGCGGATACCCACTAACTCCAACCCTTGTAAGCTTGAGTGGAGTTAGCGTACTTTATTTGCTATTCAAACGGTTCAGACCAAATCGTGGAGAAAAAGCGGGGGTACAGCGCATTCTGGATTCGCTGCCTGACGCAGTTGCACTATTTGCCCCGAACGGCAAACTTCTGGCATTGAACCGAAAGCTTTCGGAACTCATGCCACTAAAGATTGAGCCTTCTGTTTTTGGCCGTACCAGCACCGCAGACCTATACGCACAAATATCCCCAGACAACGCAGAAATAGAACGCGCTAGAAACAGCGCGATGGAGTCAGCACCCGACCTGGACTCCACGATCAGTTTTGAGGTGCCCAGTTTCGGACAACGTTCTCTAACTGTCAAAGAGCGACCCACAGCAGACGGTGGCACCGCTGTTTCAATATACGGGACAGCGAATTTACAAAAAAAGCGGCTCGCCGACCCGCTAACAGGTTTGCCGAACCGCGCAAAACTTGTAGCAGAGCTTGCGCGGCGCTGCAGTTGTAGCGAATACCAAATATCCCTCATCATTGTCGACCTGCGTAGCTTTCGACAAATCAACGACACCTACGGCCGGGAAGCAGGTGACGAGCTGCTCAAACAAACTGCCGTATGCCTGAAAAGCAGCATGCCCTCGAACGCCTTGATAGCCAGAACGGCTGGCGACGAATTTGCGGTCTTGCTGGGATCTGATACTGGGCGCACGGCCGTAGAGAACAGCGTGACGGTTATGCTCAAGACGCTTCGCATGGGTCTGAACGTGAACGACATGAATGTCCCTGTCAGAGCTAGCGTGGGTATTGCCTACGCCCCTGATCATGGCAATACGGTATCCACATTGATAAAGAGCGCCGATAGCGCCTGTGCTCACGCTAAACACCTGGTTGATAACAGATGGGTGGTTTATAACTCTATCCAACAGCAGCAGGCAAAACACCGTCACCAGCTGGAAGTGGGCTTGCAAAAAGCTATCGAACGAGACGAACTGGCACTGGAATACCAACCGCAAGTTGATATAAAAAGCAAAATGACGTGCGGCATGGAGGCGTTAATACGCTGGCAGAGTAAGGAATTCGGAACTGTTTCACCGGTTGACTTCATACCTGTGGCGGAGGAAACCGGAATTATTCACCAACTGGGCAACTGGGTGCTCGAGCGAGCGGTCCACGACTATCAGCGTCTGGCAACCTTTGGCATGTCTCCGACAGTACTGTCCGTCAACCTCTCGCGCAAGCAATTTGAAGGCGGCCAAATCGTCTCTGACGTTAGGCGACTACTAGACCGCACAGGATTAGACCCGGCCAACCTGTGCTTTGAGATAACTGAAACGGCACTTGCCAGCGACGCCAAGCGCTTGCACAAACAACTGCTTGATCTGACGTCATTGGGCGTGCGTCTGGCTATCGACGATTTTGGAGTGGGCTACTCATCGTTGCTTGAGCTCCGAGACTTCCCCATCTCGGAAGTGAAAATTGATCGGGCATTCATTAGTGACATCACTACTGATCAACACAGCCAGGATATCGTGGCCGCAGTAGTCGGAATTTCCAGAAGTATTGGTGCAGAGGTGGTTGCCGAAGGTATTGAGAATCAGCAGCAATTCGACAAGATCGCAGAATTGGGGTGCGACAGAGCTCAAGGGTATTATCTGTGTGAACCCATGTCAGCATCGACGTTTCCCGACGTTGTGCTTGGCACCTGAAAGCGGGTTGGTCTTGCTTAATCTCAAAAACTCACGAAACACAGCTTGAGATACGGCAAAGTGCGAGCGCGGTGCCCGAGCCACCAGACAATCAGATATCAATTTCCAATTGCTTTGGATAATCATCAAGCGATTCTGAAAGCGTACTAAACGAAATACCCAACAACCTGACACCGGGCTTTGGTTTTCGGGTCGGGTGAACTGCAAGCCGCGTACGCGCCGTAAGCGCACGATCAAGTAAATACGGCAACACTCTGACAAGCACTGCTCTGTCGATGGGCCCAACGGCATGCGAGTAGGCACGTGTGAGTGTTTCAAAATCGCCAAATCGCACCTTGATACTCACTGTTTGACTCGACAAATCACGTTTGACCAAGGCTTCAAGGAGCTCATCACCCAATCCTGTCAACACTTCCAGCATCTGCTCTCGCACCAAGATGTTGTCGGAGAATGTTCTCTCGCTACCCATCGAGCGACGCGTCCGCGAACTGCTTACCACCCGATCGTCCACACCTCTGGCGGCCTGATAGTAGTACAGCGCACTTTTACCAAACTGCGCTGCCAATTCGTCAAAAGTCCACGATCTCAAGTCAGCACCAGTTTGGATGCCTAGATCGTGCATCCTTGCCTGAGTCACTTTACCCACCCCATGAAATTTACGAACAGGCAGTTGCGCGACAAAATCTTCCCCCTGATCTGGCCGGATGCAATACAAGCCGTCAGGCTTGTCATAGTCCGAGGCTATTTTTGCCAGAAATTTATTGTATGAAACCCCAGCCGATGCAATAAGACGAGTGCGCTGATGAATCATTTGACGAATCTCCTGCGCCAGCAGCACAGCTGAACCACCAAACAATGTGTTACCTGTAACGTCGAGGTAGGCCTCATCCAGGGAAAGTGGTTCCACTAGACTCGTGAATTGCGTAAACACTTCATGAATTTGCCGTGACGCTGCCTGATACTCGGCAAATCTAGGCTTGACGAATATCGCGTGCGGACAGCGTCGCCCCGCTTCCGCACTGGGCATTGCCGAGTGAACACCATACTCGCGAGCCTCATAGCTACATGCTGCAACAACGCCGCGTCCATTAGGCTGACCACCAACAATTACAGGCTTGCCTTGTAATTCAGGGGCATCACGTTGCTCCACGGACGCATAAAATGCGTCCATGTCCACATGGATAATCTTTCTTTGTACTCGTTTATCGGCAGATGTGGGTGACATCGGCCTCTCGATGGTCATTTGCTTTAGAATTGGCGTCCTAGAAGTTTTATCATTTATGGAGCGGAATCGTGTCGAGCAATCCTGGCGTCGAACTCAAAGGTGGCATGTACACCTTTATGTCGCTCAAGCTCCACACCAGCGATACGGATATCATTGACCAACTGCTGGCGGACAAAGTGCAACAGGCGCCTGCCTTCTTCAAAGATACACCGGTCGTTATCGACCTGAGCGTACTGGAACAACTTACCGATGGCGAGCTAGACGCAAGCAGTTTGCTTGAATGCGTGAAACGTCACAAACTAGTCCCTATTGTGGCCAGTATCAGTGACAAATCTTCACCGCTGGCACGCTCAATCGCGATACCATTAATCGACGGCGGAAGCGGTGCAATTAGCGAATCAAAGAGCAATCGCGCAGCTGTCGAGGACAACGAAGAAGATCTGCAGAATACCGCAGAACTGCCAAATAACGAGCCTTCCGAGGATGATCTGGCAGTACCTCGGAAAATAGAATACGTCGTGAAAGCGCCTCTTATCATCGATAAGCCAGTGCGCTCAGGGCAACAGATTTACGCACGAGATACTGATCTGATCATCATGGGTCAAGTCAGTCCTGGTGCTGAGGTAATTGCAGACAACAATATACACATCTACGGCCCACTCAGAGGCCGTGCGTTATGTGGTGTATCCGGCAATGCTTCAACACGAATTTTCTGCTCCTCTCTGGAGGCAGAACTGGTATCAGTAGCTGGTAATTACCGCATGCTGGAAACTATACCGGCAGAGCTGCGTGGCAAGGCCACGCAAATCTGGCTAGACAACGACAAGCTCAACATAGAGCCGTTGTAGACCGTACGTTTTTTGTGTAGTTATTTTGGGAGTGGCAGCTTGACCAAGACAATCGTCGTAACATCCGGCAAAGGTGGAGTGGGCAAGACCACCACCAGCGCGTCCATTGCAACGGGGCTCGCAAAACGCGGCTTCAAGACAGTCGTTATCGATTTCGATGTCGGCCTGCGCAACCTTGATCTGGTCATGGGCTGTGAAAGGCGCGTGGTCTATGATCTGGTTAACCTGGTCAATCAGGAATCAAGCCTGAACCAGACGCTCATTAAAGATAAGCGCATCGAGAATCTGTACATTCTGCCCGCGTCGCAAACACGCGACAAGGATGCGCTGACTATCGAAGGCATTGCTCGCGTGATGCACAAGCTCAAAAAAAGCGATTTTGACTACATTATTTGTGATTCACCAGCGGGGATTGAGAAGGGCGCAAAAATGGCGCTATATTTTGCTGATGAAGCGATCGTGACAACCAACCCTGAAGTTTCCTCGGTTCGTGACTCCGACAGAATCCTCGGCATTCTGCAAAGCGAGTCCAGACGCTCCAAGCTCAACGAAGATCCCGTAAAAGAGCATCTGCTCATCACACGCTATAACCCTACGCGAGTGAAAGATGGGCAAATGCTAAGCGTCGATGACATTGTCGACCTACTAGCTATTCCATTGCTGGGTATCATCCCTGAATCTCCATCTGTACTGGATTGCTCCAATGCGGGTAAACCCGTTATTCTCGATGACGAGAGTGAAGCTGGACAAGCCTACTCAGATGCCATCGATCGCCTGTTAGGCGAATCCAAGCCACATCGCTTCATGGAGGCCCCGAAGAAGGGTTTTCTGTCGCGCCTATTCGGGTAGATTGCTATGGGCTTCTTTAAATTTTTTAAATCAGGTAAGGAAGAGCAAACAGCAAAGCTTGCCAAAGATCGGCTGCAGGTTCTGATTGCTCATCAGCGCACGGATCGCACAGGGCCCGACTACTTACCGATGCTGCGCCAGGATATTCTGGACGTCATCAAGAAATACGTATCGGTGGGTGATGACGCACTATCGGTTCAAATCGACCAACAAGATGACTGCGACGTACTAGAACTGAACATCACTTTGCCTGAAGATGCAGAATCCACAGAACACGCTTCAACTGTCGCAAAACGTCGTGCTCTGGAGCGTCAGCAGGAGACAGGTAGCGTCACCTGACGTCTGCTTGATGACCTTGTTTGTGCAGCGCCTGCGTTCAATCGCACTAGTGGCTGGACAAACACCAGTGACCCTACTAGCTTGCGTGTTGAGAACCTCCATATCAACACGCAAGCAGTACCCTGACCCTAACAGGTTCAGACTTGGTCACACCTGAGCGTGCAGGCGCCTCCCGCATTGCCCCCTTCCCCATATTCAATATATTCGGGATAGCCTGGCAGCACGTCTACCCTGTGCTCCAGGCAATAATTGATCGATAGGCCCCCAGAGCGCTCGACAAATCGAGCCTACTCACTGGCCACATATCCGCACGCGTGCATCGATCTCTCAAAAAGTGTGGATCAGCTCACGCCTGCTTGTGGATATCACTTCATTATTTCGTTCTGATTCGAATTAGCGAACGCGCTGGGAAGATCCGCAGAGAAAATTAGTCGGCTGCGCTGATTCCTCGTATTTATTAATTGCCTTGCCGGGCCATCGGGCTAACTACTGGCTATTACCGAAGCGTAGAAATCAGTAAGAACTTGTTATCGGCACAATTGAGCCAGATTACTGACGTTTGCGGCATTTAAAACAACAGAAATTGTTGCAAAAAAACCACGGCGACCAAAATCTCGGTTATTCTTCGTAATATCACTGGCGCACTGTTGTAGTTGTTCTACACTCTCTTCGTGCGGCGCCGCTGGTTCTGTCACTGTCATGCAAAAACGCAATCTTTTGTTGCATTATTCAGACACGCTGACTAGAGTTGCACTGCCTAAACAAAATTTGTTGTTTTGAGAATGCTTTTACAGCACATATCTGATTGGAGAAAACATAATGAAATTACAAAAGACATTAGTCGCAGTGGCAATCGCAGGTATTGCTGCAGTGCCTATGGTTGCCTCTGCTGACACAACACTGGCTGGTGTTGTAGAAGTTAACGTGAACAGCACTGACGAAGATGGTGCTGACTTCGCAGTTGGTACAGGTGACGTTCTTTTCGGTATCACTAGTGAGCATGCGCTGAATAGTGGCCTGACTGGCTATGGTAGCCTGCGTGCGGATTTGGATCGCTTGTCTAACGAAGGCAGCATCACGATTGATCCAGGTACTCCGGGCAACGACGAAGACGATACTGCTATCGCATCTTTGGGTTCCGCGGATTCTGTATTCGTTGGTATCAAAGGCGGTTTCGGTGACTTCCGTCTTGGTGAAGTTCCACTAGCTGTTGAAGTTGGTCAGGTTGCTAACGACATCTTCGACGTTGGTGGTGAAATCAGTGGTGGATTAAGCTACTCGGGTTCATTCGGTCCTGTCAGCATAGTCGCTAACTTTTCACCTGAAGGAAACCAAGAAGCTGTAGGTATCGGTGCAAAATTCGCACTGGGTGGTTTCAGCATTGGTGTTGGTGCAGAAGACAGAAGAATCGGTGATATCGATGGCAATGGCGAAACTGGTGTAAATGCTGCTGTCGGTGTTGGCTTTGCATTCGCAGGTGCTTCTATCAACGCTCACTTCTGGACGCAAGAAGAAGATGAGACTGCTGCAGTCCTAAACGGTGATCTCGAGTCTTTCTCAGTGAAAGTTGATTATGGATTTGCAGGCGTAAGTGCCGGACTCACTTTCTCAGTACAAGAAGATGACGGCGCTACTGATGACGAGGCTATCCGACTTGATCTTGGTTACGCGTTGGGCGGAGGCACATTGCTGAGCACACGAATTACTTCTGAAACAGATAACAATAACGGCGATAATGATATTGTCAGCTACCGTGTACAGCTGGCTAAATCCTTCTAAGCCAGTCGTATAACGTAGTATCGAAAAGCCCTTCTCCGGAAGGGCTTTTTTTTGCTTAAAATTAAGGATATTCTACGTACAGGTTCTAATTACACACAAACCAAGAGATTGCTGTGGCACTCCGTGCGATACTCACGCCACAGTTGTTTGCTTAGTTTATTGAACATTACGTTCGTATTTCCATACCACTAACCGGCCTTTTGAACACTGCTTCTTTCATGCAGTAAGAGCATTTACCGGACACAATCAGGTTTCAAATGGAAAACGGCTTATTTGCCTATATTTTAAAGTACAGCAAGCGTCAACAAATTGTGCTGACGTTGATAACAGTACTGTCATTCCCGTTTTACTACCTCAGTCTGGATCTGCCCAAAACCATTATCAATGACGCTATCAGCGGCGTCCAGTTTCCTATACACGCCACTGTCGATGTATTGGGATTCACCGTGGATTTTGGCGAATACGAACAGATACCCTACCTGTTTCTTCTATGTTCGGCCTTCCTGCTACTGGTATTGATCAACAGTGGTTTCAAACTGTTTATCAATATCTATCGGGGCGTACTCGGTGAACGCATGTTACGACGCATGCGATTGCAGCTTATTGAGCTGATCATGAAGTTTCCACTGAACCGATTCCGACGCACGAGTCAGGGTGAACTGGTATCGATGGTCAATCAGGAAACCGAGCCCTTGGGCGGTTTTATTGGTGAAGCAATCTCCCTACCCCTCTATCAGGGAGGTTTACTGCTGACGATTCTCGTTTTCATGTTTGTACAAGACTGGAAGCTGGGGCTTGCAGCTATTGCGCTCTACCCTGTTCAGGCTTGGCTGATTCCAAAATTGCAACGCCAGGTCAATCTGCTTAACCAACAACGCACCATACGCATGCGTAACCTGGCGGAGAATCTGGGCGAGGTGGTTGCCGGTATCAATGAAGTACATATCAACGATAACAGTCACTTTTTCAAGGATCATTTTTCGAAACTACTGGGCGGAATTTTCAATATCCGCGTTCAGATTTACAAGAAAAAATTTCTCATCAAGTTTCTGAACAATTCATTTGCGCAGCTAACACCATTTTTGTTTTTTCTTGTCGGCGGACTTCTTGTCATTCGCGGGGAGCTATCAGTAGGTGCATTAGTAGCAGCACTTGCAGCTTATAAAGATCTGTCCCCCCCATGGAAAGAGCTGCTCAGTTGGTACCAGGGCCAGGCTGACGCCCGCTTGAAGTATTGCATTCTGACAGAGCAGTTCCAGATAGACAGCAGCATTGCTGAACAACAACTTACGTCTGACTCCCAATGGGATCACAGCGAAAACGAGCTGAGCATTGTCGCCAACAACATTAGTTTGAGACGTCTGGATGGCATTCGTGAAATCGACGACGTGTCACTAGCGATAGAGCAAGGCGATTGGCTTAGTCTCGTGGGAAGCGGCACTAGTGGTAAAAATGGTCTGGCTCAGATCATTGCCCGCTTGATTGACCCAACAAGCGGAAAACTACTCATTGCACGCAAAGATGCGACAACAATTCCTCGCCAGGTAACAGGCCGGGTTATTGCGTATGCCGGACACGACTCGTATTTGTTCGCTGGAACCATTCGCGACAACCTGTTACTCAGCCTCAAACATGAAGCGCAAGACACCCTGCTGGACACCAAACTCACTGATGAGACCATCCAGTTTGAAAACTGGCAGGACGAAGCACGACGTTCTGGTAACAGTGACATTGATCCAAACGCTGACTGGGTTGACTACCAGAGTGCGGGTGTGGCCGACGCCGCCCAACTGAGCACGCGTATGGAAAGCGTACTCAGAACAGCAGGTGTGGAAGATGATCTGGTTCGAAATGCACTCGCCCGAACTGCCGATCTAGCAAACTATCCTGAACTTGCCGAGCAAATTGTTCAGGCCCGAGACATGTTCAAGGAGCAAATCACGCTTCAAGGGCTGGGCTCAGTTGTCGAATTTCTCGACCCTCAGCAATACAATGAAAATATCTCACTGGCAGAGAATATTCTGTTTGGTGCATCCAATCTAAAAGAATTCTCTGCCGATGGCTTAACAGAGCACCCTGTTCTAGTGCCCCTGATGCGTGAATTTGGGCTGACGAAAACGTTGGACGAGTCAGCTATTAGTACAGCTACCACAATGGTTGAGCTCTTTTCCGGTCTCTCTGCAGGCCATGAGTTTTTTAGACGATACAGCTTTGTGGATGCCGACGATCTGATTCATTTGACGCGAATACTAGGACTACTTGAAAAGTCAGACAACATTGATAATCTCAATGCACAAGACCGCGTATTGATACGCTCCATACCGTTCAGACTCATTGGGGGCAGACACCGTGTGGGTAGACTCGATCAAAGCACAAAGGATCGAGTACTCGAGATTCGAAAAGCGTTTGCGGAAAATCTACCGATAGAATCCAGAGAGCAAATAGAGTTTTTCTCCCCGGAGCAATACAACGCGTTTACGCCTATCAGTGAAAACATCATATTTGGACGCATCGTCTATGGACGTTTGGGGGCCGAAAACAAGGTCAATGATGTGATGCTCAGCGTGCTGCAACGTCTTGATCTAATGCCCTCTATTCTTGAAATTGGCCTGAATGCACCCGCTGGTCTTGCGGGAAGCCTACTAAGCGTATCGCAACGCCAGAAACTGGTATTGGCACGTGGATTAATAAAAAACCCTAAAGTCCTGGTCATTAACGATGGACTCAACGCGATGGACAGCGATGAGACAGAGATTATTTTGACGAAGATCAAAAGGGACTACCCAGAGATGAGTCTGCTGTGGCTTGACAATCTTGCCCGCTTTCCCGAACTATTTGATCGCTATGCTCATTTGAAGGCAGGCCAGATAACCAAGCTCGATGAGTCACCGAGTAAAACCGCTCACGCTAGCGCTGAAAACAATGACAAAGATCCACAGGTAGCCGCAAAACCTGTGCGGGCAGCAACTTCAGTAGACAAGCAGGAAAAACTGGCACTACTCCAAAGCATCCCGCTATTTCAGCTGATGGATAGCGATCAGCTACATCTGCTGGCTAGCAGTTGCGACACCATGAACATAGCCAAGGGAGAGCGACTGTTCAGTCAAGGTGATACGGCCGATGCCATGTATATCATCGTTGATGGGACCACAGGGATCTACATATCAACTTCAAACTCTGAGAAAAAAGTTGGAGAATACGGTGTGAATGAGGTTATCGGGGAATTAGCCTTGCTCTCAAACAATCCACGCGCAGCAACAGTTGTAGCGGTCACAGATCTTGCAATACTTCGATTAAAAAGAGAGGTGTTTCTAGACATGGTACGAACTCATGCAGAGATCAGCTACCAGATACTGCAAGTTGTCATAAACCGCTTTGTCAAAAGCAATGAAACAATCGATGCTTCTGAGAAAAATCCCGTTGAACCCTCTAGCGCGCCGTGACCGCCTTGCCTGTAAACAACACGAATTACATCTGCCAATAGTCGCTGTTGAACATACTAATAGAACAATAGGATGACTCTTATGTCAATTGATGATGAATACGAACTACTCAGAAGGCTTGAGCTGTTTGAATGTCTAGAACCTGTTGAGTTAAAGCGTTTGATATTTGTCAGTCAACGCTATCAGCTTCAGTCCGACGAGTACCTTTTCAGGCAAGGCGACGCAATGGGCGATGTATTCGGCATTGTAGCCGGTGAATTGTCAGTGGTTCTGGAATCAGCAAACGGTGACATCATCGCCGCCAAACTTGGCCCAGGTGATCTGGTTGGTGAGATGGCTGCTATCTCAGGTGAACCTCGCAGTGCCTCCATTCGCGCCAACGGCCAATGCGAAGTCATAGGATTTGAAAGGGAGCTGTTCATCAAAACGGTGGCAAATGATCCTCCCACATCACTCAAACTGATGAAGCTTCTATCAGAACGCGTTCTGAATCAAAACAAACAACTCGCGAATTTATCCAACGGGAAGTACATCGTATGAAACTCTTGAAAGGATAGATCTCCATGTGCACTGTACATTCAAGAATTCGACACCTCTACCGTTTTTTAATACTGACTTTTGTACTATTGTGCGGTTGGGGGAGTGCCTCAGCGCAGACATTGATTCCGGGGCTGCTGAACACCGAGTCTGACGAGCCCGCACCCAGAGCGGCGCCAAGCTCCCCAGAGGAAGTGCGAGAGCTTGTATCCCGACTGTCAGATCAAGAAGTGCGATCGCTATTGCTGGAGCGCCTGGACGCTGTGGCCAAGCGCAGCACGATAGCCTCTGAGCAAACAGAAACTACAGCTACCAATGTTGCCAAGTTTCTCAATTTCGGGGTATCTGGTATCGGTGGCTCTATCAAAAATGCTGTGGTACAGATACCACTTGCGTATTCAAACCAGCTACACGCTATCCAGACATTCATGGAACCGCGCGGTGCATCTGGCACTGTTAAACTGCTGGGAATTTTTCTGTTGGCACTCATGGTGGGATGTGCCGCTGAATGGGTAGTCCGTTTTTTTACGCGCAACCACGTCGCCAGCAACCGCGCAGCAGGCCATACAGAGTCTAATGAACCAGAGTCATTTAAGGACTCGCTAAAAATACTGAGCTTACGCCTGTTCCTTGATCTGGCCGCCCTACTAGTGTTCTTTCTTGTTGCAGGCTTCGTTGTAGGAAAACTGCTAAGTCCCATAGACAAGGATTTATGCCAACTTGTTATGTTCCATCTGGTCATTTTTCCTCGCCTTATGAGATTCGCATCGCGATTTCTACTGGCGCCGAATCGTCCAGAATTGCGCCTTGTACATACCGATGACTGGACGGCAAAATTTATCCATAGGCACTCGATGGGGTTATTCCTGTTAATGGGTATTACCACTGTCACGCTGACGTTTAATTCTCTCTACGGTCTAACGGTGGGTACACCAACCGCAGCATTCTGGCTAAGCCTGGCAGTCCACCTGTACGTGATATTCATAGCTTGGAGATCACGAGAAGGCCTGAAAATCATGCTGCGTGGCAAGCACAACGATGTGACACCGATGGAAGGAAAAATAGCAAATTTATACCCGTACTTTTTGATAGCCGTAACCGTACTCATCTGGTTAGTTCTCTTGCTAATCGCACATCTTGATGCCTTCCACATCGTACGCAACCAGCCGCAATCACTGACACTTCTGATTTTTCTTTTCATACCAACCCTCGACACTCTGAATCGTGTTCTGGTTGAAAACATGGTGACTCCGATGAAAGGCGAAGGATTTGTCGCCACAAAAGCTTATCACTCCACCAAACGCAGCTATTTAAGAATAGGCCGAGTGTTGGTTTTTGGCTTCATCACACTGTTTTTGATGGACATCTGGCATGTGCAGCTCAACGTTATGGCCTCTGATGCCATCGGTGCCAGCGTCGCATCCAATTTGGTCAAACTAATGATCATTCTTGCCATCGGTTACCTGATCTGGGAGCTGGTCAGCCTGTTTTTCAATCGAAAGCTGGCAGCAGAAGACACGGCAGCAGGTCACGACATATCAAAAGAAGATGCGGGCGGTGGCGAAGGTGGTGGCGTGGGCTCTTCACGACTGGCAACCATCCTGCCCCTGTTCCGGTTTGCTGTACAAACTGTCGTCGTGGTCATGACCATACTGATTGCACTGAGTAATGTCGGCATTAACGCGACTCCCTTGTTAGCAGGCGCAGGTGTGGTGGGCATCGCCGTAGGTTTTGGCGCGCAGAAACTGGTAGCTGATGTTGTCTCTGGCATCTTCTTTCTTATCGATGATGCCTTTCGCTCTGGTGAATATATTTCTATTGAGGGCACGGTAGGCACTGTAGAAAAAATATCTTTGCGATCAATGCAACTACGACACCATCGAGGTGGTGTTCACACCATACCCTACGGCGAAATACCCATTTTGACCAACTTCTCGCGAGACTGGGTATTGATGAAGTTAAGATTTACCGTACCGTTCAACACAGATCTAAAAAAGGTCAAAAATATATTCAAGAAAATCGGTACCGAAGTAGTCGATCTGCCTCAGTTTTCAGAAGATCTACTTCAACCATTCAAGTCCCAAGGCGTACTGGAAGTGAACGATGTGGGTATTGTCATAGGGGGTAAGTTCATGGCCAAGCCAGGCACCCAGTTCATGATGCGCAAGGAGCTCTACTTAAGGGTGCAAAGGGAATTTGACGCCAATGGGATTCAGTTTGCTCGAAAAGAGGTCAGGGTTAAACTGGATGGAGAATCACCTGAGCACCTTAGCCCCGAACAATTGAACACCATTGCCGGTGCTGCAGCAGATGCCATTGATGTACCACCTGATCTCACCAAGGATCATGACAAACGCTAGCGTCTCAACGCGCGTTCTTTGAAACTTGCCTCATACATCTTCAAGGCCGTTTGTCGCCCGCGCAGAACTTCACTACCTTTCGATACGAACGAAAACTTGTCATTGTCACAAAGCTGCCGGGTTCGCATGGAAATAAGGTTAGTCGCATCATGCTGCTTACTCAACTCCTGCAGGCGTGAGGCGATGTTAACGTCATCACCATAAACAGTATAACTAAGGCGATTATGTGTCCCAAAGAACCCACCAACCACCGTGCCTGTATTGACCCCTGCCCGCGTAGTCAACACGATATCGTCGGTAAACTGATGATGCTTGAGAATTTCCTGAATCTCTAACGCCGCAGCTACAGCGCTACCAGCATGGTCCTCATCGCGAGTAGGCAAATTAAAGCTAGCTAGAATGGCGTCGCCCTGAAACTGGTTAATTACCCCGTGGTGGCGCTCTATAGGCTCCGAGATGACGCTGAAATATTCGTTGAGAGTAACAATCAGCTTCTCCGGTGGCAGA
This sequence comes from Granulosicoccus sp., assembly GCA_023301795.1. Classification (GTDB taxonomy): domain Bacteria; phylum Pseudomonadota; class Gammaproteobacteria; order Granulosicoccales; family Granulosicoccaceae; genus Granulosicoccus. The sequence continues at coordinate 13,785 of JALZVU010000024.1, forward strand.
CGTTCTGCAAGACTTGTAAACGAGACAAGATCGATAAAAAGAATACTGGCTTCACGTGTTTCAGTCTGCGTATCAAGAAGCGGACCTTCTGCATTCAATATTTGAGCAGCAACGCTTTCAGGTACAAATTGCGATAGATTTTCTGCAGTGGTGCCTTCCACAATGGATCGTATCAAGAGACGTCGGCCGCGGGCAATGGCAAGTGTCAGAACAAACGATACCAATAAAATGGTCATGACCTTGTCAACTTCAGCACCAAGCAGCACATGATTGGACGTCATATAGAGAATATAGTCCTGGGTTATCAAGGACATGCCACTTTCATCTTTGATGGCAAACCAGACAAGCAGCATCCAGCCTGTAGCCCCCACCAATCCTGCGAACATGACAAAACCTGGCTCAAACCGCAGTGCCCGCAGTGCGATGAATATGAAGATGTACAGCAGTGTTGGCGATTTCAGGTAGAACGACGGTGGCTGCATATACTGGAGATGAAACGACCAGATCAGCCCCATGAGCAATCCCATATCGACTAACACCGACAAGATCAGTATCCAGTAAGGAAGACTGCTCTTGTATGCGAGATAGAGACGTGTACAGGTAAAGAGGAAGTAGGCACTCAGAAAAAACGGTACTGGCTTGAACAGCGCATCAGTCGGTGACGGGTTGGGAGCTGCAAGGTATAAAACGGTAAATAACACAAGGATGACAATCTGTATCCATCCGATGAGACGCTCACTGCTATCCTGCTGATTGTTTATTGCAACACGAATTTGTTCAGGAAGTGCCGCCTGATCCTTCGCACTAGACATCCAGATCCCGGTGGATCTGAGAAATTCACGCAATGTGGATGTTGGTGGTTTGAACAATCCGGAATTCCTGCAATAGACAACCGCAAATGGTTGACCGTTGGTTCGGTGTTAAAGACGTGTTATCGGCTGGCCAGCGATACTCTAAAGGCGTTGGCTATGCCGTTTCCATTCCTCCAAACACATAATTAAGACAGTAAACTAAGCCAAGCACCTAACGGCTGTGCCCCTTTCGCGACGTATCCATCCGCTGCCTGCATCCAGAATAGCCGGTTATCGTCCGCAACACCTGTTTTTCGCTAACGTGCTGAGATGGGCACGTCAAGCTACATCAAAAAAAAGACCTCCTAGTCTGAAACATCAATCAAGCTTCAAATCTAACAACTGCAACTCACTATAAAGATTATCCAGCTCCCAGGGCTCAACACGGTCACTGACAAAGTATCTGGCTACAGGCAAACGTTCAACAGTCACACCAGCAGGTGCTTGCCTGACAAACCGCCCATCAGCTGCCAGCACTGAGGGAGAGTCAGGCAACAAACAATTTGTCAGCACTTGAGCACACTCGACAAACAGATCAAGATCACTGGCGTGCAGTAAATCGAACCATGTGACGTCGGCCCCTTTGGTTTTTACTGAGAAAACCAACAGCGCCTTTCTGCCATCGTACTCCAACAACATAGGTGCCACAGGCATCTCACTCATGTCGTCAAGTAATTGAAATTGATGCGGCTCTACTCGTGCACGTATAACCTCTACATCGTTTATCACAGAGATTGCTGGATCTTCGCTATCTGTTTTTCGCCAGATGTAGCGATGATCCTCGAGCACACGAAAGCCAAGCCCTTCCACAATACCCAACGGTTTTTTCGAATTTGTCAGTGTGGCGTATGTGAGCGAGCGATCTTCGATGGCCGATAACAACATCTCTCGTCCAAACCCTTTGCCTCGTAGCGATTTATCCAGATACCAAGAGCTCATGCTGACAATACGTTCTTGTCGAAGACCCTTTGCTGCATTACCTACCAGACGGTTAGCGTATACCATGCCGCAAAAACCTAAGATCCTGCCTTCAGACTCCACTACACGCCCGTAGTCTGATTGGCCATCGAACCACTTGTAGCTCATCAGATTACGCCAACGGCTAACCGGTATTCGGTTATTCATTTTTTCGTGCAGTAGCGCACAGATTGGCTCTATATCGCTTTCACCAGCCGCTCGCACCTGAGTGCTCATGAGAAATTTCCAAACACTTTGTCAGGTAACATCCACCGCGCTGCTGGATGGGACTCAACGACGGACGCAAGCTGAGCGCAGAAACTCCAGCCATCGTTATCAAGATCAATATGATGGGTACAGAACCCAGTGTGCTCGTCAATGTCCACTCGCCCACAACGCCGCGCTGCAAGATGCTCCACAAGCTGCGTAATGGTTTTGTCGGCTCCAGCAAAGGTGGCCCCCGTTTTCCAACGAATAGGATCACAGTGGGCATTGGCAATAATCAGATTCTCGCGGGCAAGGCTGGGGTCTCGCGGCCCAAAGGCCGACACGCCCTGATACCCCAGTGCCACAATGGGTGCTAGCAACTCAGCGTCAATCCGATTCCAGGGCGGAACAATAACAGGCAGAAAAGCTGTCCCAAAAAGTTCTTTCAAGCGCTCACGCCCTGTAAGCAGTTCTGACAAAACAGATTCCTCACCTCGATGCAGACCTAATTCCCAAGCACCTAACCCCTGACCTCTGGGAGCATGATTTATATGTGCGTAGCCGTGCTGGGCAATCTTCACGTGCGAGTGCTGGCTAAGCATTTGCGCCAGCGAGTCTTGTACATGTGCAGGGATCACGGCGAGTAACAGCCCTGTATTACCAGTAAGCTCCACAAGTTGGGTTAGCTTTGCCCCAGGTGCCACAGCATCATCATCACGCCACCATAAACTGGCTTGTTGCGGTAGCGACGCCCACTGATCAAGCTCGGAATGAAGCCGCAACCATGGGTCATATTGTTCACGATCACCGGACTCAGACATTACACGCGGTTCCTGTTATTCAGCCTTACTCACTGCCCATAATATTCAAACTATCCGTTGCCGAACAATTACCCGAACGCATTAGTACCACACCCCTTTCAATAATCAACAGACAAATACGCGGACCGTTGGTTCTCATTAAATCAGCGTCTTTGACTGACAAGCTGTTTCAGTATTCTAACGGTGTTGCCTGCACCCTCAGCATCAATTACCGCAGCACCGGTGCCCGGAGCTTGTGACATGGCAGTTGTAATAGCCGCAACAAGATGCTGTTCTGACAACCTGTCATCAGCCACAAAACTAGCCACCCCCAGCTCTTGCAAACGCATCGCCCGGTCCAGTTGTTCGGTTTCACCCCCGGCACTGAAGGGGACCAACACTGCACGACACTTGGCTTGCAACACATCACTGACGGTGTTGTATCCAGCCTGTGAAATCGACAACTGCGCCTGCGCGAGCAATGCGGTGAAATCGTTCCGAAACCGCTCTACCGTAACATTAGACGGTGCACTGCGCGCTATTTCAATAAACTC
>JALZVU010000025.1 GCA_023301795.1 Granulosicoccus sp.
TGACAGGCCGGACACCTAGCCCGGATTATCCATGAATACACCCAATTCTTCCGCGCCCCCTTTTCCTGTAGCGAATCCTACTCAGGCTGGGCGCCCCCGACTGCGCGTCCCGGTCGAAATACAGTCTGTATTCCGCTCCTTGCCTGGGCGGCCCCCATATAATCCGCTACAGAAAAAGGGTTCGGTCGGGGCCGGCCTTCCGGAAAGAATTAGGCGATTCATGAATAGTCCGGGCTAGCAAACAGGTCGTTGTCATGAACACGCATACGCCTTCCTTTCTTGAGCCGATAGACCTTGAAACATTTTTCTCGGTATATTGGGAAAAACAACCACTTCACATCCAGCGGGCAAGCTCAAGCACTCCCCCGCTGATAGCTCTGAGTGACATAGAAACTGTCTTGTCGTCGCAGCTTGTCTATTTTCCCGGAATACAGCTCACCCAATCAGGTAAAACGATAGATGTCAGTTCTTACACGGACGATCAGAACACGATCTTGCCGTTAAGGCTTTTTGAACAACACGCTCAAGGGGCGACCATTGTCCTGTCGCAGGCGCAGAAACTGTTCAAGGCTTTGCACGGCGTGTGCCGTGATGTGACTCGCTCATTGCAAATGCGAAGTCAGGCCAATGTGTATTTGTCGCCTCCAGGCAATCAGGGGTTCAACGCTCACTACGACACCCATGATGTTTTCATTTTGCAAGTTAGTGGCGCGAAGACGTTTAATTTCTACCCATCGTCTGTGGAGCTTCCTTGTCATGATGAATCATTTGATTCAAGCAAACTAGAAGCCGGTGTTATCGATGAATCTGTGGCATTAGCCGCTGGTGATACATTGTATATTCCCAGAGGAGTCGTGCACGATGCTGTGGCTCACGATAAGGAGCCTTCCCTGCATGTGACCTTAGGCGTCTACCCGATGCTGATGCGTGACCTTCTGCAGGAAAGCATTCAGATGCTAGCAGAGACGGACATGCGTTTTCGTCGCTCCGTCGATACTTACTTGCACACATCACAAGGATCAGATTCGAAGAGTCTCCAACAGGCGTTGTTGCCTTTGGTTCAAGACTTACAGGCATCGATTGAGAGCGACGCTGATTCGGTGTCTCAGGTTTATGAGCGTTTTCAAGACGAATTATCTCTAGATTCGATGCAGGACTGCGTGGGCCTTGGACGTCGAAATCTGTCTTGCGACCAGAGCAACGCTAGCGATGTGCCATTTATGAAAATCCGATTGCGTGCTGAAGCTGTTATCAGTTTTCAGCCCACGTCCTATGGGGTGAAGCTGCGCTGCTTTGGTCAGATTCTAGAGTTTCACGAGCCGTCTAGCACTATAGTTCGGCAGTTGGTGATACAAGGTGAAGTGGCTCGTGCAGACATGCAGGAGGTTAATTCTGACCAGCTCAATGCGCTGATCAAGCGGCTTTTGCAAGAGAATCTGATCGACTTGGTGAATTAGCCTGCGGCGTAGAGTGGCGTAAAAACCAGAGTAATTCGATGAACAACCCTGCTTGACCAGAGTGGGAGAGCTTGATAGGTTCGTGAGACACCCCTTAACAGGAAAGACAAAACATGAGTTCAGATGATACGAGTGATAGCGTGATCGTTCAAGACCGTTCCGGGCGCAGGCGATTCCTCGGTCGTGGTGCGGTTCTCGCAGCTGCGGTTGGTGCAGTAGCGGCCACGTCAGGACGGTCAGCTTTGGCCTCTGATTGTGATAGAGGTGGCCCCGGCGGAGAAAAACCAAAGCATGGTGGTAACGGTTCAGACAGTGACACCGGCCAGGGTGCAGATCCGACTGGATGTGGCCGACAGCGTGAAGAGCCGCCCAAGATTTCCAAAGCGTCGCCAGGCGCTCAGCCTACACAGACTCGCTCGGTTACGGTTGAAAAAATAGTCGGCTAGGGCGCTGTCCTGAAATAGCGGCAGTAGCTGATCAGCCTATTCGCGGACAATCCGCCGAGTTTGCCGCGAACAAGCTGTGCTTGCGTTTCGCTTCTAAAGTGTGCCATCTTCTAGTGGTGAGGACTAACAATAGTAAAACACCACTTTAGGAGAACCAACAGATGCGTATAGCGCACTTACTACTCGTACCAACGCTGGCTGTAGCGGCTGGCATGACAATACCTGCGTACGCTGCAGAAAAACTCACCTACTACTGCAGCGCACAGGAAGACTGGTGTCAGCTCATGGCGGACGGTTTTGAAGAGGCTACGGGTATCGATGTGCGTATGACGCGCAAAAGCTCCGGTGAGACGTTAGCGCAGCTCAAAGCCGAAGCCAGCAACCCGAAGGGCGATATCTGGTGGGGTGGCACTGGCGATCCTCATTTGCAAGCAGCGGAGGAGGGTCTGGGCGAAGCCTATGAGTCTCCGATGCGTGGAGAACAGAACGACTGGGCTATCCGGCAGGCGGAAGCTGCAGGTAACCAGACAATCGGCATCTACTCTGGTGCGCTGGGGTATGGCTACAACGAAGACGTACTGAAGGCCAACAATCTACCGGTACCCGAATGTTGGGCGGATTTGTTGAAGCCTGAGTATAAAGGTCACGTGCAGATGGCTAACCCTAATTCATCTGGCACGGCGTACACCACCTTGGCCACCATTGTGCAGCTGTTCGGTGAGGACGAAGGTTTTGAATTCATGAAAGGCCTGCATAAAAATATCAACCAGTACACCAAGTCAGGTTCTGCGCCTATCAAGGCTGCAGCTCGTGGTGAGAACACTATTGGTATCGTTTTTCTGCATGACGCAGTTGCTCAGGCAGCGTCAGGCTTCCCGATAAAATCCGTAGCACCATGCGAAGGCACAGGCTATGAGATCGGCGGGATGACAATCATCAAAGGTGGGCGTAATCCCGAAAGTGCACAGAAGTTCTACGACTGGGCGCTATCAGCTGAAACGCAGTCACGCGCGTTGGAAGTGAACGCATTTCAGGTTATGTCAAACAAGAATGCACAGAGCTCACCACTGGCTCCAGATCTTGAATCGATCAAACTGATTGATTATGACTTTGCCAAGTACGGTTCAGCTGACGAGCGCAAGCGGCTGTTAAAAAAATGGGATGATGAGGTCTCGGTATTACCGCAATAAGTTAGCGTCAACGTCGAGTTATTTCGACTGTGAAGCGCAGCGTAGTTCTTTGGCTGGTAGCTGGGTTCATCGGATATTGTGTCCTGCCCTGGTACATTCTGGAAGACGGACTTTGGGGATTCGAGTGGCTGTTTGACGGCTATCCGTTCGATACTGACTATGCGCCTGCGCTATTTTTGATATTCCAAGGGGAGAAGCTATGGCTCTCCCCGATTCTTTTGTTTTTGCTGTTGCCGTTAATTGGTGACGTTTTCACGCGTGGGCTGACTGAACGATCAGCCATCTCAACGCGTCGAGCCAATGTACTTATCGTTGCAGGAATAGCAGGCCTTGCCTGGGTTGCGTTCCAGGGATATGGCATCGGTTTACGAGGGTGGAATTTCGAAGCCCTTACCACCCTCTTTGGTCCATTAGAGGATAGGCAGTTTGGCATGGGTGCCGGCGCGCTATTGATTGTAGGTGCGTTTCTGTTCTTTCTTACCACGGGCATTGCAGGGCGCGGTGCGGTCAACGGTGATGTTTTTGTTGTCGGTGCCATAGGGTTAATCATCGCGATGGTTGCGGTGTTTATTTTCTTTCCCATCGTGCAGATGCTCGCTAGCGCTTTCACTGATGAGGATGGTGGTTTCTCAGTTGGAACCTTTGTCGCTAAGTTTTCCGAAAACAAGATATGGGGGCTGGGATGTGTCACCGGCGACACTCGATGTGGTGTCGCATGGAACTCACTTTTTCTGGCAGTTCTTGTTGGTTTCTTTACAACATTACTGGGACTTATATTTGCGCTAGTAGCGACGCGTTCAGGTTTTCGTTATGGCCGTGTGCTGCGTGGTCTCACAGTACTTCCTATCATTACACCTCCTTTTGTCATTGGTTTGGCAATCATCCTATTGTTCGGTTTGTCCGGTGCTGTTACTCAGTTTGTTGCAGAGCTGTTCGGGCTTCAGCCAACCCGCTGGATATATGGGCTACCGGGTATCTTCATCGCTCAGGTGTTGTCGTTTACGCCTATAGCGTTTCTGGTGCTTATCGGTGTAGTTGAGGGCGTGAGCCCGTCCATGGAAGAGGCTGCCCAGACATTGCGCGCCAGTAAGTGGCAGACGTTTCGAACGGTCTCGTTGCCTTTGATGCGGCCGGGCCTGGCGAACGCTTTTTTGTTAGGGTTTATCGAAAGTATGGCCGATTTTGGAAATCCTCTTGTTCTTGGTGGTAACTACGATGTGCTGTCCACCGAGATATTTTTTGCGATTGTGGGTGCGCAGAATGATCAGGGGCAGGCAGCTGTTCTGGCAATAGCGTTATTAGTTTTTACACTGACCGCCTTTTATGCCCAGCGTCGTTGGTTAGGCAAGAAAAACTACACCACTCAGACGGGTAAAGGCGACGGAGGCATGCATGTTTTGTTGCCAAAACGCGTTATGTTGCCCTGCTATGTCATTGCTGGCATCTGGACCACATTCACTCTCACTGTGTATGGCATGATCCTCTATGGGGGCTTTGTCGAGCTTTGGGGGCTGGACCATACATTGACGCTGAAGCACTACACCACGGCATTTGCAGTCGGGTATAACGACTTTGGTATACATTTCAAGGGAAGTGCGTGGGATTCGTTCTGGACCACATTAAAGATCGCTGGTATAGCTGCCCCACTCACGGCTATCCTCGGATTGATTACTGCCTGGTTGCTTGTGCGACAGAATTTCACAGGCAAAGCTGCCTTTGAATTTGGCACTATGCTCAGCTTCGCTATTCCGGGCACCGTTATTGGCGTTGCTTACATACTCGCGTTTAACGTGCCACCTATAGAGCTGACGGGTACAGGTGCCATCCTTGTTATCAGCTTTATATTCCGGAACATGCCTGTGGGCGTTCGTGCCGGCATCGCGTCCATGTCGCAGCTGGATAAAAGTCTGGATGAAGCTTCGCTGACGTTGGGGGCTAGCACTTGGCATACGTTTACTCGTATTGTTTTGCCGCTGATGCGTCCAGCGATACTGGCAGCGCTTGTCTTTAGCTTTGTGCGTGCCATGACAGCTATCAGTGCGGTTATCTTTCTGGTTAGCGCCGAATACAACATGGCAACCAGTTACATTATTGGACGTGTAGAAAACAATGACTATGGTATCGCCATAGCGTACTCCTCTATGTTGATTGTGGTGATGCTGACGATGGTGGCTATTACTCAGCTATTGGTTGGACGTGCTGATACACGACGACGAAGCAAGGCAATCTGATGACGCTGTTAAGCTGCAGAGGTTATACCTTGCCAGAATCTTTAGAATCAAGTGCAAAGCCGCAGTTTTCCGGTTTCGGTTCGGCAGTGTCTTTTTTACCTTTCAGCAATTGAGTTGCGGAGCCAGCCATGAGCCTGTCAAAATCTGTCGAAACCGACAATGCGCTATCCGCGGTACACGGCAAGGCGGCCTCTGTAAAATTCGATCAGGTGAGCAAGGTGTACGGCACTGATGTCAGGGCTGTTGATGCAGTGTCTCTGGATGTTGCTGCCGGTGAGCTTGTTACCTTGTTGGGTCCATCGGGATGTGGCAAAACCACAACGCTGCGCATGATCGCCGGGCTGGAAATGGCAACCACTGGTAAAATATTGATCGGCGGACGTGATGTGACGAAGCTACCCGCCACTGATCGCGATGTTTCAATGGTGTTTCAGTCTTATGCTCTTTTTCCACACATGAGTGTTATGGAAAATGTCTCCTACGGTTTGCGTATTTCAAAATTGAAAAAAGCGGAGGTTATTGAGCGCGCTGAACAGGGGTTGGCACTGGTGGGGCTGGCAGGGTACGGTAAACGTCTACCCAGTGAGTTGTCGGGTGGGCAACAACAGCGCGTGGCGGTTGCGCGTGCGCTGGTGTTAGAACCCCAAGTGCTGTTGTTTGACGAACCTTTATCTAATCTGGATGCCAAGCTTCGACGCCAAGTCCGAGACGATATTCGAGACATTCAAACCAAGCTAGGCTTGACGGTTGTCTATGTCACGCACGACCAGGAAGAGGCCTTGGCGGTATCGGATCGCATTATCGTGATGAATAACTCTGTCATCGCTCAAGTGGGAACACCGCGAGAGCTTTATGATTCACCTACCGATGCGTTTGTTGCAGATTTTATCGGTGAGGCTAATCTTCTGGACGCTACGGTACTTGACGTCAGAAATGGAATGGCTAGCGTGGTACTGGGTTCAAGCGTTGGCGGCGTAGAACAGGTTAGCGGTAGTCAAATTTCTATCACATCGGCCGCGCGAACCGATGCTGTAGGACCAGCGCGAATCGCTATCAGACCTGGTCGCATTCGTCTTTCTCCCGTTAATTCCGAGAATACGTTGACTGGCGTTATTGATAAGTCTACCTACGTAGGTAGTCATATGGAGTACCGTGTAGTTACCTCTATAGGAACTGTGTTTGTCGTCGCCGATGCCGAGTCTGCCTATCGATTGGGTGAAGAGGTGGGCGTGGGTTTTATGGACAAGGGGCCGGTTTTGCTGCCGGTCAAGTAAATGAACAACACGGATAAAACCAGACGGTTATGAGCGTGCTTTCGGAAAATAGCTGTGCCCCGTGTGACGGAAAAATGCCGTTGTTATCAACAGAACAAGCCGATGAATTATCCAAACAGTTGCACGCAGACTGGCTTTTGAGCGCTAATTCTACGGCGTTAACTCGAAAATTCAGTGTCAAGGGATTTGCAAAAGCTACCTATCTTGCCAATTTATGCGCCTGGCTGGCGGATAGAGAGGGGCACCATCCGGATGTCTCGTTCGGTTGGGGCTATTGTCATGTAACCATTACGACGCACGATGTACAAGGTTTGACCAAAAATGATTTTATCTGGGCAGCTAAGCTCGACTCTCTTACTCAATAAGTGCATGTTCCTAGTCCTTAGTGGTAGATTCAGTAGTGTCAGTACGTTATCTTCCTGTTAAGTAACCCTCTGGGCGGCATAATAATTCAAGTTTTGCCGCAAGCGGCCGCGGTTGTGCATGTTTTTCTGGTATCTGAACAGCTGCTGTTTTCGGACATTTGTGCACGCTATGAATCAAAATAACTACTTACAGAGCATTACGTTCCCTCTGTCAATTATCCGTTCCCCGGTTTGGCTTTTCGATGTGGATAGCCTGACAATTATCTGGGCGAATAAAGCGGGCCTGGGTTTGTGGGATGCAGCCGATTTGGCTGAGCTGCAGGGCAGAAACATGTCCAGCGACATTTCACTCAAGGTTCGTGAGCGATTGGATCAATACTGTACAGATCTGATCGGAACCACGGAGACCATGACCGAGCACTGGACGTTCTATCCCAATGGTGAGCCCAGCACTTTCGAATGTTCTATTAGTGCAATTCAATCTCCGCACGGACATCGCCTGCTAGTTGTCAATGCCACACGCGAAGACCGGACTTCGCTGTCAGATACACTCTATCGCAGCAACGCTCTGTTACACACATCTGTTTGCGTGTCGGTGTACGGGATGGACGGTAACCTAAAGTATTCGAATCCGGCAGCGCGTGCGATGCTGGGTACCAGTATCACAACGCTGGCCGATCATTTTTGTGAAAAAAGCGTATGGTTGGAGACTCAACGTTCTCTCTCTAAAGCCGAACGCGTTAGCTTGGACGCAAGGGTTCTGACCAATAATGGGCGCTTCTGGCACAGCCTGACGCTTGAGGCCTGTCCAGATCCGGTAGATGGCAAGCAATCGATATTGGTGAGTGAATCAGATATCTCCTCACGTCATGAAGCGCAGGAGCAGGTCAAGCAGCTAGCTTACACTGACACACTAACGGGTTTGCCTAATCGAACATCGTGGTTCGACACGGTGAATTCACGACTCAATGCTGCGGCGTTTAATGGACAGCACGTGGCAATCCTGTTTGTCGATCTTGATAGATTCAAAGCCATTAACGATACGCTAGGCCATAACGTTGGTGATCAGCTCTTGGTAGCTGTGTCTGAACGAATGCGCGATTGCCTTGACGGTGATGATTACCTCGCAAGGCTGGGTGGAGATGAATTCACCATTCTGCTGGAAGAGGACAGGGTGGGCAGACGTTCTAATAGCTGTGCGTGTGCTCTTGTTGCAGCTCTTGCCCAACCGATTATCATCGATAGCCACGAGATAATGGTAACGCCAAGTATCGGGATCAGTGTATATCCTCAACTTGCGACTGAGCCCTGTGAGCTTATGAAACAAGCCGACCTTGCCATGTATGCTGCCAAAGAGGTAGGCGGTGGCTACATGCGTTTCCAACCGCATATGACCTCACAGTTGATGCAACGAAGGGTTATTGAAAATGACTTGTGCAAAGCGATTGAAACCTGTGCACTGAAAGTACATTACCAGCCTAAAGTATGCGCCTCGTCTGGGCGAATCGTAGGTGTTGAGGCGCTACTGCGATGGAACCATCCAACCCTGGGTCAGATTCCTCCTGAACAGTTTATCGCGGTGGCCGAAGAGAGTGGCAAGATTGGGGACGTCACGCGTTATGTGCTGCATGAAGCTCTGAGGCAGCAATCGGTTTGGGCTGCTGATGGGTACGACATCACAATGGCCGTCAATGTCTCGCCGCTTGAGTTTCGTCGTGGAGGTGTTGTTGCCATGGTAAAGCACGCTATTGAGGTGACAGGCAGTGCACCTGAGAAGCTGGAGCTTGAAATTACCGAGTCGATGCTGATGATGGATAACTCAGAGATTCTCGACAAGCTATCGGCATTGCAAGCGTTGAACGTGAAGCTCAGCCTCGATGACTTTGGTTCAGGCTATAGCAACCTTGGCTATTTGCAAAGATTTCCATTAGACAGCATAAAAATAGACCAATCTTTTTTTCCGAACGGTACGGTGTCGCCGGTTGTCGATTTGATCATCGGTATCGGCAAACAACTCTCATTAACCGTTGTTGCTGAAGGTGTGGAAACGCGCCGGCAGCGTGACTTTCTTATGGAGCATGGGTGTCACTTGCTACAGGGCTATCTTTTTTCCAAGCCGATGTCAGGTCCTCAAACCACCGAGTTTTTAAAAAAATGTAGGGATGATAAGTCTCGAAAACTCATCATTGAGGAAGGCTTAGCTGCTTAGAAATAACGTTTTAACTCTAGCGCATTTCTAACCAGATACTGGCAGGCAAAGCTTCATCAGCAACGGGTAGGGTGTATATCCCGGGTGCTACTGCCGTATCCAGTAGTTTGGGTACCAGCATTATTAGCTCGGCGAACAAAAATTCCACAATTTCATCGGGAACACTCGCACCAGTAAAGTTCACTGGATAACCCTCATTGATCAGAAAAAGTCGTCGACCATCACGCAGCGTACACTGACGTACGTGCTCGTGCAGTTGGCGTGAGGCAACCGTTTCCCCTTCCAGATAGGGTAGGTTGATTTCGTGATTTTTAGACGAACCGCTAACGATAAAACATCGGTCGGGCAGTTGATCCAGCAATTGCCTATCGATGGATTGTCTGCCAGTTGCACCAATTACGATTGCTGGTGCACGTTTCAGGGCACTTCCGTAGGCTGGGTGATGTCCGTCTACTGTCGCCTCAACCACCGAGACGGTATCAACATCCTTGACGCTGACACTGAGCCCTCGATTGCGTAGGCTTTGTGCAACGCCTTTGCCGACCCATCCATAACCCAGTAGCAAAGCATCGCGACCAACGGTTGAATAGCCCAGATCGCGCAAGATACTATCTAGTGCTGCAACAACGGCCTCGCCAACCTGTTTGCCTTCTATTTCCTTCAAACGGGTTTGAGCGACATTAAACTGAGGAATTTTAAGCTCGCTGAGTTGTTCAGCAACCCACACACCTTGTTTGGTTATTTCAAGTGCGCCGACCACGGTATCACCGCCAATAAACGTGGGTTCGTGTAAAGCGTGAATAGCGATACCACCGACCTCGTGTATTACCAGACGTTGATTGTGCGATTTACACTTATCAATGCATGCGCGTAGTTCTGTGGCAACGCATTCGGATAGATCTGGATAATTCGGAGTTAGAACCCGGATACCCATTTCACGTAAATCTTCTATAGCTTGTGAATTGCCAGAGTAACTTATCCCGATAACGGTATCGATGGGTATGTACTGATGGAGAAGCTTTAGTAGCCTGACAGTATCTGGAAATAAGTGTTGTACAACAAATTGGCGTGTATCCGGATACGGAGAAAGTTCGAGACGTCGACACATTTCACCTAGAAAATCAGGATGAAAAGGATTGGTTTTGCTCATGATTCGTTTTGATGGTTCTGCTTGCGTGGTTTGGCAACAAAAAGAATGTCGTTAGACAGAAACTTGAACGGTTTTACAAGTCCTAAAGTGTTAGACAAGAACAAATCAATAGGTTTGATCCATGCACGTTCAAATGTTACTGAACGCAGGTGCTTAAATAGTCTGCCAAGTCTGTTATCAGACGTGTACCGTCGAGATGCCATCGGTAAATAGGGAAGCACTGACAAGTATCCAACGCCTTGTGTTGATCTTATATCAAAATGTTTTTCGATGGCGTTGCGCCATTCACTTTGTGTTAGCCGAATTTTGTGCTCTGGATAATGTAAGTGTTTGAGTTTGAATCTATCCAGGCGATACCACTGCGGAACGGTGATTATCAATGTTGCAGATTGTGGCATTGATTGAGCTACTCGCTGTATCACCTGATCCAGATCTTCTGTGTTGTCGTGCAGGTGCTCGAGTACGTCCAGCAGCATGACAACATCTGGTTTCAATTGCATTGGTTTTTCGAGGGTGCCGTCCACGTTCAAGTCGACTACAGCATCTGGTTTGAATGTAGGTTCATAGTCGATACCGTAGTAGGCAATATTCGGATTGAATGTGTTCAGAAACCGCTTGGCTACCTGCAATCCACAGCCGATATCCATAACCCACGGCTGCGCTACGCCGGTGTTTTCTATATGTTGATTGACAAGCTTGAACTTTACGTAGTTGAACAGATTATGTTCTGGTGTCTGGAATAGACGTTCAACGAGGTAGCTGGAGCGCACTACCTGCTGCGCCTGTGTGCTTTCGACTGTTGACGTTGGGCGTTCGCGTTGTTCCGCTGTTTGCCTTTGTGGGTCGGTCTTTACACGATGTGCTTGCTTGTACATGGTTTTTGATCTCCAGGTCGCGACAGGTCCTTGGCACGTAAGGCTCTTGTGTCTGTGTGGAGAGTACTATTGCAAGGCTACTGCCACTTTGTATCTATATTGTCATGCAGCTGCCTGCAGTTAACACATGAACGCTAAAGTTATTTTCATCGGGTACATTTGTATTTGAGAAATCGATAGCGGGTGTGATGTGTCAGACTACAAGGTTACGTCATTATTCTTGAGTTTTTCGACTGATGCCTGATCAAATCCCGTTTAGTTCTCTACCTCCCTTGAGTGATTTTCAGTTCAGCCCTGAGGCGCGACTCTGCCTGAACGAATGCTCGTTGAAATTAGACGAAATTTTGCAGGCCATACCTGAGCGGGATCGCCAGATTTTCCAGCTCCGTTTGCAGCGCTGGTTTCAGAACCTGCATGACGGGCTTGCACCCGTATACGGCCATCGCAAAGACTTCAACGGCTTCGTACAAAGGTTGATTGAGAAGATGGCGCTGGCGTTTGTTGACAGGCCTGCTGCGCTAAAGTTATTGGACATGAAACGCGACTTGCAGCCGGACTGGTTTCAGCACGAGAACATGATGGGTTACGTGTTCTATGTAGAGCAGTTTGCCGGCAAATTGAGTGGGGTAAGCGACCATATCGATTACCTGCAGGAGCTGGGTGCCAGCTACATTCATTTAATGAAGGTCATGCAGTCCCGCGAGGGGGAAAACGATGGCGGTTACGCTGTCACTGACTACGCTACTGTCGATCGGGCGCTGGGTACAAATGAAGATCTGCAGCAGGTTTGTACTGATTTACGCATGCATAACATGTCACCTTGTATTGATTTGGTATTGAATCACTGTGCCAGCGAACATCCATGGGCCGAATCAGCTAAAGCCGGTGATGAGCATTATCAGGGGTATTTCTATATGTTCGACGACAGGGTATTACCTGATGCGTTCGAACAACACCTGCCTGAGGTTTTCCCTGATTTTGCCCCCGGTAACTTTACACTTGATGAGAAAAGTGGCAAGTGGGTCTGGACCACGTTTAATCATTTTCAGTGGGATCTGAACTGGTCTAACCCTGAAGTGTTTCTGGAAATCGTAGAGGTTATGTTCCAGTTGTCGAATCTGGGAGTTGAAGTGTTCCGCCTTGATGCGGTGGCCTTCATGTGGAAGCGCTTGGGCACCGACTGCCAGAATCAGGAAGAGGTATTTGATCTGATGCAGGCGCTACGTACTTGCTCGCGTATTGCCACGCCTGCGGTTGCGCACAAGGCAGAAGCTATAGTAGCGCCGGACGATCTCATACGTTATTTTGGTGTGGGCCGTCATCATGGAAAAGTATCGAACATTGCTTACCATAACTCTCTGATGGTCCAGTACTGGAGTGCACTGGCAAGTCGTGACACTCGACTGATGACACGAGCACTGGCAGAGTTCCCGCGTACGCCCAATTCCATTGCATGGGCAACATATTTACGGTGCCATGATGATATCGGCTGGGCCATTGCTGATGATGACGCCAATGCTGTGAATCTGAATGGATTTGCTCACAGGCACTTCCTGTCTGATTTCTACACAGGCGAGTTCCCTGACAGTTTTGCACGCGGAGTGGTGTTCCAGCATAACCCTGCCACCGGTGATAGGCGTATCAATGGGAGTCTGGCGAGCCTTACAGGTTTGGAGAGTGCACGAGAGCAGGGTAGTGAGTACCTAGTGCATCTGGCCATTGAGAGGATTTTGCTTGGTCATGCGCTGATTTGCGGGTTTGGCGGTATGCCCTTAATTTATATGGGGGATGAACTAGGTTTGCTCAATGATTACGCTTACTCAGCTGTACCTGCGTACGCGGGCGATAGTCGATGGGTGCATAGACCTAAAATGGATTGGACGAAAGCTAAGTTACGACATGAGCCGGGTACAATAGAGGCTCGAATTTTCAACGGTGTACGCGCTATTACTCAGGCCAGACGTCGAACTCAGCAATTGAGCGCTCGCTATGACACTGAGATCGTTGATTTGGGACATCCACATGTATTCTCCAATATAAGTCGTCATCCAATAGGCAATCTTGTTGGACTCTATAATTTTACTGAACATATGCAGTGGGTAAAGATAATCGATTTACCTGATGTCGCATCGTTACGCATCGTCGATGAGTTGGAACAGCAGCTCTTGGTGACAGACGATGGACATATACAGTTGAGTCCATACGGGCGTCTCTGGCTTAGCTGAAACAGATAAAAAATGATATCACTACCCGACCGTAACGTACTGCTGGGATATGCCGCAGCATTCACAGTGACCCTTATCTGGGCTACCTGGCTTATTGCCAGCCGCACTGGAGCTCAATCTGCACTAACGCCATATGACCTTGCGGCACTTCGATATGGTGTGTCAGCCGTTGTTGCGTTGCCGTTGGTGTTGTACTTCAAGCCTTGGCGCACCCTGTCTGTCAAGCGCATCGCTGTGGTTAGTCTGCTCTTGGGGCCCCACTATATTCTAGCGGTGTTTTTCGGCTTCGAATTTGCGCCAGCTGCTCACGGTGGCATTTTTATGAATGGCGCACTACCGGCTATGACCCTGCTTATTTCGTGGCTGTGGCTCAACGATCGTGCCCACCGGTGGCAGCTGGTTGGCGTAGCGCTGATTTTTACAGGTACTTGCCTTGCGGCGGCTGATGTATCGGTCTTATCCATGGCAGGTGCCTGGCATGGAGATATCCTGTTTATTATTGCCGGTATTTTCTTTGCAGGCTATCTGGTAGTAGGGCGATTGTGGAATATCACCACCATGCAAGTGCTGCTGTGCAGTTCAGTGGTGAATGCCGCCTACTACATCCCTATCTGGTTTTTCTTTCTGCCCAAGGGTTTTACCGAAGCTACGCAAGGGCAGATACTTCTGCAGACGCTCTATCAAGGTCTTATTCCAGGGCTTTTAGGACTTGTTCTCGTCGCCTATGCGTCGCGTAATATCGGCGCATCTTTAACCGCCGCATTCATGGCTGCGGTGCCTACGTTGGGTACTGTTTTGGGGGTGATATTTCTTGAAGAGGTGCCAGGGTGGGCGGGATGGTTAAGCCTTTTTGTATTAACGCCAGGAATTTTGTTAGTGGCGTTTTATTCTGGACGTAAGTCTACATAGCGTTGCAGGTGCTTCGTTGGCGAGAACGTGAGCCCTACATCTTGCGCAAATGCACGGCGTCAATTGTGTGATTGGCACTTTTATGTAGAATTAATCTGGCCCGGTTTCTTGTTGGCAGGATATTCTCAAACAGATTAACCTGATTGATGGACTCCCATATCTGTGCTGCAGTTTGCCTGGCCTGATCCTCATCTAATGAGGCATAGTGGCTGAAGTAGGCGCCGGGCTGATTGAATACTGTGTGCCTCAATGCCAGAAAACGATCAATGTACCAGCGGCGGATAACATCAGCGTCTGCGTCTATGTACAAAGAAAAATCGAAGTAGTCTGAAACGAATACGTTGGGTTCGCCCAGCTTGGCGCCATGGGATTGAAGCACGTTCAACCCTTCGACGATCAATATGTCAGGCTGGTTCACATGCACAAACTCATCGGGTACGATGTCATAGCTTAAATGCGAGTACACAGGCGCTTTGAGGTTGTTCTTGCCACTTTTGACATCGCTAAGAAACTGTAAGAGTCCATTTCGATCAAAACTCTCTGGAAAGCCTTTTCGCTGCATGATGTTGCGTCGTTTTAGTTCTGCGGTGTTGAGTAGAAAGCCGTCTGTTGACACAAGGTCAACCGAGGTGTGTTCCGGCAACCGTGCCAGCAGTGACTGCAGAATACGGGCTACGGTGCTTTTGCCAACAGCAACAGAGCCTGCAATGCCAATGATAAACGGTACCTTTCCTTGCTCCACTCCCATGTACTGGCGTATTCCCACATTAAGCTGTTGTGTTGAGGCGACATGCAGGCTGAGTAGTCTGGAAAGGGGCAAATACACCTGATCCACTTCATCAAGAGAGACGCGCTCGTTTCGACCTCGCAGGGCAGCAAGCTCTGTTTCAGTTAACGGCTGCGGGTTTTTTGCTCGCAGTGTTGCCCACTCATCGATGGTAAAGCTGCGATAAGGTGCGGCGGGATTGCTTGGCACTGTTGTATTTTCCCGTGTACAAGAGACTGATAGTCTACCGCGATGAACTTTATTCAGGGTGCAGCTTTTTGACAGCACTCACAGGCGCGATTGACTCTTTCAGGCGATCACAATGTCATCACATTCTCTGGCAGCTTGTAGCAACAGTGCTTCCAGGAGTCGTGTACGCTCCTCCGTCTTTTGCCAGTCGCTATCCCTACAGGCGAGTTCGAGTGACTCGGCAGCCTTTGCAACTGCGTTGATTCGGAACAATTGTGAGACCCCCTTAATCGCATGTGCGACCTCAAGAACCTGCTTGTAGTCGTTTTTTTCAAGCCCTTCATGTAGCAAGCGAATATGCCCGGGCACTTCTTGTCCGTATGTTCTCAACGCACCTCGGGCCCACTCCAGATCTCCGCGTACTGCAGTGGCGCACGTATTAACATCCACCAGCGGCGTAACCATTACCTTCTTTCTTGCAGTATCACCAACCCATTGAGTGATCGCATTTCTCACTTTCTCAACGGTGGCCGGTTTGGTCAGCAAGTCGTCAAAACCCGTGGCCATTGCACGCTTTCGTGTAGAACTATAGGCATCCGCTGTCATAGCGATTATGGGCACTTGCGCATTGGAGCTGGTGCCACTTCTAATGGCTTCAGCCACTTCAAAGCCATCTTGATCAGGCATGTGCAGATCAAGTAATACAAGATCAATTTTTTCTGATTGCACGTAGGCTAGAGCCTCTTTGCCAGAAGATGCATAGATGCCGCGAATCTCCAGATAGTCGAAGTACTGCATTAGCAGGTCAATGTTGATCCTCTGATCGTCAACGGCTAACACTGTTAGCTCATACTCTGTTTTGCGTGGACGATCATCAGATGTAGATGCCGATGCGTATGAGCAGGCGCTGAGTGATTGACCATCAAGGGCCCGTTGTAAGGAGCGTTTGAATGTGGTGGTTGATGGCGTTTTCAGCGCGTATCCGCTAAAGCCAGCTTGCTGCAGGCGTTCCTGAATAGCCGGTGTCAGCTGACTCACCAAAGCGATGCGCCTGTCATAATGTTGGTGTTTTAGTGAATGTTCATCTACCTCATCCCACACCGTAGAATCCATACCTGGCCTGCTCCAATAGTGGGTGAGCACTCGATTTGGAATATTCTGAATATAGACGGATAGCGTCAGGTTCGCTGTATGTTGAAGTGCCGTTAAGTTGTGCTCCACAAAGCGTCTGAGGAACGATCGTAACGGTATGTAAGGGTCTTCGTAAAATACTCTGGTAGTGTTCTGGCCGACAGGTGCAAACGGTTCCGAAGGTTGCAATGCTGCAGCCTTTGCTACCTCCAATGGAATGACTACATCAATACAGGTGCCGTAGCCTTCTGTGCTGCGTAATTCTATAGTGCCGTTTAGCAGCTCAACGATACCGCTGCAAATGAACAGACCGAGGCCTGTACCTCCGTAGCGGCGAGTGGTTGACATGTCTGCCTGGGTAAATGCCGAAAACAGAACATCCTGTTTTTCTTTGGGTATGCCAATGCCGGTGTCCTGTACGCTGAATTTAACAACTCGCAGTCCTGGCTCGTGCTTAATCAATTCAGTGGTGAGTAATACGTGGCCTTTTTCTGTGAATTTGATTGAGTTTGAAAGAAGATTGAGAAGTACTTGTTTAAGTCGAACAGGATCGGTGTACACCTCGCGTAGAGACAGATCAGGCAATGGTGAAACAAATAGCTCTACACCTCTATTGACGGCTTGCATGGCAAGCGTTGTGTTGACTTCGTCCAGTAGATGTTCAAGATCAGTGCTGATTGATTCAACAACTAGATTGCCTGACTCGATTTTCGAGATATCCAGTATGTCTTCAATCAGGTAGATCAATGTGTTTGACGCATTTTTGATCATGTCGAACTGATCTACCTGAGTGATGTCAAGTCCAGATTTGTTCATGACCGATAATGTGCCGACAATAGCGTTCAGCGGTGTGCGGATTTCGTGGCTCATGTTCGCCACAAATTGTGACTTGAAGGCACTGGCGGATTCAGCCGACTCTCGTGCCTGTTCCAGCTCAGTATTTTTTTGCTCTAGTAGCCTCAATGTACTTTGCAGATCTTCAGTTGCCAATTGAATAGCCTGAAGCTGCTGAGCATGAAATGCCTGCATCTCTGAGGAAAGGTAGTTGACGCCATGAGCCAGTTCGCCAAGCTCACCTCCAATAGGTAGATCGGGCACTTTTACGTATTCATTAGTTGCCAATGCCTTTACGGATTGTGTAAGGGTTCGAATGGGATTGATGACAGAGCGCGCTAAGGCGAAGGCGGCCGCCATTGCCAGCAGTAAAACTGCCAGGACATACAAAAGTCCACGCTCTACGATGACAAGTTGGTTCTGGTACGCCTGTGTTAGATTGATATTGAATTCCACGCGCCCTACTGCTTCTATAGGTGCGTCGTAGGGTATAGGACGTTGCTGGTCTGGTACGCTCTCATCAAATAAGGGATCTTCGTATCGACTAAGATCAGTCCGCTGCACCACGACAGAAATCCGATTTGTCATGGGTAACTGCGAGACCCATTCTCGAATCTTTCGTGCAACGGGGCTGATAATGTAATCAGAACGGTTCGTAGTATCTCCTTGATATAATAGCTTGTTCTCTAATCCGTAAAAACGCACACTGTATATCGACGGGATAGACAAGGCTGGTTGCGCCAGTTCTTGCAGAATTGTGGTGTTGGCGGTAGCTACGGCAAATTCACTGGCGTTTGCCAAGCCTTGGGCTAGTGTGATGGCGCGTCGTACTTCTGCTTGTTCGCTATCTCTAACCCCAGTGACACCTGAGTACAGACTCATTAAAACAATGACAAGCAGTGCTGGTATAAATGCGACCAGTAGCATGCGGCTTGATATCGAGAGGTTTCTCATGGCTGGAAGTCTCGATCTGAATAGGTGGCGTTTGCGTCAAAGGAAAATAGTTTGCTCAAGCGCAATGACTTGGCGACATTAACGTTGTCTGCAATTGAAAAATATTGCGGATAACTGACACTATCTTCTGAGAAGCTTTTGAGCGAGGTGCCATCAGTTGATTGCAAGCTTTCCGCGATTTCACGAAATATCTGTAACGGTGTGGAATAAGCTGTTATCAGTGCACCTGCCTTGACATAGGCGCGACTCAAACCGACTACCGGTTTTCCATATCCGTAGGCACTCAGCAAGACTGTTCTCAGCGTTTTTCTGTTGAAAACTGATGTTTCTGGTATCGCTATGAGTGCATCATTGCTTGTCAGGGCATCGTTGAGCTGTGGTGCGAGAAGAACAGAAGGCTTGTATCTGGATCGATCCAGCAACACATCATCTGCACGCTGTGCAATGTCTATAATCGGTGTTTCAGAAAGCACTGCAAAGCGGGACAGGGCAGGGTAGACCCGTTGGGCTACTCGTGCTTGTCGCATAACAGGTTGATCTATGACCAATGCCGAAACAGAGCGCGATGAAGTTGATGGTTCATTGGTCAGAATCGTTCGATAATTTTCTTCTGTCAGTAGTACACACCGTACGTCCAGATGCGCCACGACGGCGACGGTTTGTTTGCAACCTGTCATACCAGCTGCAACTACAATACCCTGACCAGGCCATTCGATGGACGACAGAGATTGGTCTGTAAGATCCACTACAGAGATATTTTTGTGTTTAAGTTCGCTGTCAATTGCGCGCTGGACATCATCATTGAGTGAGTTGGCCAACCCGAGAACGATGATGAGGGAATCATTATCGTCAGTATCAGCGAGAGCGATCGAGGCATCAGCTGTGGCAGTTAAAGGCACTTTAGCTGTTGCACACAGCAGTGCAAGCGCACAGAATGTGCACAGTGACTTCAACCAGCTTGGACGCTGAGGCATTCGGGCGCTGTACTACGGAAGCTGTACCGTCAAACGCGCGAAGTACAAATTGTCTATTTGGTTGCGTTCTAAATAGTCAACTGTATCGCCTATATCCAACTCGGCCTGTAGCGCCAATGAGGCATTCAGGCGCGACAGGCGAAAACTTTTGGCCAAACGTAAATCCAGCCGGTTAAGCTTTGACTTGTCTCTCACGTCATCCCATATCCAGTTGCTGGCATAGTAGTACTCAGCGGTGGCCGTGACAGCCCGGCTGAGATGCATACTGCCGAGAAGTGACAGTGTATGCTCTGGGACGAGTTGTCGCCTCTCTAAATCACTATCCTCCCCGAAAGAATAGGCATAGGCGGCACGAAAACGATATCGAGCTTGCAACTGGTAGTCCAGCTGCACCTCAAATGTTGTGTAGCGGTAGTTAAAGCGGTTTTCATACGTCCTTGCTCGTTGGTCGAAAGTGTCTGTAGCCACCTCAGTCGAAAGCCTGGGGGCAATTAGGTCACGTAGGTCGTGATACGACAGTTTTACGTCCGAAGTGAAGCCGTTGCGAGCGTTGTAGTAGTAACCCAGATCAATGACGTCAATGGTTTCCGGGTCGAGGTTCTGCCCTCCGAGAAGAAACTGATCTGTGAACTCTAGGCCGTTGCTGGCAAGCAGATTGAATTGAACAAGGCCTTCCTCTTCCAGCAATAACGGTGTGCGAATTCCTCGAGAATAACCCAATCGTAATTGTTGTCTGGGTGAGTGCTGATACGCTAGGCTCAACCGAGGCGACAGGCTGACGTCCGTGATGCTGTTGTTTTCAGCCAAGACACCTGCATTTAGCAGCCAGCTCTCTTGCAGCTCGTATTCAGAATGTACAAACAGACGTTGCGTCGATACGTATCGGGTACGATCATCGCTGAACAAAAATTGGCCCATGACAGAGTCTTGCCGCAACGCACCTCCGTATACTAGGCGGTGTTTTTTGTTGAGTCTGTAGGTGCGTTGGATTTCCAGTTCATGGCGTGTTGAGCGTGAATCTCGATCAACATCGACGTCTACCGTGACACCTGCGAATGCCGGGTTGCCCGATGCCAGGGCAGCATCGAAGGTTTCAGTTCCCGCATCGTTGATATCAAAATAGTTGTAGTAATATTGAACTCTTAAGGAGTCGTCACTGGAATAGGCGCGTTCCCAGACAAGCTGCGTGTAGGCGTTCAGTGTCTCTTCATAACGCACCAGATCATCGGGCTCGACCACTGTGCCAATTTCCGTATGCCCGCCTTTTGTTGCTCCAATATCAATTCCTAATTGGTCTATTGGATTGATTTGCCAATGTGTTCGAATCGATCCAAGTTGGCTGCGCTCGGTGTCAGGGATGTTTTCAAAGCCTTCGTCTTGCTCGCTTTGCAATGTCACGCGGTAGTCAACTTTGTCTGTCGATCCGTTGTACGACACTGTGCCTGTTCTGAACTCGTTTCCGCCGCCTTCTGTATTGATATACCATCCAGGGCTTATCGCTGGCTCACGGGTAGTAATACTCACCACTGCCTTGAACGAATTGGGTCCAAAAGTGGCAGCATTTGGCGCGCGCGTTACTTCTATTCTTTGTATGTCGCTCAGGGCAACGGGCAGCTCACTCCACGGAATACCTCCATACAAGGGTACGTAGGTGGGGCGGCCATCAATAATGAGCTGGAGTCGGGGATTGTAGCGTTCGGACAATCCGGCATAGGTGGCTGTCGGATTCCCATTGACCATCTTGCCAACCTGCATGCCGGGTACCAGTCTGAGTAAATCAACGATGCTTCGTGCGCCACTAAGCTCAATCATCTGAGCGTCGATAATCGTAATAGACGCTGGCGAGCTGGATTGAGGTTGAATCAGTCTGGAGGCAGAGAGTACGACGGGGGTTTGAGTATCATCAATATCGAGTCGCTCTGTGGCCTGTGTTTGTGAGGCTGTCGCCGATACACAATATAGGGCCAGGATCGTACAAAGTCTGTAGTACGTTTCTGGTGTATTGCCTGGCGAGCTGGAAAATACTGGCACGCACGTCCTCCAATGGTAGCAACGGTACAAAATCGAACTTTGAATCGCGGATCGTAGAACTTCGCTAATTCGACGGATGATAAGCCATGTAACAATATTGGGTATTACGGCTTTAGTCTAGTATTGCCTGAGCACGATTGGGGTTTTCTGTCAGAAAACGGATCTGCAGGATTTTGGTGGTGGCATGAATAGCTGCTGTTGTATCGATTAGTCTGAGTCAGGAAATTGGTGTAGGATCGAATTGTTGACGCTGTACAGAGACATATAGTTCTATGTACAGACGCCGCTGGCATCTGCCAGCTGCCGCTACACGGAAAATTGCTTTGCCAGAGCCAATATCCATAGGAATCGAAGAAGAATACCTGCTTGTTAATCCCGAGACACGCGAGCTTGCTAATCATCAGCCAGCAGGCTTCATGGAGCAGTGCAAAGAGCTTTTAGGATCGAGGGTGACCTACGAGATGCTACAAAGCCAGGTAGAGATCGGTACTGATGTCTGTAATACGATAGGTGAGGCGCGATCCGAGATCCTGGAGCTTCGACGTGGCGTGGCATCGGTAGCCAACGAATTTAATCTCAGTATTGTTGCGGCCTCTACTCATCCATGGTCATTGTGGAGTGATCAACAGCCTGTCGATATGGAGCGTTATCGAATCATGGGCGTGGAACAGGCCAGTATAGCCAGGCGAATGGCCATTTGCGGTATGCATGTTCACGCTGGAATTCCAGATCAGGACTTACGTGTCGATCTGATGAGCCAAGTCAGTTATTTTATGCCGCATTTACTTGCGCTCAGCGGTTCATCGCCTTTCTGGGAAGGGATCGATACGGGCCTTAAATCGATGCGTCCAACCATAGCAGGCCATTTGCCACGATCAGGTTTGCCAGAGGCATTTGATAACTGGAATGACTGGATGGAAATGGTTGATGATATGACTGCCTGTGGGATGATTAATTGCCCTTCGCGTATTTGGTGGGATCTGCGGCCAAGTGTGCGTCACCCCACGCTGGAAATTCGAATTTGTGACGTTTGCACCTGGGCTGAAGATGGTCTCACGGTGGCGGCCTTGTATCAGGCTTTGTTGACATTTCTTAGCCATCTGCGCGCTAACAATCAGCAGTGGAGGCGCTACCGACGCATTCTTATACTAGAGAACAAATGGCGTGCTCAGCGCTACGGGGTTGATGCTTTGCTAGGTGATTTCGGTAAACGTCAAGCGGTTCCATTGCCAGATTTGATCGATGAGCTCGTTGAACTGGTCAGGCCGCATGCCGAGGATCTTGATTGTGTCGCCGAGGTGGAAAATGCTCGTAACATTGCTCGCAGAGGAAGTAGCTCTGATTATCAACTGCGTGCCTACAACAGCGCTATTGAGCAAGGTGCTACCGAGCGTGAAGCCCAGATAGCGGTAGTCGACTGGTTGATTGCCGAGTCTGTTCCAGATGAACATAGTGATGCCGGAAGCCCCCCACGCTCTTGATGAAGTCTGAAAGCGAGTCGTACACTTTCCCAGCGTTGCAAGCGCTACTCGATACAGGGGTGACGCCGTCAAGGCTAAAGGCGTTTGTTGATACCCAGACGTTCCCGTTGGTGAGCACGGGGCAGGTGACGTTCGTGTGGATCGGTGACGCGCAAAAGGTGTCGTTATTGAGGTGGATCCATGGAGGGGTGGATCAAAGCGTGTTTACACAGGTGCCGGATACGCCTTTGTGGTTGTTGTCTATGGATGTGACAGATGGGGGGCGCTTTGAATACAAATTATGTATTCACCATGCAGACAATGAGCATTGGATACTTGATCCACTGAATAAGAATACAGCGGGAGACCCATACGGGGAGAACTCTGTGTGTAAAACCTTTGGTTATGCGCAGCCAGAATGGAGTAAACCGCAAAATGCTCCAACGGGCAGTATTCATGAGCTGCTAGTGACCAGTGAAGTGTTTGAAGAAACTCGTCAGGAGCAGGTCTATCTTCCGGCTGGTTATATAGAAGACGTACCTTTACCGCTCCTGGTTATTCACGACGGGGCCGACTTTGTCACCTATGCCGATCTGGCAACATCACTGGATAATCTTATCCATACTGGGGCCATCCCGCCGGTTGTGGTCGCACTGGTACAAACAAAGGATCGGATGGGTGAGTATGCTCGTGGCAGGCGCCATGCCCGATACTTGGTGAGTGAGCTGTTACCTGCACTTGAATCGCGTTATGCCTTGTCAGACAAAGTGCAGCAGCGAGTGTTGTTGGGTGCCAGTTTGGGTGCCGTGGCGGCGCTGTCCACTGTCTTCAGATACCCTGGAGTATTCGGTGGTGCGGTATTGCAATCCGGCTCTTTTATTCTGGATGATAAGAAATTACAAGGCCGGCCCCATCCGGTATTCCGGCAGGTAGCAAGGCTTGTCAGAGCCTTCCGGCGAGCACCTGAGATGCCAAATTTTCGAGCCTTTGTGACCACAGGTGAGCTGGAAGGATTGGCCTCAGAAAACCGTGCGCTTGCCCAGTTACTCGAAGAGGGCGATGTAGATGTGCAGTTCAAAAGTGCATGGGATGGACACCATTGGCACAACTGGCGAGATCAGTTGCGAGACGGGCTGACGTGGGTGCTGCGCCCGGATGACTAGTGCAGCAAGAACATCTTCAGTAGGTACTTGGGAAAGGTTAGTCCGTGTGGCTAATATCAATAGAAAAAGAACACAGGAGGCGGTATGAGTCAGCGGAAACTAAATATAGGCTTGTCGTTGGGGGCAGACATTTGTTGGCCCATCTGCTACGAGACGTTGCTCAAGGATTTGAATCTGAACATCAAGCTGGGTGGCGAGACGCTAAGCTTTGAATCCGAACGCATCACCATAGAGCCTTTTAACCTGCAGCAGCCGGTTCGCTACGATATGGTTATTGATCGTCTAACTCATTGGTATTCAACCAGCCGTGAATGGATAAAAAAGGGAATCCTGCTCGACGATCTGTATGTATACAACAACCCGTGGTCGCTACAATCAAATGAAAAGCACACCTCTTATGCTGCCATGCTACGTCTTGGTTTGCCTGTGCCGGAGACCTGGATGATGCCGCCCAAGGCTTATGAGGAGTCTGAGGACCTACAGGCCACATTGCGGCAATATGCTCGTATGTTCTCGATGGAGGATATCGGCAACGATCTGGGTTATCCCTTTTTTATGAAGCCATATCATGGCGGCGGTTGGAAGGGTGTCTCCAAGATTGACAACCTACAAGAGTTTCAGGAGGCTTACGACAACAGCGGTAAAGAGGTGATGAACCTTCAGTCGGCGGTGTTACCACACGATTGGTTTGTACGTTGTGTGGGTCTAGGTCCGCAGATGCGTAAAGTTAATTACGACCCAAGCGCACCTTTGCATGATCGATACACAACGGATATTGATTTTCTGTCCAAGGAGGACGGCAGTATTCTTGAGGATATGACAGCCACTATCAACAGTTTTTTCGGTTGGGACTTTAATTCGTGCGAGGCGCTCAGACGCGGGGGCATATGGCATCCCATCGATTTTGCAAACGCCTGTCCTGACAGTCAGGTCACCTCATTGCATTATCACTTTCCCTGGTTGATTAAGGCAAACTTGCGATGGTCTATTTTTTGTGCAGCTACAGGCCGCAAGATGCATCGTACTCTGGACTGGGATGCGTTCTTTGCTATTGCTGATACCGACATATCACCTCGTGAAAAACTCAGCCAATATGCAGCGATAGCGCACGAGCGTTTTCAGACCGAACAGTTTCGTGAATTTTGTCAGACGCATCTGTCACATCTGGATGAGGTGGCGTATGATTTTTTTGCATCCGACACCATGCGTGATGCTGTTCATCAGAAAGTGGTAGCTCTGTTTCCTGAACACGAGGTAGAGGATTTCACCGAGCTATTCTGGAGCCGTATCCAATCCTGGCGTGATACTGAAGGAGCTGCGGGTGATGCTGGTGGTTTCTAGAATCTTATGAAACACATAACACGCTGGTTCTCGCCACGTCTTGAGCAAGACATTACCTTTGTAAGGTGGGGTCATTGGGGGCAGCCCGTACTGCTGTTCCCAACGGCCGGTGGCGATGCTGAAGAGGTGGAACGTATGCACCTGATTGCCTCGGTTCAGCCCTTGATTGATGCAGGGAAAATCAAGGTATATTCCTTCGACTCCATAGCAGGCCAGGCACTGGCTGAAGAGGTGGGCTCCGTTGAACATCGTTGTTGGCTGCTCAAGCAAACCGGCGAATATGTTGTGCACGAGGTAATTCCTGCCATCTGTGCCGATTGTGGAGGTGATCCTCAGGAAGTCATCACGGCAGGTGCCTCTATTGGCGCGTTCAACGCGGTTGCCATGTTGTGTCGTTACCCTTTGTTTTTCAAAGCTGCGCTAGGTATGAGTGGTACCTATGATCTGGAAACGCTGCTGAAAATTCACGGCAATGAGGACTACTACCTGTCAACGCCGCTACGTTTTCTACCTAACATGTCCGAGGGACCAATGCTGGATGTGTTGCGCACCCGATCGGTGTTGCTACCCACCGGATCTGGCTTGTGGGAGAACACGGGTGAGTCATGGCAGATTGCCAACGAACTGGGCAGACAGGGCATTGCCAACCGCGTGGATGTGTGGAGTGATGAATACAACCACGATTGGCCAACATGGCGTGAGATGCTGCCCAAGTATCTTGATGAGCTTGTTGACGATTGATGCAATCCTCTCAGGCTGTATTTAACTCTGCATATATCAATCACACACGACGTCGAACGTCCAGTTTGTTGTAACCAACCTGGGTGACATCCGCTAGCGCAACGGAGTAATACCATGAACGTGATATTCATCGAACCGGGTTTTCCGGCAAATCAAAAGCAGTTTGTCCGCGCACTGGCATCCATCGGAGCCAACGTTATCGGAATTGGTGAGAGGCCTTACGAGTGGCTGGATGATGAGACCCGCTCTTGGTTAAGCTCTTACCAGCAGATTTCATCGGTCACCGATGAAGCAGCGCTTGAATGGGCAGTGAAAAAAGCGCAAAGCGAACAGTGGATTGATCGCATGGAGGTGGTGGTGGAAGCTCATGTCTTGCCAGCAGCCCACGTTCGTGAGCGCTGTACTATTCCCGGCACCTCATCGCGTACCGCCTACCTATGCCGGGACAAGGTATCGATGAAGGAGGTGCTGCGCAATGCCGGTGTACCGATGGCGGCATCAGCGGGTGTCAACTCATTGAGCGAAGCTATCGACTTTGGAAGGCATGTTGGCTTTCCACTCATTATCAAACCACGCGATGCCGCAGGGGCCGCTGGTACCTTTCGAGCCAACGATGAGTCAGAGCTAGTCAGTATTGCCCAGATGTGTGGATTGGCCGATGGGGGGGCTGTGGCTATTGAGGAGTTTGTTGAGGGGCATGAAGGATTTTACGACACGATGACGGTGCAGGGCCAAGTAGGGCATGACTTCATCAGTCACTACTACCCGAATGTGCTGGAGGCGATGCGAACTCGCTGGATTTCCCCACAGATTATCTCAACTAATCGCGTCGACGAGCTTGGCTATGACGAGGTGAAGGCGTTGGGCAAACTGGTGGTTGACACCCTCGGAATTGAGACCTCAGCTACGCATATGGAATGGTTCTATGGACCCAAGGGATTGCGTTTCTCTGAGATCGGGTGCAGGCCTCCCGGTGTGGGGCAATGGGAGAGCTACTGCGCTGGCAATGAGTTTGATCTGTATCGTGAATGGGCGATGGCCGTATGTCATTCACGCACTGACCAGCAGCCCACTCGGCGGTATTCATGCGGCATTATTGCGATTCGCCCCGAGAGGGACGGCAACATCTTCAGTTATGAAGGTCTGGAAGGCATTTTCGAGCAATATGGCGAGAACATCGTGGAACATCACTTTCCGCAGCCAGGTACCGCAACGCAAGGCGTGGAAGCCGGCTACATGGCAAATGCATGGCTTCGCGTGCGCCACCCCGATTTTGATGAGCTTCGAAACATCCTCAATGACATTGGGGAGCGGGTGTCGGTGAGGGCGGGGTGATCTTGATGTAAGCACCTTAGCTTGCTGGATAGAAGACACTTTGCGAGGTGAGTCCGTTGCGGCCGCTGCAACTTCGCTTCGGAAGTTAAGTTTTTAACAGCCTCCTACGCGCAATCTGGCAAAATAAGCGGGTTAGCACAGGTAGCGTTTATTGTTTAAGCGTCCCGTGCTCTTTTCGTTTTCAAAATGTCGCAGGTATTACCCATGTCCAACAAGACCAAGACCGTACTGTTTGATAACAATCCGGGTCGAAATGCACAGACCTACGGCATAGCCCGTGAGCTGGGTTCAGATCCGGATCTTATCCATGAGCCGTCGGTCGGTGTGATTGGGACAAAAGGTGACAGTCAATGCTATCTGGGTGTGCAGCGTAAGGTGGAAGCTATTCACGACGAGCTGCGGGCAAATCTGGGCCGCGACGCTGGCAAGATGAGCATGCGTCTGGTGCAGCCTGAGTACACGGTAGCTACCTCTGATGGCATGCGTAACGGCACACGTGAAATGCGTTATTCGCTTATTGGTCGTGAAGTGACTAACGACACTGTGTGTGAACATCTGAGTGCCAGTGGCCTTGAGGGCACCATTGCTGTTGTCGCTTGCGACAAACCACCGGTGGGTACACTGGCGGCTTTGTTGGAACACAATCGTCCTGGCATCATCATGTCCGATGGCCCGATCCGTCCCGGACGCGACTCCAAAACAGAGCAGGCCATTGACATCGTATCGGCGTTTCAGGTCGCTGGTAGTAGTGATGCCGACTTCAAAAAACGCGTCGCAAAAGAAGCTTGCCCGGGGTATGGCAGTTGTGGAGGCATGTTTACCTACAACACCATGCAAACTTTCATTGGTGTGGTGGGTATGCAGCCGTTGCACATGGTTGCGCCGCCGTCGGATGATCCGCGTCGTCTCAATGAATTCCCGAAAGAGTTGGTTGCCTATCTTAAAGGCATGATAGATCGTAACGATACACCGCGTGACATCGTTAGCCGGGATGCTATCCGCAATGCCGTTATCGTAGCGATGGCGGTCGGTGGCTCCACGAACGCATTGCTGCACGCTCCAGAGATCGCACGGGCTGCGGGTTTTACAAACTTTGCCACCGACGTCATGTCTCCCGAAGAATTCAATCACCTGTCACAGCACGTGGTGCCGGTACTCACTGATGCGCGTCCTTATGGTACCTATTCCATGGTGGATATCGATGAGAAGGGCGGCGTACAAGTCATCGTCAAGGCTCTGCTGGATGCCGGGTTGTTATACGGCGATACGCTCACGTGCACAGGTGAAACACTCGCCGAGCAGGTGCAACGTTTGAACACTTCTGAGCCTGACGGCACTGTTGTGTACCCGGTATCAAAGCCTTACAAAGAGACTGGTGGCTTGCGCCTCCTGGGTGGCAACTTGTCCCCTGAGTTCAGTGCAGTGCTCAAGCTTGCCGGTGTGGAAGGCGGATTGGAAGACAATCGTTTTGTAGGTCGTGCCCGTATCTTCAACGGTGAGCAGGCATTGCTGGATGCGCTGGAGACTGCACCTGATGATTTCCAGAACCACGATATGGTTATTGTTCGCTACGAGGGGCCAAGCGGTGCTCCGGGTATGCCAGAAATGCTGGATTCGACGTCACGTATTACAACCTTATGTCGTGAGAAAAACATGGTTGTCGCCCTTATGACTGACGGACGTTTTTCAGGGGGGTCGGTAGGGCTTGTTATTGGGCACGTCGGGCCTGAAGCTGCGCTAGGTGGTCCCATCGCTTTGTTGCACGACGGTGATGAAATTGTTGTTGATTTGAATAACAGCGAAATAAATTGCACGCAACTCAGGGATTCTGCAATAACCGCTGAACGCACAGCGCAGTGGGATAATGAGGTGTCTGATAACGGTGGCACCCATCCTCTGTGCGGCGAGGTTGATACGCGTCTGTTGAATCGGATGCGACACTCAGCGGTGTCTGCCGTGCTTGGCGCGGGTATGCATCCAGACAGAAATTTATATGTACCTCAGCCTCGTGAGGCTGTACGGACAGGCTTTGTTCCTGGAAACAAGCATCGCGAGGGGTCCCAGAAAGCGTTCTAAGTCCGGTCTGAGGTTGGCGGCGCAGTTACTACATTGCGTCGTCCGACCTTCGGTATTGTTGATCGTTTGAACCAGCCCTGTATTGCAACCATGGGGCAGCCATCGTGACAACGCAGTCGGCCGCCCTTTGAGCCAATGGTGTGAGAGACTAGAGTTCACAAATTCTGAACAAGTCACGACATGAAGCTTCGCTCACAGCAGTGGTTCGACAATCCGGATAACCCGGCCATGACGGCGTTATATCTGGAGCGCTACCTCAACTACGGCCTTACACGTGAAGAGCTGCAGTCAGGCAAGCCGCTGATCGGGATAGCGCAGACAGGTAACGATTTGACACCTTGCAACCGGCATCATGTAGAGCTGGCGAAGCGGGTGCGTGAGGGTATTGTCTCTGCGGGTGGCATTTGCTTTGAGTTTCCGGTTCACCCCATTCAGGAAACTGGCAAGCGCCCCACAGCTGCTCTGGATCGTAATCTTGCCTACCTCGGTTTAGTTGAGACCCTCTATGGTTATCCGCTTGATGGCGTGGTGCTTACCATCGGTTGTGACAAGACAACACCAGCCTTGCTGATGGCTGCAGCCACGGTCAATATTCCGGCCATTGCACTTTCTGTTGGCCCGATGCTCAATGGTTGGGAGGGTGAAGAGCGCTCTGGTTCTGGCACCGTCATCTGGAACTCGCGACAAAAGCTGAGCATCGGTGAAATTGATGAGAATGAGTTCATGCGTCTTGCTGCCGATGCAGCGCCGTCTGTGGGTTATTGCAACTCCATGGGTACCGCCAGTACGATGAATGCGCTGGCTGAGGCGCTTGGCATGCAGTTGCCTCGCTCAGCCGCCATACCTGCGCCTTATCGCGAACGAGGCCAGATGTCTTACATGACGGGTCAGCGTATCGTCGGTATGGTTCTTGAGGATCTGAAACCTTCGGATATCATGACGCGGCAGGCATTTGAGAATGCCATCGTTGTTAATTCTGCGATCGGTGGCTCAACCAATGCACCCATCCATCTCAATGCTATTGCGGCCCACATGGGTGTTGAGCTGGGCAATAGCGACTGGGAGTCAGTTGGGCATGACATTCCGCTCATCGTTAACATGCTGCCTTCTGGAAAATACCTGGGCGAGGATTTTCATCGTGCCGGAGGTGTTGCCGCTGTGATGAGGACGCTGCTGGACGCTAATGCACTGCCTGCACCTGACGCTATCACAGCGACCGGTAAGAGCGTGCGTGACGAATACGCTGATGCACGTGTGACGAACACCGATGTGATTCGACCCTTCGATGCGCCGTTGAAAGCGCATGCCGGTTTTATGGATCTACACAGTAATCTGTGGGACAGCGCCATAATGAAAACATCCGTCATTTCAGAGAGTTTTCGAAAAAGCTACTTGTCTAACCCCGACGATCCAGAAGCCTTTGAAGGTACCGTGTTTGTTTTTGATGGTCCAGAGCACTATCACAAGCTTATAGACGATGCCTCGTTGGGTATGGATGAAAGCAGCATTCTGGTGATGCGTGGTGCCGGTCCCATTGGTTATCCGGGCGGTGCTGAAGTGGTCAACATGCAGCCACCGGTGTACCTTATTGAACGTGGTATTACTGAGTTGCCGTGCATAGGCGATGGGCGTCAGTCGGGGACGTCGGGATCACCGTCAATTCTGAACGTTGCCCCTGAAGCTGCCATCATGGGTGGACTGGCTATTGTCAAGACGGGCGACAGATTGCGTGTGGATTTGAATAAACGTCGCGTTGATTTATTGGTTGATGAGCAAGAGATCGAGCAACGCAAGCAGGCACTGCTTGCCGATGGTGGCTATCCCTATCCTGCAGATCAAACGCCTTGGCAACAAATTCAACGCTCAATAGTGGGGCAGTTTGATAAGGGGATGGTGCTAGGCAATTCAACAGACTATCAGCGTATCGCTCAGACCAAGGGTGTGCCGCGCGATAACCATTAGAGAAGAGAGTTGCAACGTATGCCTGTAGCTGTATTAAGTGCCATGGCCGAAGAGAACGCCTCGTTGGTCCATCAGATGGTTGATGTGCAACGTACCGAGATAGGCAAACGTGTTTATCACGAAGGTTGTTTATGGGGCGTTGACGTAGTAGTGGTGTTTTCACACTGGGGTAAGGTGGCCGCTGCCAGTACGGCATCAGTGCTGATCAACCGATTTAACGTGTCTGAGATTATTTTCACAGGTGTGGCTGGTGCGATTGATCACACGCTGAATGTGGGCGATGTGGTCATTGCCAGTGATCTGTATCAGCATGATATGGATGCACGACCCCTTATTGCGCGGCACGAAATTCCTCTATTGGGTGTTAGCGCCATGCCTTCGGATACGTCGCGGCGCAAGCCGTTGATGGATGCGGCTAATACCTTCGTGAAAACTCAACTCGCGCACGAATTGCCAGCAGAGATTGTCACTGAATTCTCATTGCAACAGCCTTTTGTGACAACTGCAGCAATCGCTAGCGGTGATCAGTTTATTTCCAGCACACAGCAGGTTGTCGACCTACGGGAAAGACTCCCGGATGTAGTGTGTGTGGAGATGGAAGGTGGGGCTGTTGCTCAGGTGTGTACGGAATTCAATATTCCGTTTTCGATCATTCGTACTATTTCTGACGCTGCAAACGAGCAGGCTGGAATTGATTTTCCCAGGTTCGTCAAAGAAGCAGCGCAATTGTACTCGATGGGTATTGTGAGAAACCTGTTTACTCAGAACACACTGTGAGCTGCCTTCTCGCTGCGCCATTTGTAGCACAGTAACAAGGCAGCTTCATCTGAGCAGTCAGACAGCGGGGCTTTCGCTGCAAGTGCGTTGTTGCATCTGGCTGATATTTTTCAACGACGCACCGTCGGCCGTCTTCTCAGCTTGAAGTGCCGACACAAGATCGCTTAAAGGCTCTGGCATGTACGGTGGAACCGGTATCTCCAGCGCAGCAAGGATAGAGGAGGTAACGTTACATAAGTCGACTTTGTCCGTGTGCTTATTGAGGTGGGACAGATCTTGTGAGGGCGATACAACCAAAGCCATGCCATCAGTCGTGTGTTGCGCTGTAGAGCCTGCGATGTCATGGATTTTTTCAATATGCAACCCGGTATTTTCTAACGACACTTCTCGATCTGCCACTGTGATGCTATCGAAATCAATGTTGTACTGGTCAACTAATAAAGAGCATTCAGTGTCGTTGGCGCGCTTTACCTCCGGATGCCTACCGTTGATATCAACCTGACTACAAGATTGTATAAATTTGTCCAGGAGTGCTTTGGTTCGGAAGGACAACACATATTCAGGTTCCATGCCCGGACGTTTTTCCCAGTCACCTTTACACATACCCAACAGCGCCATAAATTTCGAAATGTCGCTGATGATCAATTGATTGAAAGTAGGTTCATGCTCTATTGCGTGCTGACCCATACTGCCGACGATCAGCAAAGTCGTATTTTTGCCTTCTATACTTTTTAAAACTCTGCCAAGCATATGATCGGCCAATTGCATGGATTCATCGATTTCGTGCTTGTACGTTTCACGCCAATGCGCAGGCATGTTGTTGGACTCGTAGTCGTCGGGAAACGCTGCGGCCCAGTAACGATGCATTGAAGAGGCAACGTGGTTGATAAAGATAGAGGAAAGCTCTGGCTGGAATGTTTTCCATTGCTTTTCAGCGACGTCGAATGACATCAGTGCCTGTATGTTGCGTCGACGTACCGCACGGGCGCTGTTGACGCGTTCGCTGGCAAGTTGCTTTGCTATGCGCATTAAAGTGCCGAGCTTTATTCCCAAGCGCGGCGCATTTATCAGGAAATTTGAAATGACCTTGCGTGATACACCGCCTGAGCGAACTTGACGTGACGAACGGGCTACCGCCAAGGTGTTAAATTCCTGAAAAGCCGTGACGGCCGCTGGAATAGATTCAGGGTCTGGAGCAAAGGGGTCGGCGAACCAGAAATCGATATTTTCTTTGTCCTCTGGCATTGGCCACGAACCGATGGAGGCCCCGCACCCAACCCGCTTGTTTGCCTGCAAGGCCAATGACCATATTGTCGGGTTATTGCTATGGCCTTCAGAATGCAGCTGGTTGTACTCCCGAATACCGTGGACATGATCGGGCACACCGCGATGAAATGTCTGCCAGCTGGTTTTAGGATGCAGCTGTCCGGTGTCAGGTAAATGGGTAGTGATTCGGCAACTACGTGGCATAACACTTGAAAAGGCTGAACTCGGGTGGCGCTCAATAAAGTCGTCCATCACTTTCCATGGCACTTCGTTGAGTTCGAGAATCAGTATTTTATTGCTATTGTTGTTTGTGTAGTCGCTCACAGCTGTGCCCCCTTGTTGAGTTGTTGTAACTTACCTACTGTGCGACCTGCCCTATATTGGTTAGTTCGAGAACAACCACTCGTAAAAATCGAACAAAGCCTCCGGTGCGGCATATCTGTTATGTGCGCCAGTACGTCTGACACGGAGCGATAGTGTGGTCAACTACACTTATGTGTTGTGAACTTTTTACACGTTTTTCAGCCCAAATGCCCTTCATATACTTGTCCGATGCTGTGGGCGCTACACTTATCACTACTGCGCAGTACTTTTGCTTGTGTGCGCATCGGGGTGCTATTCAAAATGGAAGCTAGATAATGATGTTCGAAACCAGAGTGTCTTGGCCACGCCAACTCGTGAGTATAACAAGCTTATTTCTCATCTCTCAAGCAGCATTCGCTCAGGGCTATGACCCTATCATTGACAATTTTCGCCTTGGAGCAGAAGACCAGCTCACGGTGGATCGTGGCGGTCCCGTGGACCGGGCAGGTGATGTCAATGGAGACAACCTGGAAGATTTGCTTGTGGCGGCGGGTGTAGGAGCAGTTCGTGTCATTTTTGGTCCGACCAATGGATTCAATGGAGTTCTCAACGGCCAACAGCTAGACGGAGTTAGCGGTTTCGTGATTCAGAATGATGCCGAAAACGATTCGCTGGTGGCTGGCCTGGGTGACATCAATAACGATGGTCTCGACGATATCGGCGTGGCATCGATAACGGGCACACGGATAATATTCGGATCCGATCAGCCTTTCAGCAGGGTGTTTGATGTCGCAAGCCTGGACGGAAATAATGGATTTATATTCAACTCAGGCGCCACCGATATCAAGCGTGCCGGTGATATTAACGGCGATTCGCTGCCTGATTTTATAGTAGGTAATGCCAATGCGTCTCCTAACGGCTTGCTAGGTGCGGGTGTTAGCTATGTGATTTACGGTAGCAGTACCGGCTTTCCTGCTACATTCGCGCCGGCTGATCTGGATGGTAGTAACGGTTTTGCCGTGGTCGGCATTAGCGCGAACGATCGAACAGGGCGTTACGTGGCGGGCGCAGGTGATTTTAACAACGACGGATTTGATGATTTTCTGGTGGGTGCGCCCAATCAGACAACCGACGGCAAGGCTGAGGCAGGGGCAGCTTATCTGTTATTGGGAGCTGGAGATTTTCCTGCGGTGCTGAGCCTGGCGGATATTGGGCAGGGTAATGGTTTTGTATTCAAAGGCTCAGATATTCAGGACCATACTGGAGCTTCTGTTGCAGCCATTGGAGACCTGAATCACGATGGCGTTGATGATCTGGCCATCGGCGCACCGGGGAAGGGGCCGTTCGGCGTGCCTAGTGACTACCCCGGAGAAGCCTATGTGTTGTTTGGAGGCCGTTTTGAGGGAAGCTCGACAATTACAGAAGCGGATCTGAATGGCAGCAATGGATTTGTTCTGCGCGGTATTCGTGGCGGTGTTATACCGATTGAGGCGGGTGAGACAATCTGGGGTGATCTGGCTGGTGTCGATATCGACAGCGCGGGAGATATGAATGGCGACGGTATCGATGACGTGATGATTGGAGCGTCGCACGCCATCATTAATCCAAGCCGGAAAGGCGTGGGGCAAGTCTATTTCGTCTATGGATCCACAAGCGCGTTCCCGGCTCGCTTACCCTTGTCTGACTTGGATGGCAGTAACGGTTTCCGCATAAACGGCACGGGCACAGTCGACTACTACGGGGTGTCGGTTGCCAGTGCTGGAGATTTTAATGATGACGGTCGCAGTGACATCATGTCGGGTGCCTCTGGTCAGGGCGAGACTTACGTGTTCTACGGTAGAGATACCGGGGCGACTCGCGTGGCTGCAGCACCTACATCTGCCAATGGAACAGCGTCCATCGGATTTCCCGCCTCGGCACTGACGCTGGGACCTGAAGCTGAGCCACTAATATTTAATGAACGGGAAGATCCCACAGGGCCAAATCCTTTGCCACCAGGCACGCCCACCGATCCACTTGATCCAGCATCACCCGGGTTTACCGCGCCGTTTGCGCTGAATACAGCGCCCCCAGCGCGCCCTGGTGACGATCCTGCTCAAGTACCAGACACGGACTCTGGTGGCGAGCCTGAGCAGCCTGGAGGTGAGCTTGATCCTCTACCACAACCGCCCACTGACGAAGGTGAGCAAGCGCCATCGAGCCCCACTCCTGACGCCGGTCCTGTTAACGAGAACATCTCAGGTGCGGTAACGACTGGTAGTGGAGCTGGCTTGTGGTTAGCGTATCTGTTGTTGGCAGCAGGATTTGCAGGCCGTTGGCGTCGGCGTGACTGTGGTGCGGTGAGTAATTAATCCGAGAGCGGTGGAGGCGCTTTGGAGTACTATACCGCCTCCACTTCTTCACACAAAGGAACAAGCCATCGTGCAACTCAAATTGAGTGATGCCAAAACCATTATCGAACATGCGCTTGCCGCGCAGCAAGAACATGGTTTCAAGCCTATGGCAATTGTCGTGCTTGGGGCAAACGGTGCCATTAAAGCCAGTGAAAGCCAAGACGGAACGAGCCTTGTTCGGCCAAAGGTTGCGCATGGAAAAGCTTTTGGTGCTGTTTCACTGGGGTTGGGATCACGAGCACTGTTCGAACGTGCCAAAGCCGAACCCTTCTTTATCCAGGCTATGAACTCTTTGTGCGATGGTGCTCTGGTACCGGTTCCGGGTGGTGTGCTGATTCGGTCCAGTGAGGGCGAGTTGCTGGGGGCTGTGGGCATTACCGGTGACATCTCGGACAACGACGAGCTATGTGCGGTAGCGGGAATCGAAGCGGCTGGATTCAAGGCTGACACCGGGGCGTAAAGACACCCCTTTGTTTCCAAAGTACGGACACTAATTCAAACGAGTAGGTACGAGCATGCGTGGGGCAGGTGGATCAAACGGGGGGGAATTCTCCTTTTTAATTGGATTGGCAATGATGATCGCAGGCTTTTACATGCTGCTGAGTTCTATTGTCATCAACACATCATTTGGTTTTGGAATGCGGTTGTACGGTGTCGGGGGCTTAGGAATAACCAGCGGGATGCTGATGATTCCATTTATCTTCGGTGTCGTGTTTATCTTTTACAACGGCAAAAACTACATCGGATGGCTGCTGTGCGTGGGTTCATTGATCGCGCTGATTGTTGGGGTACTGGCTAGCGCGCAGTTCCGCTTGGCCTCAATGACCTCATTTGATTTGTTGCTCATATTGATTCTGTCTTTTGGTGGGCTTGGTCTGTTCTTGCGTTCGTTGAAGAGCAATCCGCTTTGAGGCAGGTATGGCGTCACTCGGCGCGTTGATATGCTGTTCGGCGGCCAATGATTGATACCTCCGAAAAAGTAGCTAACACGAGTGAATAGTGTCTATGTTGTATGATGAGTGCTCTCGCATTCCTTCGCTTGAGACACCCAATGACAGCCTACGACCCTACTGACGATGGCGCGAAAATGTCTTTCGCCAAGGACATGAGTTACGCCGACTATCTGTCACTTGATCCCATACTGGGCTCGCAAAATCTACAATCTGATGCACACGATGAGATGCTGTTTATCATCCAGCATCAGACTTCAGAGTTATGGATGCGATTGTGCCTGCATGAGCTTTCTAGTGCCAGGGTTGCATTGGAGCGAAGTGACTATGCACCGGCTTTCAAAATGCTCACAAGGGTTGCTCGGATTTTTGAGCAACTGAATAATGCGTGGGATGTGCTGCGCACCATGACTCCCAGTGAATACTCGCAGTTCCGCGATGATCTGGGTTCGTCATCCGGCTTCCAATCCCATCAGTACCGACTGATTGAGTTCATACTGGGCAATCGTAACAAAGCCATGATGAAAGTGCATGAGCATCGCCCTGAGTTACACCACATGTTGGGACAAGAACTGAAATGTCCTTCGCTCTATCATGTGGTGCTGGATCAGTTGGGCAAAACGTTAGATGTGCAGTTTGATCATTCCGTGTTTTCTATGGACAACCCTCACACCGCTAATAATGCTGTCATGCAAGCATGGGAAACGGTATACCGTGATCCCAGTGCCCATTGGGTGTTGTATGAGTTAGCCGAAAAACTGGTGGATCTTGAGGATTACTTCAGGCGATGGCGGTTCAACCATGTGACAACTGTGGAAAGAATCATCGGATTCAAGCGGGGTACTGGTGGTACCTCTGGTGTCAGATATTTGCGTAAGATGCTTGAGGTGGAGCTTTTTCCTGAATTGTGGAATGTACGCGGACAATTATGAGTTGGAAAACACGCTCGTTACCGATGAAAGACTGATAAAGCATCTGGACCAGGGACATGAGCTGCGGATTGTCGCACCTGCGCTCGATTCAGATTTCAGTCACAGATTTATGAAAAACAGCGGATGGTCACAAATTTAGATAGATCAACGTGTTGGAAAGCAAAAGCGCAGCTATTTTATGCAGCGCTGCACATCTGCTGAGCTGCCTTTAGGACATAGTGTTTGCACAATAATAATAAAAAACACCTATGACCATCTCAACCCGATCTGATTTGTTCAACTCGCTTCCCGCAAACCTGACAGGCCAGCCGGCTGTTCTACCCAAGTGGCTAAAACAGCGTTCTTCACAATGCTTACCGGTTCTGATGCTTGCGCTAGTGGCAGGGTGCTCTGCTAGCTCCCCTACAGCGGAATCGGATTCTAGAGTGACTGGTGATACAGCAGCTGTAGATTCAGACTCAGTGGCTCAAACGACGCAACCTGCCTCCGCTCCGCTTAATGACACTGTTGCCACCATGAGGTGGTCAAATGTGGATGCCTGGTCGTCTGAGCAGCTACAGGACGGACAACCTCCTGTCTCTGGTGATATCACCATCGAACGTGGGCAACGCCTGATCCTGGATCAGGACATTGACGTTGATTCACTGATGGTCAACGGCCGTCTGGATTGTGATACACAAGATTTGAGCATCAGTGCTCAATGGATCATGGTTCACGGCGATTTTATCTGTGGCACACCAGATCAACCGTTTGAACAAAAACTGGATATTACGTTAACGGGCAACGACACTCGTGAATCTGTCATGGGTATGGGCACCAAGATGTTGAGTGCTATGGGTGGCGGCAGAATCTGGTTACATGGGGAGCAGCGTACCTCGTGGTTGATGCTCGATGA
Source organism: Granulosicoccus sp. (assembly GCA_023301795.1). Classification (GTDB taxonomy): domain Bacteria; phylum Pseudomonadota; class Gammaproteobacteria; order Granulosicoccales; family Granulosicoccaceae; genus Granulosicoccus. The sequence goes on from JALZVU010000025.1 coordinate 38,805, forward strand.
GACAGTCCGTTCAGGTGGCGACACTCTGGTGCTAGAGTTTGATCCTGATTGGCGTGTTGGTGATCAGATTGTTATCACCGCTACGGGTGACGACATGGAGGAATCGGAGGTGCGGCAAATCACCGAAATTGACGGGCGCAATGTGACGCTGGATCAGGGTCTGATGTACACCCATTTTGGTGAGGTGCAAGAATTCAGTAACGGAACACGAACCTGGATGGCTGATACACGCGCTGAAGTCGCTTTGTTGAGCCGTAACATTCGTATCCAGGGTGATGAACAATCAGAGTCTACGCGCTTTGGTGGTCATATCATGATCATGAAAGGTTCTGAAGGTTTGATTTCCGGAGTGGAAATGAACCGGATGGGGCAGGAGGGCATTCTGGGCCGATATCCCTTTCACTGGCACTTGGCAGGTGATGTGAGTGGTCAATATATTCGCAATTCAAGCATACGCCGCAGCTACAACCGTTGTGTGACAGTGCACGGTGCTCACAATGCTCTGGTTGCGGATAACGTTTGTATGGACCATGTTGGTCATGGTTTTTTCCTGGAGGATGGCGTTGAGACTGGGAACGTGTTTGATCATAATCTTGGCCTTCTTACCCGAAAACCTGCAGAGGATGTAGCGCTGATCCCCAGTGATCGAGAAAATGGCCAGGCAGCCAGAGGTCCGTCAACGTTCTGGATAAGCAATGGTGACAACACCTTTACGCGCAATGCTGCTGCCGGTAGTGATGGACTTGGATTCTGGTACGACACTGATGAGAACGTTACAGGTGCCTCCGCAAAGATGCCAGAATATGCGGGTATATCACCGATAACGTCGCCCTTCGGTAAATTTAGCGACAACCGTGTGCATTCGAGCACCATGGGTTTTAGTTCGTGTGCTGCAGGGGAAGGTGCTGAAGGCTACCTGCCGCCTCAGCAAGCACTTATCGAAAACCTTACGGTATTCACTGGTGGTGACGGAGCTGTTTGGCCATGTAAAGGCAACCAACTGTTTACCAATCTTGTATTAACAGATAGTGGGCACGCGCAAAAAGCGAGCTTTGTGGCACCACGGCCAGTGACGATTCGCGACTCTCTTTTTGTTGCAAACAGCAAGCTGTCAGAAAATGGAATCGGTCGCCAGCGTAGCGCTATTGGGATATATGACTTTGGTGTGATTTTTGAAAATGTACATTTTGTGAATTACAACAACGACTATGGACCTAGTTATCTGTTTGGTGCACGTGATGCGGCTAATCGATTAACCAGCGGACGAGTTAGTGGTGTGACCTATGACGACAGCTTTCTGCTGTATGACAGACGCAAAGCAGTTGCTGATCTACGACCATCTCAGTGGGGAGCTGTGATCCATGACCTGGATGGCAGCTTCGGGTTGGCTGCTAACTCGGCTCTGGTAGCAGATCATCCCATGATGGTAGATGAGACGTGTGTTGCTGCACCGGGTACAGGTCAACTATGCGAAAACCGCTACGGTTGGGTGCGTTTGGACTTCAACAAGAAAACCCAGCTTCCGGCCATGACACACACTCGCAGCGATGGTCCGCGTTTTACTGTTGAGCCGTTGTCGCCGCGATCAAGCTATCAGAGTGTAGTTTCGGTTAATCACGATCGCCACTTCTACGGTTATGAGTTTGACCAAAGTCTTTTCAGTATTGGACGCCTCAATGTATTGTTGGATTATTTGCATGATGGCGATACAGTGACACTTGAATTGAAATCGATGCCAGTGGGTGCGCGAATTCTGGATACAGACTATAGCGAGGCCCGAAGCGTTGCAGACTTACGACGAGGACCTGGAAGAAGCTATGTGCGGGTCGGCAATTCTTTGTTTGTAAAGATGGAAGCGGCCGGACAGACATGGAAAGCTCGCGACAATATTAGTATTGTCTGGTAGGAGTTCCAATTGTGTAATGTCTGGTGGGTGAGTGATCTGGAAGCGTGCTTTTTTTCAGTTTGAGTTAGTCCATCAGGACCGTGTGACAAGGCATCAGCGTGTCGTTGATGCCTTGTCTTTTCAAAGCGATAATTCAAGGCTGCCAGAAGAATTTTCGGATTTCTGCCATGGCCGCATCGAAGCCTAGTCCTAAATCCTGCCGTAGGTGCTCTGGATCGTTCAACAGTCGCTCATGAAGCTGCTTTCGTGTCCTGTAACGGTGGTTCCAGAGACGCCACAGTGAATAGCAGTTGCGGGGATGTGTTCCAGTGTCTTTGCTCAGTTCGAGCTTCTTGGAATGTCCTGCCGTTGCGCGCTCTATCGTTGTGTGCCCCATCGTCTTAAACTTGCGTTGCTTTGCGAGTGCACCACCATAAACAGTCTTACATCCAGGTGGCAGGGGCAAACAAGCACGAATTGCATCGTATCAGCGTCCTGTTTTGGGCATCTGCTATGGTCGACTTGTTTGAAATCTGTACTCTAGTTGCTTCAAATCTGTTGCTATAGTGTACAGATGAGAGCGGATACACCAAAATACAGACAATTGGCAGAGCAGACGCAGCGCCATCTGGAGGCTACGGGCAACGTCGGTGATCGATTGCTATCGTTGCGCGATTTTGCATCCCGAGAAGGTGTGAGTATGACCACGGCATTGCGTGTTTATGAAGAGCTTGAGCTCAACGGTGTCGTGGAGTCGCGCCAGCGCTCTGGGTATTTTCTACAAAGCAGCGCGGTACGGCACGTTGCATTGCCTACGGCATCGCGCGAAATACCTGTCGCACGAAACGAAAGAGAACTGACCGATGGATTACAAAGCAGCGCCTGGCATGCTCATCGCTTCACGGCTTATTTTGCAAGTGGCACACCTGATACTGCGCTAGCAGGTCCGCGAGAACTGGCACGCATCATTCGACGGGTGGCACGTCGAGAGCTGGAGAATTATGGCCCGCTGGAAGGCGATGCGCTGCTGAGGCAGGAAATTGCCAACCGTTATGTGAAAGCGGGTATGGAAGTTATGGCTGACGAGTTGATGATTACCAGTGGTGCTCAGGAAGCCTTGTTCATCAGCATTAACATCACCACACAACCTGGTGATTTGATAGCTGTAGAGTCGCCTACTTATCATGGGCTGATCAGCGCTATAAAACAAAGCGGCCGAAAGATGGTAGAAATTCCAACTGACTCTGCAACGGGTATTAACCTGCCTGCGTTGGGCTTGGCATTAAACGAGCTGCCGGTCAAAGCTATAGTTGTTAGTAGCTCGGTTCAAAATCCGCTTGGATGCAGTATGACCGACGAGAGTCGTCAGCAGCTAGTGGCATTAGCTAACACTCACGATGTAGTCTTAGTCGAAGATGATACCCACGGTGAGTTGCCTTATGCGCGACAACGCCATCGAAACTTGAGTGCCTTTGATACACAGGATCGGGTGATAGTTTGTGGATCCTTTAGCAAAACGCTGGCTCCTGAACTTCGTGTTGGCTGGCTTAGAGCTCCACGTTGGCGTCAAGCCGCATTGGACTTCAAACGCGCTGTGTCAGCCCGTTCTGTGTTGTTGCCTCAACAAGCCATCGCTCGTCACATGGTTGAAGGGCACTATGATCGCCATATCAGGCTCTCGCGCGATATCTATGCAAAACGTGGACGCGCTATACGCGCTGTTATCGCAGGCTGTTTTCCTTATGGCACTCGAATTTCACAACCCACTGGCGGTTTCCAGATGTGGGTAGAGTTGCCCGCAGAACACAGTGCAATGGCGTTAGCGGAATACACTCTGAGTCAGGGGATAGCCATTTCACCAGGGCGATTGTTTTCGCATCGAGGCCACTATGGACACTGCTTGCGCTTGTGCTATTCCAAATATCAGGATGAGAACCGCGAATCGATCGAGCTAATGGGGGCGTGGCTGTCAGATGTTGGAAAAACCGCGGTAGCGAGCTGAACCTACGCTAAGGAACACCAAAAGAGCGCAAGACAGTTATAATCTGCGCAATGCAGTTGTCTTGTAACATTGCCGGAAACCATCATAATTTTTTCTACTTTTTACAAACGCTTCCTGTTGGCTACTGCACTGTGGCTTATATCCTGGCCCGTTATCTATTTGATAAAACTTGGAGAAATTACAGGTCCTAAGGCGTGGTTCTGGATCATTGGAGAACTGAACTACCCAGTGGTTGCCGTCGCCTATGTGCTTCTTGATGGCTTTTTTAAGCGAGTAGGGTTGAAGCCGTGGGTGGTGTTTATGGCTGCCGTGTTGCTAATAGCGGCGATTATGCCTTTCTACTACGACAAGTATGGGTTTGCGTTAGGGGTAACTCTGGAAGCGCGGTATCTATAGCCGCACATTATCTAGCTACCACTTGATCCTTTGCGAATTCTGCACTAAGCATGATCTAGGTATGCACGTCGATCGCTGATTATACTTCGCTTGATCGTTGTGCCAGGCAATTACGTCGATCGCCGTTGTGCAACGACACTGCCTATAATTCCTACGATGATTACACACGCTCCTAACCAAGTGATCTGGGAATATCGCTCACCGAACAGTAACGTGCCTGTGCCCAGAGCAACTGCAGCGCCCACATAACTTATCTGGCTCAGATATATGGGGCCGCCCACTAATTGCAGTCTGAAATAAAAGTGAAACATCAACGCGGCAACGATCATTTGTGTCAGTGACAGGACAGGATTGAAGATCAGCGTTTGCAGAGAGGCAAAACCTGTTTGCAGAGCAACCACAATCAACAGGAAGCTGGCTGCGGCCAGATTACTGCCAATCGCCAGTTCGGTTGGAGAGGCATCAGTTGGCCATGCGAGTGTTCTGTAGACATTTCCTATCGCCAGACTAGCCGGAATTCCCAGGCCTGCCAATAACCAGATTATGGAGGCGGGCTGACCTACTTCTCCTCGGGTGCTTGCTACAATAATGGCGCCGATAAATCCAATGCTGATGCCGGCAAGTCCGAGTGCGCTGGGCAGCTTCAAGCGAGTGAGTGATTGCAGTGCTAGCGTGAAAATAGGGGAGAGTGTGAACATCAACCCCGTAAATCCTGCACCGAGTTTAGGGATAACTGTAAAGATCAGCAGATTCGGTATCACCAGTGACACACTGGCAGAGATACAGTAGAACTGAAGGTATTCTTTGCTGATGTTCACCTTGCGTCCTTGCAAGGTGTGGATCATCAAAAGAATACTGCTAGCACCTGCGGCCACAAGAAAAGCCCAGACTGCTGGTGGAATCTGTGCCTGGCCTGACAGCTTGCCAAGGGGGAAGGTTAATCCGAGCAGTACGCCTGTTATCAGTAGTAGAGGCGCTGCTCGGTTTAGGGGTGATGGTGCAGTGTTGGTAGTGCTATCAGGCATACAAATGACTATACTCTGATCTGCTAGTTCGCTTCAAACTGTCCGCTAGATGCAAGAAAACCGGCCATTCCTGCAATATTCTCTGTGAGCCATACATCGTACTGCTGCCAGTCTTTGTAGTCACTCATGGTAATGTCAGTTTGTAGTTCGGTAGTCGATTTTCCAGCCTTCAGGCCAGCGAGTACTTCGGCCTTCAGCTCTTCCATGTAAACGATGACCTCAGCAACGTCAGACTTATCGCCCACCATGCCGTGAGCTGGAGCGAAAATATCAAAATCCAGTGAATCGATCTTTCGAACCTGATTAGTCCAGTCATCAATATTGGCACCACCCATGTTTCTCCATGGTAGGCGTTTGGGAGAGGCTGCATCGGTAATGAATGCCACATTTCCTGGACGTACCACAACAGCGATCAAGTCCTCACCATGACCAGGTCCTAGCCACGTCAGTTCAAATGTCTTGTCGCCTTGTGAAAATTCGTGGGTATCGTCAAATCGAAGTGTCGGTGTAACCCCGTCTATCTTGGCGGGTGCGTTCGCTTGCGCGATTACTTCAGCATCTTCTGTCAGAACAGCGCCGCCCGATGCGTGATCATCATGACTGTGGCTGTAGATTAAATGGGTGATTGGCTTGTCGGTTAATTTAGCCACTTCCGATTTGATCCACTCAGCAGCATCAGCATTGATCGGATCAGTGACGACAGCGCCTTCGCCGGTTATAACGACCAAAGAGTAATGGAAGTTATTTTGAAAGCGATAGATGTCTTTGGCTACTTCGGTTACGGTACGAATGGCATTAGTCTGAGCATGTGCTGAGAAGGTGGGGGCGATCAGTAGAGATGCTATGGCGATGGAGGATAGTATCTTTCTCATAAACGTAGATTCCTTGTTTCAGGGGTTGCCGTTTTTAATCCAGTCCAGATCCTGAGAGATGTTTGAGCGGGGATTTATACGGAAGCACAGAGTCAGACAGTCGAGCTTCTTATTTTGTTCCACAAATCTTCAACCGGTAACCTAAGCGTCCCAACTAATATCAAATTTTGTCACTACTTTTTGCACCTGCTCTGGCGTGAGTAATTGAGGGGTCAGGCCGCGAGTAAGAAGAGCCAGCCGAGCAGTGTCTTCTAACTCTTCAATAGCGTTACAAGCAGCCTCTACATCTTTTGCGGCCACCACGGGTCCGTGATTTGCCAACATTACGGCGCTTCGCTTACCGGCTAGGCTTCGCACAGCCTCACCCATGGCTGCATCTCCGGGCACGAAAAAGGGAAGTAGCTTCACGCGCCCAAGCTTTATCAAGCTATAGGGTGTCAATGGTGGAAGAAAGTCATCCACGTTGGCATCCGGCATCATAGAGAGGGCTACGGAGTGACAGGAATGTAAATGCACGACGGCACCTGCCGTACTGCGTGTGTCGTAGAACGCAGCATGAAGCGGCATCTCCTTGGTGGGTGGATCACCGCCGATGAGCACACCAGCGGCGTCGAAGTGGCTCAGACGCCCCGGATCGAGTCGGCCAAAACTTGAGCCGGTAGGGCTTACCAGCAGGCCGCCGTCGGCAGTACGTGCAGAGATATTGCCTGTGGAGCCGCCCGTAAGTCCACGGTCAAATAGTGATTTCGCAAGTAAGCACATCAACTCTCGCAGGGAGGTATCGCTATTCACAGGGGTGCGACGCCCAAGGCGAGCAATAAGGTTGAGATCGTCAAAGCGGACAGTCCTTGGTTACGTTGTTTTCTATGGCCGGGCAAGTAAAGTACTTTTTAAGCGCTCCTGGCAATGTAATCAAGTAAGGCTACCACGCTATGCTACCAGCCTAGGCTCGATCATTCATGAAGCACGGGAGCATCTGGACTCGGTGTGCCAGTGCCTTCATGAATGATCCAGGGTAAAAACATCTGCAACTACTGTACATCTTGAATCATGCTTTGGCTCTGAGAAAAACTGTGCGAATGGTGCCTCCGGTATTTGAATACACCTGGTGACACCCTTTGGAAAGCCACGAGAACCAGTTGCGCGATTTACCTATCCACTCGCTTACGCATTCCAGCCCCGTTTTATCGAACGTATAAATCGCTTCATCTGATCCATCTTGCAGAACTCGAACGACCGTAATGTAATCATACTCATCTGAGTAATTGTAATAGCGATAGCATTCAGTTGGCAGCGCTTGCTCTGTCGATGCTGAATAGATGATTCTTCCGCCTGGATCCAGCATTCCTTGAGTCGCTGGCTGGACAGTTGCAACCAGTTGATAGGGACTGCTGTTATAGGGTCCACCATGCGCGCTTGCCATAGCGCATTCAATGGTGATCGATTTGTTTTTATCCGCGGTGTATACGGTGAAAGGAATTTCTGCCGAACGCGATGAAAACTTCTGACCATAGTACGGACTAATTAGGCATCCAGATAATGTGGTTAATGCAACCACGGTGATTGATGCCTTGATCAATTTAGCCGTTGGACGAATTTTATTGTGTGTAGATGTGAGCATGTTGAATCTCCAGTTTAAACAGTACGCGTGTGGTGTGACAGGTTTGTCGTTCAGCGAGATCAAGCTATTGAAATTGCTGTTGTCTTCACAGTAGGATTGAGCTCAAGAGCTGTCCACTAGACAAACGACGCAACACATCTATTCGTGCTACTTAAGTTGAAAATTTGACGCAAAACTATACTTATTGGCAGACCTGAAATGTCCTTTTCTGGAGTATCAAATGAGGCTGTACGGAGAAATTTTGAATTATGATGAAATGGCAGGCAATAGTCAGTCGCTACGGGCGCCGAGTGTTCAAGTGCAGCAGTATTGTTGTCCCCTCGCTGTCTGCATAGTTACCTCTCTAGACCAAAAAATCAAAACTCATTGCACACTTGCCACTAAACGCGTAGTTTCTGGCACAGTTACAACGGGATTGTCAGGTGCCAGGGCGTTTTTGCACTGCTAAACAGTGCGTTATCTATGGTGGCAGGCATTCCTGTGTTTTATGTGTGCGACCCTCACATAAATGAGGACGCAACATCCAACGACCACATGGAGACTTTAGATGACGATGAAGACGGTATTACCCACAGTGCTACTAGGCGTAGGGCTCACTTGTTCTGGTGCTTCCAGTGCCGAAACGCTGCGCTTGCTGACATGGGGTAACTATGCACCCGATAATGTCATTGACATGTTCGAGGCTGCAAATCCTGATATTGACGTCGAAGTAACGCTATCGAACAATGAAGAGATGATAGCCAAGCTTCGTGCTACCGGTGGTTCAGGGTTTGACCTGGCACAACCGAGCCATGACCGCATTTATGCTGCTCAATTGGAATACGAGTTATACAAGCCGCTTGATTTATCGAAAATCGATACCTCCACCATGACGCCGTCGCTGCTTACTGGCGTGCAAGAGAATACGACTATTGATGGTGAAGTTTATGCTGTGCCGCATCTATGGGGCACGTCTGGCCTTATGGCAAACAAGACGGAAGCGCCCGACCTGACAGGCTGGGGCGATCTTTGTGACCCAAAATACAAGGGCAAGACATCGATGCGCCTTACACGCACTATCTTATTGGGAACCGCATTCGATATGGGTGAAGATCCGTTTGCTGCCTACGCTGATCTGGATGAATACCAAGCCATTCTAGATAAGGTGGCTGATAAGTTGATCGCGTGTAAAGAAAACATCAAAGCTTACTGGCAGGGTGGGGACGATTTGTCCGCCATGATGCTATCAGGTGAAATTGTCGCATCAGAAACCTGGGATTCCACCGCCTATAAGCTGTATGGTGAGAACGAGAACATTGTGTTTGTACCACCAGCAACCGGTGCACTGGCATGGATCGATACGTTTGCGCTGCCGCGTAAAGGCAAGGCGGACGAAGCTGCTTACAAATGGATCAACTTTGTGTCACAACCAGAGATCGTGACATTGCTGTCTGCCAGCAGTGGAGCCATTGCCGCGGTTAACGGTGCTATGGATCTGCTACCTCCTGACAAGAAGGCTGCTGTTAATGCGGCATTCACAGACGACGATGTTGCTAACCTGAAGTTCTTTGCAAACATTCCACCGGGTGTTGAAGATATGGAAGGCAAGACTCTTGAGAAAATCAAGGCTGCCACGGGCGGTTAGATAAAATTGCCCAACCCTTGCTGAGAAGGGTTGGGCAGATTGTTATCGTATGGCCGGTCGTTGCCGGTTTGCCATCCCAACACGAATGAGTTTTGTATGTCCGGTAAACAACCTTTTGATGTTGATCTGGAGTGCCTTGATCTCTCAAAGCACTTCGGCGATGTACGTGCTGTTGATAGCGTGTCGCTCTCCATACCGCAAGGCAGCTTTTTTTCAATACTTGGGCCATCAGGTTGTGGCAAGACCACATTGATGCGGATGATTGCCGGGTTTGAAGATCCAACATCAGGCGACATACAGATCAAAGGGCGTTCGGTACTCGGAACACCGCCAAATAAACGCAATGTGAAAATGGTGTTCCAGCATCTTGCCTTGTTTCCCATGATGAACGTGTATGACAACATCGCCTATGGATTGCGATGTGCAGGTTTCTCTAATAGGGAAATTGGTGCAAAAGTGGCAGATGTGCTTGAGCGGGTTGCGCTACCTGACGTAGCCAAGCGTGATGTCCACCAGCTATCTGGTGGCCAGAAGCAGCGTATTGCCATTGCGCGTTGTATGGTGCTTGACCCTGATGTGCTGCTGCTTGACGAACCGTTGGGTGCCCTTGATTTAAAGCTGCGCGAAGCCATGAAGATCGAACTCAAACTGCTGCAAAGCCAGTTCAACACGACGTTTGTGTATATCACCCATGATCAGTCTGAAGCTTTGGTGATGTCTGATCAGATCGCCGTCATGAATCAGGGACGTTTTGAACAGATCGGGTCGCCGCAGCACCTCTATCAACAACCGGCCACCGCCTTTGTCGCAGGCTTTGTCGGCGACGCTAATCGATGGGAGGCAACGGTCACAAACTGCGAGGAATCGCAGCTTGGCACGATGACAGGGGCTGGACACTCCATCACTGGTCATACTCAAAACCCCAGTGTGGCTGGCGTGGGCGATAAGGTCAGTATTTACGTGCGACCAGAGTTCATCAGGGTGAATCGGTCTGGGGAATCCACTGGCTCATCAACAGCAGATACCGCAGAGTTTCACAATGAACTGGCAGGCCAGGTGGATAGTGTCCTGTTTAACGGTGCCAATAGTCGTTTGCTGATACGCACCGACGAGCATCAGGCTCTGATTGAAGCAGACGCCAATCTTACCGGCGGACTTGATGACTTCAAGGAAGGCGAGAACGTGACGCTTTCCTGGTCGTCCTTGCAGACGCGTTGTTTTCCAGTGCCAGCGTCGTGAGCTTTAAAGGTAGCACCCGCCAGGATGCGAAGCGGCTGACATTGTTGCTGTTATTTGCGCCGTTTACGTTGTGGATACTACTGCTAGTTGTTTTGCCACATATCGGCATGGTGGTGTTGTCGCTACGTGAGAAGGTCGCGCCGCGGATCTATGAGTTTGGGTTTGGCAACTACATTGATTTTATACAAGAGCCCATCTACTGGAATACATTGCTGCGCACTGGCGGAATGTCATTGCTAGTGACTGTATTAGCTTTACTGATTGGCTTTCCAGTTGCCTATTACATCGCTAAGCTTGCAGGCAATCGCAGCAAGGGCGCTTTGTTTATCTTGTGTCTCATACCGCTTTGGGTAAGTGATTTGATACGTGCCTTTGGCTGGATATTGCTGTTACGTGAGTCCGGTATTGTGTCCACAACATTGCAAAAGGTGGGTTTGGCTGATGGGCCTGTGGAGCTGCTGTACAACGATGCCACCGTGATCGTGGGTTTGGTATATACCGTGATCCTGTTTATGATTGTGCCGCTGGTATCAACGCTCGACGGTATGGATAACGAGATGATAGAGGCCGGCTACAACTTAGGGGGCAACAGCTTTACCGTTATGCGGCGCATTGTTATTCCCTACGCCATGCCCGGTATTGTTGCAGGGTGTATTGTGGTTTTCATGTTAACCGCGGGCAGCTATCTGACACCTATTTTGCTCGGTGGCAAGAACTCCAGCTGGTTCACTGAACAAATCTACGATCAATTTATAAGACGCTATAACTGGGAGTCAGGTGCGGCCTTTGGGTTTTTGCTATTAGCATTTACATCACTAGTGATATGGATTGGCCTGAAGTTGTCGGGACAAACGCTGTCCAGCACTGTAGCGAAGAGTTGATCCAGCATGCTAATCAAAACAGGCAGTGGCCATTCATCCCCATTTCTATACAAACTCTTTGTACTGGCGTTCTTTATTTTTCTGGCAGCGCCGTTAGTCGCTGCCGGAGTGTTTGCCTTTAACGATTCTTTGTTTCCTGTGCTGCCATGGCAAGGTTTCACACTGGATTGGTTCTTCAATGATACTGAGCCAAAGTTGGGTATGTTCCACGATAGAAGGCTGTTGAGTGGGCTGAAGTACTCTTTCATTATTGCCAGCATGGTTGCTGGGTTAAGTGTTCTTGTGGGTACGTGCAATGCGTTTCTGTTTGTTCGCTGCGATTTTCCGGCCAAGAATTTCTTCTATATTGTGATGGTGCTACCCCTTGTAATTCCGGGTGTCATTATGGGTATCTCTATTCTGGTACTGGCAAGCAATATTGCAAACGGCGTGGAGTCGGGTACAGGGCTAGAGTTAGAGTTTTTGCGGCCAGGGCTGACTCTGGTTGTATTGGGCCAGTTCTCTTTTATCACCACCATTACCTCACTGGTTATCACAGCAAGACTGAAGAAATTCGATATATCTTTAGAAGAGGCAGCGCTTAATCTGGGCGCAAGTCGCTGGCGGGTATTACGTACCGTAACTCTACCTTACTTACGCCCAGCGATGATAGCAGCCGCTATTGTGGCATTTCTAGTTTCCTTTGAGAATTTCAATACCACACTGTTTCTGGTGGGGTCAGAGTCGCCCTTAACAATTACCATGTACGATCGCATATCAAAAGCAGGCTCAACGCCTGTGCTCAATGCGGTATCCGTGTTCTTGATGGCAGGATCTGCCTTGCTTGCGTTGGTGTCGTTGTTAGTGCAGCGTGATGATCGCTCTTGAATTATGAGCAGGCAGTCTAATGCTTGGTGAGTGAGTAGAGTGCTGCCAACTTCGAAACGCGTGGCGCTAGCCTTTTGCTGACTACAGGTCAGGAAAGTTCAATCAACGCTCTTTCACATAAGGGGCGCCACCTGCACGAGGTGGAACAGCTTTACCGACAAACCCTGCCAGAATCACCACCGTCAAGATATACGGCAGGGCATCAAGCAATTGCGCATTGACCTTAAACCCTAAAGTGTTTTCCAGTACATCGGGTCGCAGGGACATGGCTTGCAGAAAGCCGAATAACAAACACGCGTAGAGCGCTTGCCAGGGCCGCCATTTTGCAAATATAAGAGCGGCAAGTGCGATGAAACCGCGTCCGGCACTCATATCTTTCACAAATCCTGCCTGAAGCGCTGTTGCCAGGTAGGTGCCCGCGAAGCCACATAGCACGCCACAGATAACAACCGCAATGTAACGAAGCCTGATGACCGAAACGCCCGCTGTGTCGACCGATGCCGGATTCTCACCGACCGCTCGTAGCCGTAGGCCAAAGCGTGTGCGATATAACAACGCCCAGGTTAGCGGTACAAACAGAATCGCTATATATACAAGGCTGGTGTGTCCGGATATCAGCTCAAAATAGACAGGGCCAATAACCGGCACCTCGCGCAGCGCATCGGCGAAGGGCAGGGTGATGGGTTCAAAACGCGCATCCCCGCTCAGTTGAGGTGTCCTACCGCCCTGGCCAAACCAGCTTTGTGCGATGACAACGGTAATACCCGCCGCAAGGAAATTGATGGCCACCCCGGATATCAGCTGATTACCGCGGAAGGTGATTGATGCCACACCGTGTATGAGCGATAAAAACAGAGAGGCGCCTACGCCTGCCATCAAACCAAGCCACGCAGAACCGGTGGCGTACGCAACAGCGCCTGACAAGAAGGCGGCTGCCAGCATCTTGCCTTCAAGTCCAATATCGAAAATACCCGCACGCTCTGAATACAGTCCTGCCAGGCACGCCAATAGCAGCGGCGTTGACAGGCGAACCGTCGAATCCAGGATCTGAAGTAGTGTTGGTAGGTCCATCGTTTACGCCTCCGCTCGTGGGCTGCGCTTCAGGGCTGCGAATAGCTTTGCCAATGGCATTCTGACCATGTTGTCCAGCGCGCCGGTAAACAGGATGACCAGTGCCTGAATGACAACGATCAGCTCTCGCGGTATGCCGGTCCAGAGCGCAAGCTCTGCGCCGCCTTGGTAAAGAAAGCCAAACAGGATGGCGGCTACGAAGACGCCGAACGGATGGCTGCGTCCCATCAGCGCCACAGCGATGCCGATAAACCCGGCCCCCTCAACAGAACCCAGAATCAAACGCTCCGCCTCCCCCATGACATTGTTGACGGCCATCATTCCGGCAAGTCCGCCAGAGATCATCATGGTGATCATGATGATTTTGGTGGGGCTGATGCCGGCATACTTTGCGGCGGTTTCTGATTGGCCAAATGCGCGTATTTCATAGCCAAGACGTGTGTGCCAGATCAAAATCCAGACAGCAACACAGGCCAACACAGCCACAAAGAAACTCACGTTGGCTGGCGCGCCTCGAAACAGAATTGTTTCGGTAGTTGAAAACATATCCTGAAACGAAGGCAGGTGTGTGGGTTCAGGGAACTTGGCTGTGGCAGGCTCCATCGACCCTTTGGGTTTGAGTGCGCCAATGAGAAGGTAGTTCAGCACGGCTGCAGCAATAAAATTGAACATTATCGTTGTGATAACGATATGACTACCGCGTTTGGCCTGCAGGTAGGCAGGAATGGCGGCCCACGCGGCACCGAAAAATGCCGCGCCGCCAACGGCTGCTAGCAACGCTAGTGACCAGTGAGGCCAAGGGATATGGATGCAAACCAGCGCCACACCAAGCCCGCCAAGGGTCGCCTGGCCTTCGCCACCAATATTGAACAGCCGCGCATGAAATGCGACAGCTACGGCCAAGCCTGTGAACATGAAGTTGGTAGCGTAGTAGAGGGTATAGCCCCAGCCATAGGTTGAGCCCAGAGCCCCCGTTATCATGATCTGCAGGGCTTCGACCGGGTTCTCGCCAATCGCCAAGATGATGAGGGCTGAAAGCAATGCGGCAAGCAGCAAGCTTATCAGCGGGACCAGGACAATTTCTGCCCACTTGGGTAGCTCACTCACTATGCGTCATCTTCATTTATACCCGCCATCATAAGGCCTAATTCGTTTTCGTCGGTTTCACCGGCGATGCGTTCACCGATTATCTGGCCATCGAACATCACGGCAATTCTATCGCTGAGCGCCAGAATTTCTTCTAGTTCTACAGACACCAGTAGTATTGCCTTGCCCTCATCGCGTAGCGCGACAATTTGCTGGTGGATGAATTCTATAGCGCCGATATCCACACCGCGTGTTGGTTGTCCGATAAGCAGCAAATCAGGATTACGCTCAATCTCACGGGCAAGAACAATCTTTTGTTGATTGCCTCCGGAGAAGCTGCTGGCGTCAAGCCTGGGATCTGGTGGCCGTACATCAAAGCGCCCCATTTTCGCCTGAGTATCAGTGCGAATAGCGCTGTTGCTAATGAGCATGCCATTCTGGTACGCATCATCAAGGTGATAGCCAAAGGCTGTGTTTTCCCATGCCATGAAATTCATGATGAGACCTTCGGACTGACGATCTTCAGGGACATGAGCGATGCCCAGGGTGCGGCGGCTTTGTGCATTGGCAACCGCTCCCGTCAGGTCAATTTGCTGGCTTTTGTACCGTATGTTGCCAGTGGCCTTTTTGTACCCACCCAGCACTTCCAGCAGTTCTGATTGGCCATTGCCGGCAACACCGGCAATACCCACGATTTCACCGGCACGAATATCAAGGTTTATCCCCTTGAGGCGATGGACACCGTCTTCGTCCTTGACGTGTAGATCCTGTATTTCCAGAATCTTGTTCCCCACGCTGGCCGACTTCTTCTCTACCCGAAGCAGCACCTTTCTGCCCACCATGAGTTCGGCAAGTTCGCCCGGCGAAGTGTCTGCTGTCTTGACAGTAGCCGTCATCTCACCGCGGCGCATGACACTCACTGTGTCAGTCACATCCATGATTTCACGCAGCTTGTGGGTGATCAGAATAATGGTTTTACCTTCAGCCTTCAGTCTGTCCAGAATTCTGAAAAGTTGATCAGCTTCGGCGGGGGTCAACACGCCTGTGGGCTCATCAAGAATAAGTATTTCTGCGCGCCGATAGAGAGCTTTGAGAATCTCCACCCGCTGTTGCATGCCCACGCCGATGTCTTCGATTAGTGCATCAGGCTCTATGGTCAGCCCATACTCGTCAGCCAAGGCCTTGAGTTCGCGTCGTGCTTTGGCCAGCGACTTGCCTAGACTAAAACCTTCTTCAGCGCCTAGTACAACATTTTCAAGCACGGAGAAGTTTTCAACCAGCTTGAAATGCTGGAATACCATGCCGATGCCCGCCTTTATGGCTGACTGGCTATCGGGGATTAAGGTTTTTTTTCCAGCGATGAATATATCGCCAGCATCGGCTTTGTAAAAGCCGTAAAGAATCGACATTAGGGTCGACTTTCCAGCACCGTTTTCACCAATAATTCCGTGAATAGTGCCTGGCATCACTCGGATGGAAATATCCTTGTTTGCCTGAACTGTTCCGAAAGCTTTGGAAATGCCTGCAAGCTCGATAGCTGGAGCAGAGTTCGTCATTGAAACGCCAGTTTGGTAAAGGAGGGGGAAGCCGCGACGCGGCCACCCCCGTTTTTAGATTTTAATAGTTGTTCTAGAATTCAACGGAAGGGCAGGCTTCATCGCTGGTGTAGTCATGAACGCTGATTTCACCTGCAGAGATTTTAGCGCTAGCCGCATCAACTGCAGCTTTCATATCTGCCGTTACCAGGCTTGCATTGTGCTCGTCAAGTGCATAACCGACGCCATCGTTGCCCAGCCCCATGGCATTGATGCCAGGTTCTACATCGCTACCCGCAGAAAAAGCGCTATAGACAGCATTATCAACTCGCTTGAGCATAGAGGTAAGGACTTTGCCTGAATGCAGGTAGTTCTGGTTTGCATCTACACCAATTGACAAGATGTCTTTGTCAGCTGCAGTTTGGAGAACACCAAGTCCTGTTGCGCCTGCAGCAGCAAATACAACATCCGAGCCTTGGCTAATCTGAGCAAGAGTAAGCTCTGATCCCTTAACCGGGTCATTCCATGCCGCGCCAGTTGTTCCCGTCATGTTAACAATGACTTTTGCATCAGCGTTGGCTGCCATCGCACCTTGGGCGTAGCCGCAGGCAAACTTTCTGATCAGTGGAATATCCATCCCGCCAATGAAAGAAACTGTTCCGGTTTCTGAGGCCATTGCCGCCATCATTCCAACCAGGTATGAGCCTTCGTGCTCGTTGAAGACGATCGAGCGCACGTTAGGCTGGTCTACGACCATGTCAATGATGACGAATTTTGTTTCAGGGTATTCAGCGGCTACTTCAGTGAGTGCGGTGGCGAAAGAGAATCCGGCCACAACGATAGGGTTTGCACCCGATTGGGCAAATCGGCGTAGAGCCTGTTCACGTTGTGCGTCAGATTGCAATTCAACTTCGGCAAATTTTTCACCTGTCTCGTCTGCCCAGCGTTTCGCGCCATTGTAGGAAGACTCATTAAATGATTTATCAAACTTGCCGCCCAGGTCGTATATGACCGCAGGGGCTGCGATGCTGACGGTGGAAGTTGTTAGAACTGCAGCACAAAGCAGCAGTGAAGGTGCAAATATCTTCATGTAGATTCCTGTGAGCTCTTTATTGAGCGTTCCATGATTTGACGCAAGATCGTTAGTCCACGAAGCTTTGCACACGTTTTATCAGCCACATGAACTGGAAACGGAGCGCCCAGCGTGCCCGTAGCGTTACCACTGCAATCTGACATTTTTTTATTATTCACGCAAGCTAAAGCTTGAGAGCATTATAAGTCGCTCTCGGGGGCTGTGCCATTGCCAAGTGGGGTCAGCGGTGAGGCTATGTCGGGTGTAGCTCGGTTTGTGTGTCTAACTATCTGAAATAAATAAATTTTATAGGTTGGCAAGTTCTACCAAACATCGCATTGTCACCGACATGTTGGCAGCTTTCATTAACTTTCCAGTCGCGTGTTCCCGCGCCGACTCGGATCCACCGACAATTCAACGCCTAGCGGGTTGTGAGCTCGTTGCGCACACGACTGTCTCGGGCAGATTCGGCAGTTTATGCCGATCTTCCCGTAGAGTTGTTCGTCTGACTGATTGAAGGCGCTCGCATAGCCTATATTGCCGACATGAGAAAGATCGCACCCTAGCGACAATGCTTGGCGTCTTGCCTGCGAGTCACGGCTGTAGGCTGGCCTGTCTGCCGTGCGGCTGATTGTGAAAAAGCGTTTTCCGTCAGGAAGTTCTACGAACTGCGGCAGAATGGTGCCTGGATTACTGAAAGTTGCATGCAGATCCCACACCGGACAAGCTCCGCCGTATTCAGCAATGGTGATGGAGCTTGCGTTAAAGCGCTTTGTGACATTGCCTGCTCTGTCCACTCGGATAAAGAAAAACGGTATGCCACTATCGCCCTTTCGTTGTAGCGTTGTTAAGCGATGGCAGACTTGCTCAAATGAGACACCAAATGTCTTGCCCAAGCGGTTGATGTCGTAAGCAATTGATTCAGCAGTATTTTTAAACTGTGAATAAGGCAGTAGATACGCAGCTGCAAAGTAGTTGGCAAGCTCTACCTGGCAGCGAACCCTGCCTGCGTTGTCGGCGTTCTTTTCCAAGCCTTGGTCTGAAATGTCAGCGGTCAGCGTGTCGATCTGGCTGCTGCATTCAATGAGCCCAAGCATGTGTGCTAACTGGAACGTACGGTTAGGAAAGTCGAGCGCTTCTGAGAGTTTGATTTTGCCTGCGGCCTTGTCGTAGATACGTAATGAGCGCTCCATTTCCTCAATCGGTTCTGTGCTGACCTCAATTGCGTGTCGTTCATGCAACCTTGTCTTCAGCTGATAGTAAACATCATAGGGCTCACAGGGGTGCTCAAGGCGCAGCCCCTCAGCGTAGTCCTCGAGTACAGCAAAGTAGTTCGAATGGCTTCGGAAAAAATCATGAACAATCGCTTCAGGGGAGGTCAGTTGCGCACCGTCTGAAAGCTGATCACCCGTTTGCATGACGCGGTCAATAACATTGGAGTGGTTCCGGTACAAATGGAGGAAGTTTTCCACAAGCTTTGGCGCGTGATCCACGGCGAGTCTGAGCTCCTGAATGTCGGGTTGCCCAGTGTTGAATAATGGGTCTTGAACAGCGGTGTGTAAATCTGCCAGCAAGCGATCGCTGCCGTCGTGCATCAAATCACGCCAGTCCACGTCGTAAGCGTCGGCTATTGCCATCAGTACCTTGACCGACAGGCTGCGCTGATTGTTTTCCAGCAAGTTTATATAAGCGGTGCTGACGCCCACGGACTTTGCCATCTGAGCCTGCGACTGGTTATTTTCTCGCCGCAACTGGCGTAATCTTGTACCAACAAATGTTTTAGCCATACTTTGATATTAACAAATTTACATAATTGAAAAATGTAAATATAAACATTTACACATAAACACGGTTTGACTGGATTCTTTTGATTTCCGTCGATATATTTCATGAATCCCAGATTGGAGCGTGAATATGCCAGTTTCTAATAGAGTTCAAGCAAAAGTCCAAACCCAGTTCGAGATCGGTCTGACAGAATTGGACGTCATCGAAGAAGCGCTCCGATATCAAGCTCAGAGCCTGGCCAAGCAGGCCATCGACGGTCAAGAGCAGGACGAAGCGCAAAGGGCTGAGAAATACAAAGCTCGGATGGCTGAGATTCAACTTGTTCTTGGCAGCTTGCACAACCAGAAAGCTTGGTACGTCCCGCGCAAAGCTGTTCCCCTGGGATAGTTTGTGACGCCAGCGGGCCTAGCTTTTTTGGCAGGCCCGTAAGTAGTCCCAGCTGAGTTTTTTTTCGAAAGACACAACCGCCTTCGATTAAGATCGTGCGTTCGATCTGTCATTTCATCCGTCAATGAAAAAAACCTTCTGGGCGATAGTGTTGCTCGCTATGGTTGTGGCCGGCGGAATGGTTCTGGTTACCGATAGATATCAAGGAACCACAATCCACCTCGCAGGCGACTCCACCCTATCCGTAAAATTAGTGTCGAGGCGTCCAGAGACAGGGTGGGGCGAACCAATAGCGAACATGCTGTGCCCTGATGTTCGGCTTGTTAATCGCGCAAAAAACGGTCGCAGTACAAAGAGCTTTATTTCCGAAGGTTTATGGAAGAAGCTTCTGAACAACGTTCGGGCTGGTGATATCGTGATTATTCAGTTTGGACACAATGATCAGAAAAAAAATGAATTAGATCTGTATGCCAGCCCATGGCGAGAGTATCGCGACAATCTTAATAAGTTTGTTTCGGACGTGAAGGAAGTGGGTGCTGAACCGGTTTTACTAACGTCAATAGTTCGAAGAGCGTTTAACTCGCAGGGTGAGCTTGAGCGGACTCTTGGAGATTACCCGGCGGTGACTCGGGAAGTAGCATCAACTATGAATGTTGTACTGATTGATCTTAACAAAGCCAGTTATAAACTCGTGTCCACTATGGGGCCGATCGCATCAAAGCAGTTGTACCTCCATCTAGCGCCCGGCAGTCATGAAAATTATATTGAAGGCAAGTGGGATGACACCCACCTTAGTCCTCAGGGTGCTTTGGAGATAGCGACATTAGCCGCTGTAGAGCTTGAGAAAAATGTACCCGGTGTGATGTGTATTCAAAGCTCCGACGCTAACTGAGAAGCTAGACCCTAGGGGAGAGTTCAACATAGATATTCACTTGCTGAACAGCGTTATTACCAAATCCTGAAGCATCCCATCGCGGCTCTAGCGGTTGGGTGTCGCCATTACTGTCGGTTGCTCTGCAACTAAGCACATGCTCACCCGGCACGGCTTCCCACTGACATACCCATCGGGTCCAGCCAAAGCGTCCAGCGGGCGGTGTCAGCTGCGCCGTGTGCCATCGCTTGCCGTCATTGAATTCCACTTTGCTGATTGAGGATCCATTGCCTGACCATGCGCGTCCGGCAACGGTCACAGGTCCTGCTTTCAGGTAGCGATTGCGCGTGCTCCAATCGGGAATACCTGGAGGTTCCATCAAGGATTTCACGCGTAGGGATGTCACTGGTGTTCCAGGGTCGTCCTTGTGGTTGCGATAGCGATAGGTGCCAACTTGTTGTAATCCCTGATAGGGTTGATTCAATGCCTCTATGGTGCTTAACCATTTGACGGATGCCATGCCGTACCAGCCCGGTACGATGATGCGCAGCGGGGCGCCGTGTTGTGGCAGTAATGGCTGACCATTCATTTCATGTACCAGAAGCACATCCAGTGAAGCTATTTGTTCGAGTGTCAGGCTACGGCCAAACGCATGTTCAACACCCTTGTCAAATCCTCTATCAGCGCCTGTGAATACAATTTCGACCGTGTCTGCATTGGGACAAGCACGCTCAATCAGAGGCGCCAATAGCGTGCCCGTCCACTCTGATGTGCCCACCGCCTCGTAGCTCCATGGCATGGAACGCGTGCGTGGCGACACGGCCGTTCGGCCATTGCCTGCACATTCAAGTGTGACAGGCATGGTTATCTGCGGTAAGGCGCGGATATCATCAAGACTCAATGAAAAAGGTGCACCGAAGCCGCTACCGAATTTCAGCGTGTGGGTTTGTGTATCGAGGCTAGGTACGTCGAAATGTATAAGCAGATAGTGCAGGCCAGTGGGTGTGACGTCGTGTTTGAGCATCTCCAATAACGTCCCGGAGTTTCGATTGGACAGTCGCAGCTCATCGTCAGAGAACGGTCCATCCTGGGCGTCAGCCCGTGCACCAGGTGTGTTGAAAATATCTGATAGCGTTGTCATGTGCTATGAATACCCTAGTGTTGCATAAAATTCCGGCCCAGAACCGCTTCGCTGCTTCTATAGCAGCATCTAAGGGGCTGTACTCATTTTTCCTGGATCTCACCTAGAGT
>JALZVU010000026.1 GCA_023301795.1 Granulosicoccus sp.
TGCCCTGTATGTCATCAGTCTGTATCGCTAGCAGCTCGAACACTCGAACAAGCAGGAGTTCTTACCGTCATCATGGGCTGCGCAAAAGATATTGTCGAATACGTTGGTGTTCCACGATTTCTATTCAGTGATTTCCCGTTAGGAAATTCGGCTGGCATACCCGGAGACAGTCAATGCCAACAAGGGCTCATCAATGCAGCGCTGGAGCTAGTACAAACAGCGCAAGCACCGCGCACGACTGTTCAGTCTCCTTACACATGGCCAGGCGTCGCAAACTGGAAAGATGACTACTCCAATCCGGACAAATTATCCAGTGAGGAAATCCAGCGTAGACGCGCAGCTTTTGACTCTGCCAAAACAATCGTCAAATCGTCACGGCAACCTTAGATTCGCCATAGCGTACTGTTCAGCATGCTTAGCGCGTGATTTCAAATCAGGGTTGTCGGCCTATCAGTCTTTCAAAAAAACCTCGCTGTGTCGGATCACTAACGTGGTTGATAATATTGAGAAGCTTTAGAAACTCAGTGGAGTCGGCAAAATAATTTGGATATGCTTCCTTGATACCGCCTACGGCGGCACTTGAAACCAATGCAACGACCGTCTTTGGATCGTCTATCGTCTCTTTCTCAAGCTCAATGTACGCTTTCTCCGCTTCATTGCTTTGTTTGCTCTCATACATCCCTGATGAAACTAAATTATTTACCGTATCGATCTTCAATAGCACATACCCACTCACCGTAAGCTGACTCAAGCGGTCATCAATAATTTTAAGTGAATTGGCAAATGCTTCAAGCCGCCCACTTACATCAACTGACCTTGCAAGTTGCTGTACCGTCAGGCAGTCCATTAACAGACTTTCGTCTTGTGCAAGCAATTTCGAGTACTCGTTGAACTGCTGCTGGTAGGTCAATTGGCTGAAGACATGAACTGTCTCCATAAGGGCAAATTGCCGACTAACCGCGGAAAAAAACTCTTCCCATTCCGGATCTCCTTGATTCGACTTCAGGGCCTGCCCAGTAAAGAGATCCACAATTTCTACGGCGGTGGCCCAATAGTGTTGGATGCGAGTACGCACTTGAATCTCAATACTTCTTACAGAACCTGCATCGTCAGGAAATTTACCGACGATATGAAAGCTGCGGTACCCATCGGACTTGGGGGAAGTAATATAGTCTCGAAATTTGTGCGAGCCGTCAGGGCCTTTAAGCTCAGGGATTTTTTTCAACTCCCGAACGATTTTTCTTAATTTTTTTTCCGTTGATATGATGGCTCTACAACCGCCGATGTCTTGCATTCGGCTCAACTGCATACGCCCTTCACTTCTTTGAAGCTTCGAGATGATGGACGCTGTACGCTTCAGCCTCTTTGCAAAAATCGCGTCCCGGTCTATTTTTCTTGCGATGCGTTGTAGAGGATCAAATGCCCCCTCCAGGGGGGTCTCGTGATAGTAACGCCAGTAAGATAGGGTATCCATCGCGACAGATATCTCTGTTGCTGCTGCAGTTGGATCAGCCAACTTTATCCCTGCTTTATTAACTTGATTCTTGGAGTACAAAATTAACGTGTTCAGCGATCACCTTGGTTAGCTCCATATTGTACATGAGTTAAAAAGTGGAACTTTCAGATAGAGAGGTTAAACAACGCTGCTCATCATGAAACCAAAAGGACACTAATTTTTTTGAATTATCAGATAGGTATGCAGCTCAGGATACTGGTCATACTCAAGGTGCCTACACGTGCAAGCAAGTTCAAAAAATAGCTCTAGATATCCTGTCAAACCCAATGATGCATAGTATAGCTCCGGGCCCATTGCGCTATCCCTGTGTTCATTTGCTCCATCGGTGCCACCACACGAAATTATCAAAACTCCGTCTTTTTTCAAATTGTTAACCAGCATCGTCAACAGATTTCTCTGCTGATCCAGGCGGACATGCCATAGGCTATCCCATGCTGAAATAAAGTCATAGGAATCTGGCGACTCCCAAGTACATGCGTCCACAAAGGAGAACTTTACCTCTGGATGTCGCTCTCTTGCCAGCTTTATCATGCGTTCGGAAATATCGATTCCTTCCGGATCGAACCCACTCTCGAGGAGCAAATCGATTATTCGTCCGGTGCTTCCGCATCCCACATCAAGCGCCTTGCCTCTATTTTTTGAGAAAGCAATCGCTTTTTTATGCTGCGCTATTCCATTGAGTCTGTCGAACGAGGTGCTTTCCCATAAATCTGTAATTTGATTGTAAGCGTCACCAATACTGTCGGGCTTCATATGCTCATACTCCAACTCTTGTACCGAGTGACACTAGCAACTTTCTGCTTCATCGACAGGTTTGCGACCAAAGCTCGTATGCATCTGATGTTGACACAATCATATTTCTCCCGGCTAGCCCAACAGCCGTATCTACTGTTATTTACCACAATTGGGGGTTTACATTCACGCATTGGTATAAACATAGATTCTTCAGCAGCACCTGCATAACAGTTATCAGCAAACTTAGCACTAGGGTTAACATGTAGTAGTGCGCTACCAACTACCTCAGCATTCCAAATTCATGGCCGTTAATCGGACAGTGAATGGCGGTTTTGTGGTTCTCGATCAGTCAGATACTACAAGAGTATCGTATTTGCCTTTCGCAAAATCGTTTTCTTTGACTGCCATTTACTGACAGTGCGGTTACATTAAAAATGGAAGATTAGATGATATCCAGAACTGTTGGGAAACCCGTTTGGGGCTGCGTGGTTGCCATAGCTATTTCGCTGGCCACACCCGCAATAGCAGAACGCCCCATTAAGATCGGTCACTTGACCCATCACACTGGACAATATGGCGGGTTCGGTGATTTTTTCGACTCAATCACCGACTTTACAGTAGATGTAATCAACGAATCTCCACCGGCCAGTCGGCCCATTACCGTTATTCATGAAGATATCGGCACTATCGGAGAAACGCGCGGCGTGCGTCGTCTGTTGAGTGTGGAAAAAGTGGACATCCTGCTAAATTCATCTCACCAGTACGATGAGTACCGCGAGATGCTCCTCAAACGCATCAAGTTTCTAAAAAAACCGTTACTGCCGTCTGTGCATGGTGGTTCGATCGATCCAAAGCTTGGCGGCGTGGGAACCGAACCCTTGTTCCGCGGTGGTCCCATGGACACGGCGCAGAGTATTGCGGCCTTGCTACATCTGAGCGAGTCTGGAAAAAAGCGCATAGTCTTGGTTTCAACCACCCTGAAAGGGCATCAACAGCAACGCGATGCCGGTATGCAGGCGGCTGAAAGACTCGGCCTGACAGTTGTTGGAACCGTGGATATTCAACCGACATGGACCGACTACACCAGCGTAGTCAAGAAGGTCGCACGCATGAAACCCGATGCAGTGGTTGTTCTCTCTGCGCCTCACAATGGGGGTGTGTTCGTACGTAATGCAGCAGATGCAGGTTTTTCATGGACCATTGTAGGTACTACCGAGTGGCAGGAAACCGACTTCGTGGAAACTGCTGGGGAAAAAGCCTTGGCGTTTCATGAAAGTGTGGTGTTAAGTGCGTACGCCCACGCCGAGTCACCTGCCTGGGAGTTTTACCGACAGGCCATTAGCGTGTCGCCACAGGCCGACGCGATAGGTGATGCAGCCAACTCGTATGCAATGCAGTACTACGACTTGTTAGTGTTAACTGCTTTGGCACTGGAAAAAGCCGGCTCAGTCGATTCGGATCAATGGTCAGATGCCATGCATTCGGTATCCAGTGGTCCGGGGCAAGTGGTGTATACCTATGCAGAGGGTATTGCTCTTCTGCGCTCGGGCAAGGAGATCAACTACGACGGCGTTACTGGCAGCATGGAATACTCGAAAACCGGAGTGGTTTCAGGCCTTTTTGGTATTTTCAAGTGGTCCGATGGTCATTTGCAACGAGTGAGCGTAGCCGATGGCGATCGGGTTGCTGAGCTCGACCAATAACAAGCTCGTCAATCTGACTAACAGGAAAGCTCGCTCCACCAACAGGTGTACTTCATTCTTTACATCAGCGACAGAAACGATGCTCACCACGGACTGATCGGGTTAAAACAATAATGACAAAGCTGACCTTTGGGATTCGACACAAGTTGATGGTAGCGTTCGGATCAGTTGTGTCCGGTACGCTACTGGCGAGCATGATCGGTGCAGTGGCGTTCGATCATGTTGCCAAGGCCTTAAGCGAGATTTCCGACACGAGTGTGCCGCTGATGTCGGAATCCATGCAACTCAGCCAAGCAGGGATGACACTCAGTGCGGTGTTGCCGGTGCTTGTAAATGCCGCCTCTCAGGAACAACGACAGCAGCAGGCTGACCGTGCGCAGAGCATGATCGAACAGATCGAAGCAACAATGATTGCTCGCACAGTTAAGGATGAGCAGAACATACGCAAAAACAGTCTTGACCAGATTAGCCAACTGTCCTTGGACACGCGTAGCCTTTCTGGCGCAGTGGAAGCAAGGCTGGATGCTTCGGCACGTGTGTATCAGCTGGTACGGGAATCTGATCTGAATCACACCGGCATCAATAACGACCTGGTTTCAATCATTGAACGTGAATCGTCGTTTTTCTTTAATTCTACTAATAATTTGCTCAGTGAAAATCTGGAGATAATCGATACTTTTCTTGGTGTACCGTTTGAATCGCTAATGGCTGCGGTCAGGATGCAAAGTGAGCTGGCCAGTATCGAACATTGGTTGGTGCGTGGCGAAAGTGCAGAAACCCTTAATGAATGGCAGCAGTCAGTTCAAGCCAGCCTGAAGGCCATGACGGGCTTCTTGTCAGACAGCGAACTGATTCCGATTGAAGATCTGGATGAACCGCAGGTGTTTACCGATTCTATCGCGCTACTTAGAAAGGAACATCAGAATTATCGCACCCTGCTCGAACAGTCGGATGTGGATCTGATGGAACGTCGCTCTGGCACCACATCCAGTGCAGAGCGTGTCATGTCAGTACATTCAGACCTGATAGAGGCGTTAACGGGATTTGCCGAAATGCAACAGTTCCTATTAATTCTGAACGGGGATGAGTTACGTAACAGCACTGCCAACATCATGCCCGAACTGTTGAGAAATCGAATAAAAATCCAGTCTGACCTGCTTGAACTGAGAGCAGAAATGAATACATTGGCAGGAATTATTGGTCAGGCAATTTATGTCAGTGCCTTTGATTCACTCAATGCATTGCGTACCCGCTTTGATGAATCGAGCAAGTCGGTGGTGAGTCTGTTGAGAAATCTGCAAACCGTACAAGGGCTGATCAATATTGGTGAGCGTACCAGCAGACTTCTTGTGCTTGCCACAAAGGCTAACGGTATATTTGATCAGCGTGCAATCGTGCTAAATGTAGAGGCATCGATTATTGAGCTGCAAGGCAAACTATTTACCGATCAATCTAGATTTGTTGAACAATTGGCAGAACAAGTTCAGCTAAGCCGTGAGGCTGTGGACAATTCCGGCACTCAATTGGCGCATCTAATTGAAGATAAACGTTTACAGCTCATCCTGCTGTCTATAGCAAGCATCATACTCACGATTATTGTCTATTGGTCTGTGGTGCATCGGAGTTTGCTTGGACGCTTGTTGAGCACCATAAAAGCACTGCGTGCAATTGCCAACGGCAACCTGGACGCAAGCACTGAGGTATCTGGTACGGATGAGTTAGGCGAATTGGCACGCACAGTAGAG
The DNA here is from genome assembly GCA_023301795.1 of Granulosicoccus sp. GTDB lineage: Bacteria > Pseudomonadota > Gammaproteobacteria > Granulosicoccales > Granulosicoccaceae > Granulosicoccus. Next base: position 5,700 of record JALZVU010000026.1, read on the forward strand.
GTGTTCCGAAAGAACGCTCAAGAGGCAAGGCGTCTGCATGCAGAGCAACTTGACGCGGCGGCACAAAAGCAGCGTGAAAGTGACGAACGAGAACACATGTTCAAGGAGCGTGAAGTACTGGACAAACGTGCCGAGCAGCATGAACGCGAACAGAATGCCGCCAAGGAACGGGAGCGCCATGCCGAACAGTTACAACTGCGAGTTGATCGGTTGCTCGACACCATCAATGCTATTGCAAACGGCGATCTGGAGAGCGTAATCGGCATACACGGCGACGATGTGGCTGGCCAGATGGCCCATGCACTCCAGCGTCTGATCAATGAACTACGTCATACCATGCTCGAGATGTCTTCGAACGCAAACAGTTTGACGAGTGCGGCCGACGGACTATCCTCACTGTCCGATACCATGAGTTCAGTAGTGCAGGCAGCTGTGGCCGATACCTCACGTGCGGCTAAACTAGCCAATGAGGCTGATGAAGGAGTCGCCAGAGCTGCCAACGCTACTGAACAAATGAGCCAGTCGATCAAAGCGATTTCGCGCAGCACAGTGGATGCTGAGAAGGTGGCTCGGGAAGCAGTAGTATTGTCGCAAAGTACAGACTCCACCATGAAGAAGCTGGCCGAAAGCAGCAGCGGTATTGGCTCTGTTGTGAAGGTCATCACCTCGATTGCGGAGCAGACGAACCTGCTGGCACTAAATGCCACCATTGAAGCTGCGCGGGCGGGCGACGCAGGCAAAGGTTTTGCTGTTGTTGCCAATGAAGTGAAAGAACTTGCTAGAGGTACGGCCGAGGCTACTCAGAAGATCGAGTCGAGAATCGTAGAAATACAGTCGGACACCGAAACAGCCGTCAATGCCATCGGCTCGATCAGTGAGATTATCAATTCGATCAGTGAGATTCAGAGATCGATCACCATCGCAGTTCAAGAACAGTCGACCTCCACTCAGGAGATTACCGACAGCATTGCAAAGACCTCATCGAACACCAATGCAATATCCGAAATCATCGATAATGTTGCGACCAAGGCGAAAAGCAATCAAGAGGCGGTCGACAAAATCAATCAGGCGTCTGCTGAGCTTTCCACCATGGCGTTTGATCTTGAGGGCCTGGTCGCACGCTTTCGGGTCGAGAAGACAGATGCTGTGAAGCGAGCTGCCTGACACCTACATCATCGGCATCGGCATGGGCATGGGCATGGGCATGGGCATGGGCATCGCTACTCTGCCATCATCTCGTGTCGACAGTAACACCATTCTTTAATTCAATTTCGTCTGGCTGCTCAAACCTTGGCTCCATGAAATTGAACATCGCGTCGGTGACATCAAAAGCATACACCTCTGGTTTTTTTTCTGTGTTCCTCTGAACCACCCGCTCCATTCGAAGCTCTTTGGGAGCTTCGAGGACATGAACCTCAGGAACAATACCAAGCGCAGCCGCGCGATCAGCAAACAGCATTCGCTGCTTCTTTTCTGTAAAGCCAAGATCAAGAACCACACTCCCCTCTGTAGCAAATATTTTCTCGCACGTATCCCATATTTGATCGTAGCACCTATAAACCCGCTCAATCATCCAGGAATAATCCAGCGACTTCATGTCTTCTGCAAATAGCGTTTGCATCCAAGGATCAATTGAGAAACGAACAGCATTAATGTCTTTAGACAGCGCAATTGAATACGTCGTCTTACCAGCGCCTGTTCGACCACAGACCAATATCATTCTCTTCATATAATTACCTGTGAATCCGCTTGGACATCAGATTTTTTGACTAGACGACGTTGAACCAGCATTCTGCCTCACCACACTTTTTCACGTCATTAGAGTTCACGGAAATTATACACACAGCTGATTGTGCATTCGCAGAGGATAAAGCTTGCGATGCAGCATCAGTCAGACATCAGTTCATTACAGCTTGCTTTATATTCATCGCAAAACTCTCACCCAGGCTAGTGAAATAATACAAGTCCAGCCTTACAGTCGTGCAATCTTGTTTGCGCAAACAAACCTTTCCAAGCTTATATCTGTAGTCTCCTACCAGCAGTGCGCAGCTGCCTGGAATTCCTACGTGCTAGTTCACTTACAGGAGTGTGGAATTTCATTTTCAGCATCGTTATAGAGATTTAACTTCGGAGATATCGTGGTGGTAAGAAATACCTTTCTTCTGGCTTTCGCAATTGCGTTGGCATCAGGATCAACTCATGCAGATCAGTCTGATCGCGGCACGTCGGCGTCGACTGACTCCCAAACGTCCACTTCACAAAATAGTAGCAACAGGCGTCAGTACTCAACCTATTACCTTGTTAACGAATCGGAGTCGTTCTCTGGAGATTCACTCACCATTGGTCAAGGCCTATTTCAACTGTCACGTGATGAAGTTGGAGATTCAGGACGGTATTCCTCGTTTGCAGGACTGCTGCTACTCTGGACTCCCCGTACCGGAACCTATGACTTGCTCAATGTAGACTTAGTAGAATCGGGTCAATGGACTTCGTGTTGGGGACAGGATGTTGAAAGTGTAAACACCTGCGATGAAAGCACGGAGCGGGTTTATATTTTTGCTGACAAAGACGCAGCGATCGAGTTTGGCAACACCGAAAGTCCTGAGCCCACTCCCGTACCTGCGCCAGAACCTGCTCCAGAGCCCGCGCCAGAGCCCGCTCCAGAACCTGCACCAGAGCCTGCGCCAGAGCCGGAACCCGCTCCTGAGCACACCCGAACAAAGCCTGGAGACCCGCCCAGAATCCACAACAACAATAACCCGGGCCGATCGCCGA
>JALZVU010000027.1 GCA_023301795.1 Granulosicoccus sp.
TGGGCCGATTTCAGTCGGTCAAATTGACCGTCAGCTAGTGAAATTCAGCGACTTTCCGTCAACCAAATCCTCTATTGCCGCCTGTTTAGCTAAACACCCACGACCCAGGGATTCATAATAATGGCGCCGGTCTCTTTGAAATCGGATACGTTGCGCGTTACTACAGTCATACCATGCGCTAGTGCTGTGGCTGCGATGAGTGCGTCTCGCTCTGATCTTGGGTCTGGGACGTGCAGCGCAGCACATTGCCTGACGATATCAACAGTGATTGGTAGCATCCGCCCTTCAAATGTACTAAGTATCTGTGTTTCAAGCCAAGATTTCAGTCGTTGTGCGTGTACGTCGTCTTTTCGCTCTATTCGCAGAATTCCCAACTCGATTTCGAGAATTGAAATCACTGACAGATACATCGTCTGAGCAGGTACGGTTGAGGCCCAGGATACGACGTTCTTATCAGCCTTTCCTGTCTTGGTTTTGCGTAGTTCTGACAGTACGTTGGTGTCCAGAATGTACATCAGTCAAGGTCAACTGGCTTCGCAATGCTTGGTAGCTTCACCGGCTCAAATTCCTCGTCACCTACATCATCCATTGCCAGCAGCTCTACAATGTTTGATTTTCCTCCTGTGAGCTCAATGTAAGTATCGATGGTTGTTAACACGTGGGAAGGGTTGCCACGATCTGTAATGAACACAGGGCCATCGTTAGCAGCCTTTTTTGCGCCGCTTGAATCCTGGTTAAATTGTCTGCTAGAGAACGATTTTGCACTCATTGTCAGCTATCTTTGAGTATGCATGTAGATTCGTTACTACAATTGTATGGTGATTGTCTTCGATTTCCACCCTGTTTATTGTCGTCCATCTACTCTAGATAGGACATCTGATGCTGTCGTCGGTGCCTCTAGATGAGGTGTCACGTGTTCGAGCAGCAGCCACGCGAGTGGGAGATGATGTTTTGATCGCTACCTATGCTCGTTGATCTAGCTTGAACTATTCATGAATCCACGGGGCTGGCCTTTTCCGGGAAGAATCAGGCGGTCCGTGAATAGTTTAGCCCAGCTTGTCGTTATGTCGCCGACGGCAATGAGCACCGTGATCTAACAGCTTAGCGGTAGCAAAAGCCTCCGCTAAGCTGCCTCAGGCAATGCCAAGGTGTCCATTAATTGATCAACGAATGCCTGTGCCTCTTCCGATTCTTGAAACGGCTTGATAACACGCAAAATCTGCTTGCCATCGAACTTGTAGATATCGCTATGCTTTTGAATAATCGTAATCAACGCCATGGGGTCAATCTTCGGATCATTCGCAAAGACAAGCCGGGCACCGCCAGGATTGAGCTCTAGCCGCTCTACACCCAATGTTTCACACCGCTGACGTAAGCGCATAACGTCGAACAGTCTTTCTGTTTGCACTGGTAGCAACCCAAATCGATCTATCAGTTCAATCTTGAGATCTCGAAGTGCTTCACTATCGGGTGCGTGTGAAATTCTTTTATACAAGATTAGCCGTTGATGTACGTCTGGCACATAATCCTCAGGCAGCAGGGCGGGTACGCCAAGGTCCACATCGGTACCTTGGGCCAGTGGCTTATCGTAGTCTGGCAGTTTGCCTTCTTTCAATGCTTTTACAGCGCGGTTTAACAACTCGCTGTACAGCGTAAAACCGATTTCCTGAATCTGTCCACTCTGGCCTTCACCTAACAGCTCACCTGCGCCACGAATTTCCAGATCGTGTGTGGCCAAGGTAAAGCCGACGCCCAGATCTTCCAGAGATTCGATAGCTTGCAATCGCTTTTCAGCGTCTTTTGTTATCGAACCTTTTGGAGGTGTTATCAGATAGGCATAAGCTCGGTGATGAGAACGTCCTACACGGCCACGTAATTGATGCAGCTGCGCGAGCCCGAGTTTGTCGGCACGATTAATAAGGATAGTATTGGCGCTGGGGATATCTATTCCGCTTTCGATAATGGTGGTTGCCACCAGAATGTTAAAGCGTTGGTGATAGAAGTCGTTCATCACCTGTTCCAGATCGCCTTCGCGCATCTGGCCATGAGCAAAGTTAACCTTGGCACCCGGCACAATACGTTCTAGATCTTCTGAGATTCGTTCAATGGTTTGAACCTCGTTGTGTAGAAAGTACACCTGACCACCACGTGCAAGTTCACGCTCGCAGGCCTCACGTATTTGTACATCTGACCACTCACCGACAAAGGTTTTTATCGCGTGTCTATGCTGAGGTGGGGTTGCGATGATTGATAAATCACGCATGCCTGCAAGGCCCATATTCAATGTGCGCGGAATAGGCGTGGCAGTAAGGGTGACAATATCAACCTCTGAACGCAGCGCTTTCATGTGCTCCTTGTGGCGCACACCAAAGCGATGTTCTTCATCGATAATCACTAAGCCCAGATTGTGATACTTGATTTCCTTGCTCAGTAGCTTGTGTGTGCCGATAATAATGTCAACACCACCGCTGGCAAGTTTCTTCATGATGGCTTTCTGTTCTTTAGGCGTCTCAAAACGCGACAGCGCCTCTATTTGCACAGGCCAGTCAGAAAAGCGATCAAGAAAGTTCTTGTGATGCTGTTTTGCCAATAGCGTTGTGGGTACTAACACCACCACTTGCTTGCCTGCATCGACAGCCACAAAAGCTGCACGCATGGCCACTTCGGTTTTACCAAAACCCACATCACCGCACACCACACGATCGGTGGGCTGCGGCGAACGAAGATCTTTTACAACCGCCTCAATAGCACTTAGCTGGTCAGGGGTTTCTTCAAACTGAAAGGTTTCGCTAAACAATGCGTAGTTGTCAGAATTTTCCGGAAAGGCAAAGCCTTTACGGGCCGCACGGCGCGCATGAATCTCAAGCAGTTCTGCGGCGACATCGTAGGCTTTTTCTGCAGCCTTTCTGCGCACTTTCTGCCAGGTTTCTGTACCCAGTTTATGCAGAGGGGCAGACTCTTCACTGGCACCGGCATAACGACTGATCAGATGTAGAGAGGCAACGGGTACGTAGAGCTTGTCGTCACCGGCATAGTGGATAGTCAGATATTCGTTGCTGACAGCGCCCACCGTTAATGTGGTCATGCCCTGATAACGCCCCACGCCGTGATCGATATGTACCACCGGAGCGCCGATGCTCAGGTCGGTGAGATTGGCGATGATGGCTTCAGAATCGCGCGTAGGTTTTCGTCGCTCGCGTCGTTTGATACGCCCTGAACCCAGCTGGGTTTCAGTGATCATGGCGATGCCAGCTTCAGGCAACTGTAGACCGCGATCGATGGCGGCAGTGGTCAGGCAAAGATTACGTTCACTGTTTAGAAAAGACTGCCAGCTGTCCACGGTTTCAGGCTTGAGACGGTTGCCGACCAGTTGGTCAAGCAGAGCTTCTCGTCGGCCGGTGGACTCTGCAACAAACAGCACCTTGCCGGGAAACTTACCTAGAAAATCCTGCAACGCACCCATCGGACGATCACTGCGCGGCTCGATAGGAAATAGCCCGGGTGCTTCAGTGCGAGCATTGATAGCGTCGACGCCCGTTGACTCAAACTCAAAGCGCTGGGTATGGCGGGTGTTGAGTTCATCTAGCCTCGCGGTGATCTCGCTACTGCTTAAATAGATTTCTTCAGGCGCAAGAATAGGGCGCTCAACGTCATGGCGGCGCTGCTCATATCGCTCAGCAGTATTGGCTTCAAACTGCGTCAAGGCTTGCGTGGCACCGTCAACCATGATGAAGCTGGCCGCTTTGGGAAGGTAGGTGAACAGTGAGGTCGTCTCTTCAAAGAACAGCGGCATGTAGTACTCGATACCGGCTGGTGCACGTCCTTCACTCACCTCATTGTAGATAGGTGTGTTTTTACTTTCCGCAGCGAAGCTGTTGCGGTATTGGCGACGAAACAAGGCAATGCCTTCTTCATTTAACGGGAATTCGTGCGCGGGCAGTAATTCGATGAGATCAGCTTTTTCAGTGCCTCGTTGGGTATCAACATCAAACGTTCTGATGGTCTCGATTTCATCATCAAAGAACTCCACCCGATAGGGGTTGTTACTGCTCATCGGGTACAGATCAAGAATGGAGCCGCGTACAGCAAACTCACCGTGCTCTTCTACCTGTGTAACCAGCCGATATCCGGCTTCAACCAGACGCACACGGAAATCAGCCAGGCCCAGCGTATCGCCGGTTTTGATCATCAGCGCGTGCTGGTCCAGAAAGTTTCTGGGTGGCAGGCGCTGCATGAGGGCTGCGGCGGTGAGAAGCAATATTCCGCGCTGGGTATCCCCCAGTGTGTAGAGGGTTCTGATTCGTTGGGAGATGATGTCTTGATGCGGGGACACCCGATCGTAGGTAAGCGTCTCCCAATCCCCAAGTACGTGCACCGGCGTCCCTGCACCTGCATAGAACTGAAGCTCTACCTCCAGATGCAGCAGTTCCGAGGTGCTGGGCGCGACCACCACACACAAGCCATCGTGCGAGGCGGCGTATTCGGCGATGGCCAATGACTCGGAGGAGCCGTAGAGCTTGCCCCAGCGAGAAGTGCTGGCTAGGGCGTCGGAGATCAGGGTTGTAGGGAGCTCTGGCACTACGGATAAAACCTCGGAAAGTTGGTGGCGATTCGGATAGATACTTGCATTGTTTAATACCTCCCAAGGGAGGCCACGTTATCGGTGAGGAACGACACATTGGCTGCATAAGAACTGATGAAAAACGTAAACAGAAAAGCTGCGCAGTGTGCACGGCGTTTAGTTACGTAAAACCCCAACAAATCGTTCTTTTATGAAGCCTAGTCCGCAATTATCCCATATCTGGCTCCTACTTCACTACACTAAGAGATTGTCCCCGATCGACCAGTCTATTTTTGACAATCTGTCGGGAACCCTCAGGCAAAAGCCTGCGTGAATAACCCCGTCGAACCTTCTGGCCTTTGCATGGCTCTACAGTAATATGTTTCAACCCTACGAACTGTTTGTCGGGCTGCGTTACACACGCGCCAAACGACGAAATCACTTCATCTCATTCATATCACTGGTATCGATACTGGGGGTTGCGCTGGGCGTGACCGCGCTTATCACGGTTACTTCGGTGATGAATGGGTTTGAAAAAGAAATGCGCGAACGGATTATCGGTGCTTCTTCGCACGCCACGGTAACCGGTCTCGGGCCTCCCATTGAAGATTGGCAGAGCATTGCCTCTATTGCCACGGACCATCCGGAGGTTATAGGTGCGGCGCCCTATGTGGAAGGACAGGTGATGTTGGTTCACGCTGGCCGCTCCACTGGTGCATTGGTGCGTGGGGTGTTACCTGATCAGGAGAGTCAGGTGTCTGAACTGGCTGAAAAGCTGGAACAGGTGGACTCTCTGGAAGAAGCTCTTCAGCCGGGTGAATTCGGCATTGTGCTGGGTGCTGATCTTGCCAGCTATCTGGGTGCTATTGCAGGTGACCGCGTGATGGTGATTACGCCTGAAGCCAGTGTTACTCCGATGGGCTTTGTGCCACGCATCAAGCGCTTTACAGTGACTGGTGTCTTTCGGTTTGGCATGTTCCAGTTTGATCGTAATCTAGCAGTGATGCACGCAAAAGACAGCGCCAAGTTGTTGAAGATGGGTGAGGGTTTCACAGGCGTTCGCTTAAAGCTTGCGGATACCGGACGGGCGCCGCTGGTGGCCTCAGACCTTCGCCAGGAGCTCGGGTTTAACAACTACGTGAGCGACTGGACGCAACAGAATGCCAACTACTTTCTGGCGGTGAAAATGGAAAAAACGATGATGTTTATCATCTTGTCCATGATTGTTGCGGTGGCGGCATTCAATATTATTTCAACGCTTGTGATGCTGGTGCAAGACAAGCAATCGGATATCGCTATCCTGCGCACGCAAGGGGCATCTCCTAGCAGTGTGTTGATGATCTTTATTGTACAAGGCACCTTGATTGGTGTTGTGGGCACCGTGGCAGGTCTGATAGGTGGTATCTCGCTGGCCAGTAATATCGATGTGGTGGTGCCGTTTATCGAGCAATTCACTGGGCCGGTATTAAACCCGGAGGTGTATTACATTGACGAGATGCCTTCAGATCTTCGGCAAAGTGATGTCATAAAAGTGGGCTTGATGTCGTTTGGTTTGTCGCTGCTGGCTACCTTGTATCCGGCCTGGCGTGCATCGCGTACTGATCCTGCGCAGGCTTTGGCTTATGAATAATCTAATGAAAAGCGATTCTCAGGATGAGCAGGCGCCGACCGTACTCGAAGCCCAACATTTGGGCCGTCGTTATGAGCAGGGCGATCTGAGCGTAGAAGTTCTTAAAGATGTCACGCTGAGAATCAATAAAGGCGAGAGAGTTGCCATCATCGGGCAATCGGGCAGTGGCAAAAGCACACTGCTGCATTTACTGGGCGGCTTGGATACACCAACTGCCGGTTCTGTACATGTGGTCGGACAGGATATGTCTAAGCTCAGTCAGGCCAAGCGTGGACGTCTACGGAATCAGGCCGTTGGTTTTGTCTATCAGTTTCATCATCTGTTGCCAGAATTTTCGGCGGTAGAAAACGTGAGTATGCCGCTGTTGATTCGGGGTATGTCCAAAAAGGATGCTGCGGCTGAGGCTCAGGCATTACTGGAGCGCGTGGGGCTTGGTGAGCGATTTCGTCACAAACCATCTGAGCTATCGGGCGGTGAGCGCCAACGTGCAGCCATTGCCAGAGCCTTGGTAACCCGGCCAGCAGTAGTTCTGGCTGATGAGCCTACGGGTAATCTGGATGAGGAGACAGCCGGGCGAGTATATGAGCTGATGCTGGAGCTAAATAGAGAGCTTGGAACGAGCTTTCTGGTGGTGACCCACGACACGAGGCTGGCGGGCAGGATGGACAGGATTTTGAATTTACGGCGTGGGGAGTTGGTGGAGACTGTAAAATAAGTCGCCTCTGCGAATTCACTCGTTCCTGGTTATTCTCATGCTCGTTGTAGGCGGGTTGGGGCAGAGCTAGCAGACGCTCAGCGTGTTAGGCAGACGAATATTCAGATGAGCGTGTTAGGCAGACGAATATTCAGATGGTTGAGAGCAAGATGCAAGATGCAAATTGCGAGAAGTCGGTACTGATTAACTAGTACCGATCTATCACTCGTTCGCCGCTACTTCTTCTCAGGCTGGGCCAATCGACACTCACCTTCAATTTCTTTGGCTTTTGCGCGTGTGGCGCACACCTCGAGGGCATGCTGCTCCAGTTCTGGTAGCGTGCCGGTGAACCCTTCAGATGTACCCCATGCGGCTTTCGATCCCACTCTTACAGATGCGTAGGCCGAATTTTCGTTTTTTCGTGCTCTCCACCAGAGTTGATAGGCGGTTCTGAGCTCGGCCATCGCTTCTCTGACAGCGTAGTCCAACTCACCGGGGTTTTTACTGATCACTAATGAATAGGCGTCGTCGTACCATTGGCCTAGATCTTTATTGACAGGAGGGCTGGTTGTGATCATATATTGTGATCTTGCAAACACTGTGGCGGCAGGTATGCCTGTGACTTTGGGTATTACACCGGCCCAATGGACGTAGCTGATATTTGACCAAGGTTCTATTGAGACATAAACAAACTGGTACTTGTCTTGATTTGCTTTAACGTACGGCTCTATTTGTTTGGTGGTCTCTACGCAGGGTCCGCAGCCAGGGTCCTGTGAGTTGAAAATGACCATCAAGGGTGTCTCACTTTTACTACGCACCTTTATCTCTTCCATGACTGCATCCTCACTGATGCGCTCCATCAATCCTTCTCGAACAAGCGTTATGGGGTCGTGTTCTGGATGCTCCAGCGCAATAGTCTTGGCGAGCTGCCAAGCTTGTTGAAACTGAAAGTGATCAAGCGAAGTGATTTCTTCAGCATAGCTATTGAGTACCGGTTGTAGCTGTTCGATAGCCTTTGCAGGATCACCGTGCAGCTGTGAAAGCATGGCGCTGTTGTAGGGAAACCAATATGAGTCCTTATAGCTGTCTGAAGCGTCGTCCATTACTTGTGCTGCCTTAACTAACTCACCTGTAACGCTGTACAGCTCTATCAGAAGGGCTGTAGCACCGATCTCTGCGGGCTGATCTTTGAGAACCCTTAATAATTCGCTTTCAATTTTCTGCGACACTGATTCATCAAGCTGATAAGCCATCGGGTTAGATTTACTTAGCCGATGACCGAACATCAGCCATCGTGCGTGCTCAACGATTAATGCGCTGTAATCAGGATTTTCTGATAGCGCCTCGTTCAATGATGTGCCAGCCCGCGCAAGGTCTCCGCGACGTATTGCCGCACGAGCCACTCTGACAATTCGGTTCAAATTTGAATTAAAAGACGCTTTTACTTCCGGTTCATTTGTTTCACCAGCTAACAGGCGCGCAAGCTCATTAGCCGGCCCATCTGGGCTCATGAACTCGTCGAGTAAAACCCAATCAAAATTCGCTCCGGTCTCTTCACCCATGAAGTGTCCTTCATTTCCGAACAACAGCCATACAGGGATGTCCTGTGGAAGTGATGTTCCGGTGAGCGATTCAAAGAGTTCGTTCAACTGGGTTTTGTCACTGATCAGGAAGTTAGGAAGAGTTATTTCATTAGCGTTGAGCCGCGCCGTTACGCTCTCAGCTTGATCCTGAGCGGTAACGTTTACGCTTGCCACAGAAACATCAGTTTCGCTCTTGCTATCAGACCATTGTTGAAGCTCAAGCTCTGCAGTGTCACAGCCCTTGCACTCTGGCTGTTGTATCAGAACAACTGACCACTTGCCATCATCGCGATAAGATTGCAAGTTAGCTTGCTGGCCATCTAAACCAACCATCTCGAGATCGGCCGCCGACACCATAGAAGCCATGGCTGCGCTGGCTAGTATCAGAAGCAGGCGCGTTGTATTCATGTATCTGCAAACGGTCATATTGGTATTCGTCCTTGAGTAACAATCGTCGAGCACGGAATACTATCAAAAAATCCTGTCTATTCTGTCAACTAGTTCAGGTGTATTTCCAGCTGAGCACACTCGACGCTAGGAAACACCCTTAGACAATGCCCGCTGTGCAGCACGCCGTTCCTTGCGCGTACGCCAGCGCCGAATAGCATGAATTCGCCACACCAGCAAAGTTGCGCCAAAACCCAACACCGCAGAAACACTCGCGCAAAATAACATTCCTGTCAGCAGCATCGGCCATGCTTGTCCGGCACTGACCAGAATCGACGTTGTGCTGAAAGTGAGAGGTTCAGCAAGAACTGGCTCCCCCAGAATCATTGACCCGCTGCGCCATGCAGCATAAAGTAGTGGGGCAAAGGTCAAAGGATTGGTGAACCACACCATGACCACGGAAACAGGCACATGGACGCGCAACACAGCAGCAAGCACGGCTGCCACCAACATTTGCATCGGCACGGGAATCCAGCTGATGAACAGGCCAATAGCCACGCCCCCAGCGACGGAGCGGCGGTTCAGATGCCATACCATCGGTTGTGCGAAGGTATTGCGTATCCAGAGCCTGATCCCCTTTACATCGTTTCCGCCCAGCTGGTTGTGCAGCTTGCGATGCAGGGTTGCAGCATCTGGAAGACGATCCTTGAGCCAGTTTCCAGCCATGATCAGTACATCGTTTTGAGTGGCACAGACAAAGATGGGTACCCAGGCTGTCGAAGTATCAGATCCGAAAGGTTTTTAGGTCTTTCGGTTTGCTCAGGTCGAGCTAAGAACAGGAAATCACTGTAGATGAGAGCCTTCGCGTGCGCAATGGTTCTCACCATCGTACTCATTGTGGCCTTACCCAGTCTGCCTTCGACCACTATTTGCATCGTTTTTCTCGCATCGTCAGCGCTAGTTGCCCTGTTCGTTAAAAGTAGTCGCCCTTGGGTTGCAGGTGTCATGCTCGCAATAGCTTTGCTTTCCACAGCATTATTGCAACTAGCAAGCCACCAGTTGCGCGCTGATCAGGTGTCCACTGACTTGCAAGTGCAGGTGCGCATTGTCGACGTGCCGCAACGCTCAGGACGCCGTCTGGCATTTACCGCACGCGTACTCGTTTGCAGCTCTTGTGTCCATAGATTACGTGTCCAGACGATCAAGCTGTCGTGGTACGGACATTCGCCAAACCTTAACGCCGGTGAAACCTGGGAGCTTACCGTTCGGCTCAAGCCTCCAGAGTCTTTACGTAATCCTGGTGGGTTTGATGCAGTGGCGTGGAGTCTTGTCAAAGGCTTGCACGCCAAAGGTTATGTTCGCGAGCCGAACAGCGCTATTCGCCTTGCGCCAAGTACCGCATTTTCGCTGTCCGCTTTCCGTCAACGTGCGGCCGCCCAATTGGACGACTTGCTTGAAGACAACGAATATCTGGGTCTGCTGCAAGCACTGACGGTCGGGCTGAAAGCGCAGATTTCTGAAGATCAGTGGGCGCTATTGCGAAGCACAGGCACTGCGCATCTGCTGGCAATTTCCGGATTGCACGTTGGTCTTGTGGCGGCGTGGGTGCTATTTGCAGGCGGTTTCATTATGACTAACGCTGTGCGCATCATGCAGCGATATAGGAATGGCCCCGTCGCACTCGATGCACGACCCTGGATAATATCAGGCAGTATTCTGGCGGCAGCAGCCTATGCAGCGTTGGCAGGTTTTGAACTGCCTACCCAGCGTGCTGTGCTCATGCTGTGTGTCTGGGCAGCTGCAGCCATGTACTTCCGATTTCTGCCCCCGTTTGCCGCACTGTGCGTGGCGCTAATCTGTGTACTGTTGCTGAACCCCTTAAATCCACTCTCAGCAGGGTTCTGGTTGTCATTCGGTACGGTCTCATTGCTTTTCTTTATTCACAGAGGCTACCTGGGGCAATCGACGGTGGCAGATGAAAGCCGATTCAGATCGCTCTCCCACAAGCTGCGTGCAGGGATGCGCACGCATATCTTGTTGGGATTTGCGCTGCTTCCTGTAACGGCGTGGTTCTTTCAATCAGGATCTTTGATAGCGCCCCTGGCCAATCTTATCGCTGTTCCGTGGGTGGCCACGGTGAGTGTCCCATTGAGCCTATTGGCGCTAATCAGTAGCGCGTTATCCCAGGATCTAGCCATGTGGCTGTTGTTGGGTGCCGAGCAATCTTTGCGTTGGCTGTTCTGGATGCTTCACCTTCTGGATGGATCCGCCATCAGTTCTGTGGTGCTGAGCTTGCCGAGCACAATTGCCTATGTTCTGGCGCTGATTGGGCTTGCCATCTTGCTGGCGCCGCGAGGGCTAGGCTTGCGTGTCTCAGCCATTGCGCTATTGCTGCCTGCGTTGTTGTTTAACGTCAAGGTAACGGCGGTGCAAGGGTTCGAAGTGCATGTACTGGATGTAGGGCAGGGTTTGGCGGTCCTTGTATTTGCCGGTGAGCAGACACTATTGTTCGACACCGGTGGTAAGGTATCTCCGCAACTGAGTATGTTCGAAGCGGTAGTTGTCCCGTTCCTGCACGCCTCAGGTAGACGTCGTGTGGATATTCTGGTGGTATCGCACGGCGACGAAGATCATGCGTTCGGCGTGTCTGATGTTGTAAGACGGTATCCTGACGTCAGTGTTTTTTCCAGCCAGCCGCTGGAGGCGTTGGTTGATCACCCGGTAACACGTTGTGTTGCAGGATCCAGCAGCCCATTCGGTTCAATACAAATGGCATTTGTTCATCCAGCTGTCGGGGATACTGGAAGTGATAACGATCTTTCCTGCGTACTGATGGTGTACGCAGGCGCAGGTCGAGCGCTGTTGACAGGCGATATAGAGGCTGCTGGGGAAGCAAAGCTGCTAAAGCGCTTAGGTGAAAGCAGCGAACTTCCGATAACTGTGCTCACCGCGCCGCACCACGGTAGCCAGAGTTCATCCACTGAGGAATTTGTCGACAAATTACGTCCTGATTACGTGGTATTCGCCGCTGGGAACCGGAACCGTTATCGATTTCCTCACAGACATGTACAATTGCGCTATAGACTAGCGGGATCGGTTCCGTTTATCACCGGCCGTCAGGGGGCTGTATCCTTTGTATTCGGTGACAATGGTTTAATCCGTCCACCTTCTAGCTGGTGGGATTCACACCGTCGCTTCTGGCACGGCATTGTTAACCCTGACTGCTGGCAGCACTTCGCCGGTGAGTCTCTTGCCCAGCGTTTGCTGGCGCTTTTGCAGAAAGGACAGTTACTGTGTGGGAAATAGTTACGGCAGGCGGTTGGTTGATGCTACCGATCGTTGCATGCTCAGTGGTGGCGTTGGCCATCGTCGGCGAACGGTTTTTTTCGCTTCGCAGCGGCAAGGTTCTGCCAGAAAATCTGGTAGCTGATGTCTGGCGTATGGCCAGTACTCGGCAGCTGACTGATGAGAAAATCCGTGAAATTCAACAGGGTTCTCCACTAGGACGGGTGCTCGCTGCAGGTTTGACCAACCGGAGCCATGAAAGAGAGAACATGAAAGCCTCGATCGAGGAGGTCGGCGGTCATGTCGCGCACGAGCTGACACGCTATCTCAATGCTCTGGGCACAATAGCCGCAGTCACTCCGTTGTTAGGTTTGCTCGGTACCGTGGTAGGCATGATCAGCGTGTTTACTAATATTACAACGGTGGGTGTCGGTAATCCTGCTCAGTTAGCTGGCGGTATCTCACAAGCACTCATCACCACAGCAGGTGGGTTAATGGTGGCAATCCCGGCGCTTATGTTTCACCGGTATTTCAGAGCTAAGGTTGATGGCCTCGTGGTGGACATGGAAAAAGAGTCACTGAAACTGGTTGATGTCCTGCAAAAACGTCAGGCTCCGTCCAGGGTAGCGCAGGGATGAAGTTCAGCCGTACGCCCACCGAAGAGCTAGAGCTCAATCTCACGCCGCTTATCGACGTGGTGTTCTTGCTGTTGATCTTCTTTATGGTGTCTACCACGTTTCAAAAAGAGTCTGAGATATCTTTACAGCTGCCCAAGGCCACTGATGCGGAAACCGCAACGCCTTCCGAGCGCATCGAGATCGTCATCAATGCCGCAGGGCGCTACTTCATTGGTGATCAAGAGGTTGTCAAAAGCGATCTTGTCAGTCTTCAGAATGCATTGTTCAAGGTGTCAAATGGTCAGCGTGATATTCCCTTGACCATTCGCGCAGATGCTCAAGTTCCTCACCAGGCGGTTGTCACGGCCATGGATGCAGCAGGTCAGTTGGGTATGCTGAAGATAACGATTGCTACATCGCGTAGTGTCAACTAATCTGGTTTAGATGACCCATGTAGACTCAGTTACAAAAACCGAAAGCTCGGGCGCGTCCAAGCCTGTGCCATCGGACCAGAAGCCAGTGACTGTTGACGGGGGTGACGTCAAAGGTGCTGATACCTACAAGCGCCTGCTTCGCTATGTGGTGCCCTATCGCAAGCAGTTCATCGTCGCTGTGCTTGGCATGGTGGGTTACGCCATCACCGACACCGCCTTTGCCGCATTGATGAAGCCGATGCTAGACGGCAGCTTTGTGAATCAAGACCAATCGGCCATCATCATGGTGCCATTGATGATCATCGGTATTTTCGTACTTCGTGGTGTCGCAGGCTTTGCTTCCACGTACTACATAGCGTGGATTGGCTGGCGTGTTATCAAACAGTTGCGCCGAGAGATATTTGAAAAATATCTCACATTGCCTACTGCGTTTTACGACAAAGCATCTTCTGGCGAGCTCATATCGCGCATTACCTTCAATAGCCAAATGGTGGCAAACGCTGCCAGTAATTCCTTGACGGTGATGGTTCGTGACACGCTCACAGCGATTGGTTTGCTGGGTTTGATGTTCTATCAAAGCTGGCAGCTATCGCTTACTTTTCTGGTAATTGGTCCCATCATCGGTATCATTGTCAGCCGCGTCAGCAAACAGTTTCGTGCTATCAGCCGTAGCATCCAGGGATCGATGGGGGATGTCAGCCATGTGATTCAGGAGGCGGTGGAGGGCGCTCGGGTTATCAAGATATTTGGTGGCCATGACGAGGAGATGAAACAGTTCGAACAAGCCAATGAAAGTAACCGTGCTTTCAACATGAAAGAGACGGTAGTGAAGGCAATGAACGAACCCATCGTACAGTTTCTGGTGGCGATGGCACTGGCTACCATCGTCTACATCGCGTCAAGTGGTGATGTGGCGGATCGGATTTCTGTTGGCAGTTTCATGTCGTTTATTACTGCGATGCTACTGTTGTTCGCACCGCTAAAACGTATGACTACACTAAACAGTCAGATTCAGAAGGGAATTGCGGCAGGTGAAAGTCTGTTTGCGATCCTTGATCTGGAGTCTGAGCACGACAACGGGACTCGTCAGCTCGATAGCGATATCCGATCTATTGATTTTCAAAATGTGTCGTTGAAATACTCAGCCGATAAGCCTGCGGTTCTTAACAACATTAGCCTCACCATCGCCAGTGGCGAGACGATAGCCTTCGTGGGTGAGTCTGGTAGCGGTAAAACATCGTTGGTGAACTTGCTGCCGCGTCTCTATGAACTGGATGGCGGCGAGGTGAAAGTTAACGATGAACCTGTTCACGATTACACGTTACGTTCACTACGCAGCCGAATTGCCACGGTAAGCCAGGATGTCATGTTGTTCAACGACACTATTGCCAGCAACATCGCGTACGGCAGTAGCGACTCGGTAGACGAGGCTACTCTGCACGCTGCGTGCAGAGCGGCACATGCACATGATTTCATCGCAGGGTTGCCTGACGGCTACGCTACGATGGTGGGTGAAAACGGCGTGATGCTATCCGGTGGCCAGAAGCAGCGAGTAGCCATTGCCCGAGCATTGCTCAAGAACGCCCCTATCCTGATTCTGGATGAAGCGACCTCAGCGCTTGATACTGAATCGGAAAGAAAAGTTCAGCAGGGTCTTGATGCGCTGATGCGTGGGCGCACCACATTGGTTATTGCGCACCGTCTGTCCACTATTGAACGGGCAGATCGTATTGTTGTTTTAAGCAAAGGGGAGATTGTCGAGATCGGTACCCATGAGCAACTGCTGGAACGCAAGGCTCATTACTACAAACTGCATCAGTTGCAGTTTCGGTAGGTGATACACCGCTCGACAATTCGCTAGAGGTCTTCAACCGTGCCTATAGCCTCTAGAATGACCCTCCGTTTCTCATGAGCCGTATTGAACAGGCGTGGCGGGCGCGCTCACTACTAGCTGTTATCTTATTGCCGCTATCGTGGTTTTATCGAACAGTTACCGCCTTACGCCGTGTGGCGTTTCAGCGCGGATGGTTTGCCGTACGAGCTGTGCCTTTGCCAGTTGTTGTTGTTGGTAATCTATCGGTAGGTGGCACCGGCAAAACGCCTTTGTGCGGCTATCTGGTTAAGGTGTTTCAAAATGCTGGCTGGCGTCCGGGTATCGTTAGTCGGGGCTACGGCGGGGAGCGCCGTGAATTACCGCATTTGATTGTCAATGACAACACACCTGAACAGGTGGGTGATGAGCCGTTAATGTTGTTCGAACAAACCTGTGTGCCAGTTTGTGTGTGCGTCAAACGTGCACTAGCGGTTGAACATCTGGCTGCTCACACTGATGTCAATATCGTGTTTTCTGACGATGGCCTGCAACACTTGGCCATGCCTCGGGTTGCAGAGATTGTCGTTGTGGATGGTCGGCGAGGTTTAGGTAATGGGTGGTTGTTGCCCGCTGGCCCTTTAAGAGAGCCGGTATCACGATTGCCCAAGGCCGACATTATTGCGGTGCAGGCAAGTGATGAGCTGCATATATCGTTACAGGTGAAGGCTTTGAAATCTTCGGCGGATGCTATCGAAAACAATCACTTTCAACTAACACTGAATGAGGCCATTGCGTTGTGTAATGGTGAGCGGAGAAGTTTGCAATCATTCTCCGGGCAAGACATAGTGGCTGTCGCTGGCATAGGCCATCCGGAACGTTTTTTTGATGCCCTGCGGGCGGTAGGGTTGGTTGTGACGGGCATTGCCAAACCTGATCATCATGTCTATACCGCTGCTGATTTCAGCACAGACGAGTTTACCGCTGAGCCTGCAAGGCCGGTGTTGGTGACGTCAAAAGACGCTGTCAAGTTGAAAGCGCTGGGAACATTGCCTGTCAGCGTGTTTGAAATTACAACAACGGTAAGTGCCAGCGAATCGCTACGCGAGTGTATCAACGCACTTGAACGGTCCTTGAGTCAGGCTTACATTGGCAAAGCGTTTCAAGAATAGATCCATTGATGCAAAATCAACCCTATACCATTGTTATTCCTGCCCGGTACGAGTCCAGTCGCTTCCCTGGAAAGCCACTGCACCTTCTGAACGGTGTTCCCATGCTTTTGCATACTGCTCAGCGGGCGGCTGAGTCGGAAGCGGATAGCGTTGTGGTAGCCACAGACGATGAAAGAATTATAGCGGTGTGTAACGAGGCTGGTCTTGATGTGGAAATGACGCGCAAGGATCATCCTAGTGGTACTGATAGGATTGCCGAAGTAGCTGCAAGACGTGGGTGGGATGCGGGGCGCATTATTGTGGGTCTGCAAGGTGATGAGCCCGCAACATCTGCGGATCATCTAAACGCCCTGGCGAATAACCTGCAACTTCACAGTGATGCCGATATGGCTACTTTGTGTATGCAGCTGCAATCCCTGGTTGATTATGAAGACCCCAATCGAGTAAAAGTGGTGCGTGATCATCGTGATATGGCACTGTATTTCAGCCGTGCCTCGTTGCCAGCGCAACGTGATTCGTTGCTGGGCAATATCACCATTGATGACAGCACAATGCCTGCAAGCTGGCTGCATATTGGCTTGTATGCTTACCGCTGTGGCTATCTACTAAAGTACCAGAACCTTGAGCCGTGCGCATTGGAGCGCGAAGAAAATCTGGAGCAGCTGCGCGTGCTTTATCACGGTGGTCGCATTCATGTGGGCAGTGTTGAAAGTAGCCCATCACGTGGTGTGGACAGTCCGGCAGATGTGCCGATTCTGGAAGCTGTGTTACGCAATTTGTAGTTTTAGGCAGCGTTTGGAGCAATTTAAGCCAATTTGTTTGCCTATGGTGCCAGCTCCAATCTGTTACATCGGAGATCCCATAAGTGTACGTTTGCCAGTACGGGATAAGTGTAACTCCAAGTTGACACTTCGCTGCTTTGCTGCGTTATAGTTGGCAATGCCGGACAGTACCGGTGACAGCCTAAACGCCTATGACACCTGCAATTGCCTTTCTTTTGGCGATGACCTTCCTTATTTCCATCGGTGGGATTTTCCTGATGGTTTGGGGCCTTGCAAACGATCAGTGGGGCGATGGAGTAGAGGCTTCCAAAGTTATTTTTGCCAAGGGTGAGCTTGGGCAAAAAGAAGATCCGGCCTTGACTGGAGCGCAGCGTACAGAGCTGCAAGAACAGCGCGAAAAGGGCGATTTGCATATTGATGAAGAGGAGCTTGCAGAGCGCAGGTTGCTTGATCGTTCAGGCAGGCGTCCTGTTATGTGGTGGTTATCTTCGTCCATTGCCTGGTTGCTGCTGGGTTCCGTATTCGGCGTTGTTGCCTCATTAAAATTGCATTTGCCTGATTGGCTAATAGGCGATGCAGTCCTTACATTCGGTCGTATACGGCCGGCACATCTGAATGTTGTTGCCTATGGTTGGGCGTCCATGGCAGGTGTTGGCGTCGGTATCTGGTTGATGCCGCGCCTTTTCAAGACGCCTCTGGTGGGAGGAAACTTTGCCACAGTGGGCGCGGTACTCTGGAACATTGGCATGTTCAGCGGCACCGTTGGAGTGTTGGCTGGTTTCAGCGAAGGGTTGGAATGGCTTGAGTTTCCATGGCAGGCCGATGTATTTCTGGTCATTGGTGGTGCGCTGGCTGCGGTACCTCTTTTGATGACAGTGGTTCGGCGTCGCGTCCACCATTTATATGTAAGTGCCTGGTATTTGATCGGTGCACTGGTCTGGTTTCCGATGCTCTTGATTACTGCAAAGCTGCCGTTGTTCATCGGTACAGAGCAGGCCATCATGAATTGGTGGTTTGCTCATAACGTTCTTGGATTGTGGATGACGCCGTTAGGTCTGGCAGCAGCTTATTATTTTATTGCGAAAATTACGGGCACACCCATCTACTCATACACGCTGTCTTTGATTGGCTTCTGGGCGTTGGCTTTGTTCTACAGCCAGGTTGGCGTGCATCATCTTATTGGTGGTCCAGTACCTACATGGCTAACCACGTTGTCCATTGTTACCAGTGTGATGATGATCATCCCGGTGGTTGCTGTGGCGATTAACCATCACATGACGGTCTTGCCCAAATGGCGGATGGTGTTGCATTCACCGACGCTGCGATTTGTTGTGGCGGGCGCCATGATGTACACCTTTGCATCTGTGCAGGGTTCGATTGAAGCGCTACGCGACGTTAACCAGGTAACGCATTTCACGCATTACACGGTGGCGCATGCTCACATGGGTGTTTACGGGTTCTTCTCGTTTGTTCTTTTTGGTTCCATCTACTTTATCTTGCCAAGGCTAGTGGCTTGGGAATGGCCGCATATCTGGGCGATTGAACTGCATTTCTGGTTGGTGTTTCTTGGCTTTGGCATCTATTTCTGGCCACTGACCGTGGGCGGATGGCTTCAAGGCACTGCCATGCTGGATGCGGCGCGTCCATTTATGGATTCAGTGCTACTAACCAAGCCTTATTTGGAGGCACGTTCGGTCGGTGGCTCGTTGATGACCTTGGGGCATATCGTATTCGCCAGTCACTTTGTTCTGGTACTCATGCGTATGGGTCCTGCCAGTGAAGCGGCGCCCCAGTTGATGCGGGGTTTTGGCAAAAAGCGTGGTGATAATGTGGCATCGGAGGCAAACTCATGACTCGCGCACTCGGCATTATTGCGGGCACTGCCCTTATCTTGTTGTATGCAACCATGTTGTTGCTCATCATGCCGGCTATACAGCTTCGTACTGGAGAGAATCCACCGGCAGCGCTAGCGCCTTACACCGAATCTCAAGCACGAGGTCGTGAGCATTACATATCGCTGGGTTGTGTCTACTGTCATAGTCAGCAACCTCGCGACGCCGCGCTAGCGCCTGATGCGTTGCGTGGGTGGGGTCGTCCGTCGGTACCGGCGGATTACAGCTACGACACTGTGCACCTCATGGGCACAATGCGTACGGGCCCTGATCTGTTCAATATCGGCGCACGCCAGCCCAGTGTTGACTGGCACTTAACGCATCTTTACGCGCCACGTTCTGTCTCGCCTGGCAGTAATATGCCGGGTTACCCGTTCTTGTTTGATGTGATTGATTTTGTGCCAGAAGGTGCTGTCGCGGTGGCCTTGCCACCTGAATATCGTGTGCGTGGCGGAACGGTGATTGCGACAAAAGAAGCGCTGGAGCTTGTTGACTATCTGATAGGTCTGGACCATACCTACCCGACTGATGATTTGCCAAAAGCTGTGGAAGAGGACGCTGATGAGGCGGACGATAGTCTGAGCTCACTCACGCTAGACCCGGCAGAATTGAATGGCACAGGAGCGCGGCCATGAGTAACGATGATCATGGTCGAGTACCGTCAGACGACAACGTAACTAGTGCTCCGGCTCCAGGCTCAGATCCCGTTGAAGGACGTGCTTACCGGCGTGAAGGCTTTGAGCCAGAAGAGCTGAAAAACCCATTGCCCCTTTGGTACACGTTGATGTCAGTGGGTCTTATTATCTGGGGTGCAAGTTATTTTTTCATGCAAGGTATTGTGCCTGCTGACGGTGGAGATTTGCGTACCGCGCTGCCTGCGCCGGGTAGCTTGCCGGTGGACGGCGCGACGGTGTACAACGCGAATTGTGTGGCTTGTCATCAAGCCACTGGGCAAGGACTGGCTGGTGCATTTCCTCCGTTGGATGGTTCTGAATGGGTGATGACTGACCCGCGCATTCCTGCTCAGATTCTGGTGCACGGGATGCAAGGGGAGATTGTTGTCATGGGTAATACCTATAATGGTGTTATGCCGGTGATGGCGCATCTGAGTGATCAGGAGCTGGCCGCCGTGCTTAATTACATCAGGAACAGCTGGTCCAATTCAGGTTCAGAGGTGGATGCTGACTACTTTGCCGCCATGCGTGAAGAGTTTGGTGAGCGAGGTCCGTGGGAAGGTGGGGCAGAGCTGATTTCTGAGCTGGGTGAGCCTGTGGTACCGGCAAACTAGGAGGTTCGCTCAAAGGTGTCATTCGCTGCGCAGGGCTCTGTCGATACTGCCGGACCATCATTGGCGCAGGTTGCACACATTGAAGAATGTGTGTTCGCCGTTGAAAACATGTTCTGTGGAGGCTGTGCTGCCACCGTTGAACGTGCGGTCAGGCGTCTGTCGGGTGTTACTGATGTGAACGTATCATTTTTGGGTGATACGGCCATCGTTCAGTACGAGCCTGAGATCATTGAGGATGCAGCTATTCGTCAAGCCATCGAGCGGCTTGGTTACGCCACACAGACGGTGGGTGAAGGTACTCAGTCATCGCAATCAAGCCACTTTGAACGACAGCTGCGCATGCGTCTGGGTGTGGCGGTCGGATTTGGTCTTTGGGTGATGATGGCCAGTATGGTGCGGCTGTTCATCGAACTGCCGTCCGCACAGTTTGCGTGGTCGTTGGCCGTGTTCTCTGGCGTCTTGTCTATTCCTGTCCTAGCTTACTCTGCCACACCGTTTTTAAAGCTTGGTTGGCTTGGGCTGCGCGAACGCGTGCCCGGTATGGACTCCTTGATTTTCATCGCAACCATTGCTGCGGTGTCGGGCTCATTGATCACCTTGTACAACGGCGGCTCGCACGTCTGGTTTGATGTTCCTGTGATGCTGGTGACGTTTCAGTTGCTAGCGCGATTGGCAGATTTCGGTGCGCATCGTAAAGCGTCCAGTGCCGTCAGAGCGTTGTTGGATTTATCGCCTGTGCAGGCACGCCGTGTGGCGCATGCTCCCACTTCAGAGCAAACTCAAACTGACGAGCACGAGCACGAACTTGTCCCGTTGGTGCAGCTTTGCGAAGGTGATGTCATACAAAGCCATGCCGGTGAACGTCTTTGCATGGATGGTGTTATCACCGAAGGGGGTGCGTTTATCGACACCGCGCTGCTTAACGGAGAATCAGTTCCTGAATACCGTCAAGTGGGTGACGAGGTTCATGCCGGCACGTTGAATCTGGACGGTGTTGTCAATATACGTATCAGCACAACGATGGGTAGCCGTCGTATGGATGTGCTGGCAAGTTCTGTTGGTCGCTTATTGAATAAAAAAAGCAATCTGATGAAGCTTGCTGATCAGATTGCCTTCTGGTTAGTGCCTTTGCTCATCGTTGTATCAAGTCTTGTCATGTTGGTGCTGATGTTTGGAGGGCTATCGTTTTCTGTGGCGTTGGAACGTGCATTGGCTGTTCTAGTTGTCAGTTGCCCCTGTGCCTTGTCGCTTGCTGTGCCACTGGTGGTATCCGTGACGGCCACAACCTCTGCCAAAGAAGGCATTTTGTTTCGCGATGCGAGCGTGCTGGAAAAAGCGCGGCAAGTCGATGTTGTGCTTATTGACAAGACTGGCACGTTGACTGTTGGCAACCCGGGTGTGGTTAAGGTGCAAAGCACTGACGGCTATACGCAGGAGGACGTGGTTGCCATTGCTGCCAGAGCAGGGCGTGTATCCAAACATCCGCTGATGTCAGCCATTGTTGCAAAAGCTGCGATTGATAACGAAGCTGCGCTAGCTGAACCTGATACACCCACAGAGCTTCGCGAATATGCCGGTCGAGGTGTTGAGTCTGTGACGACGGACGGTCGCACAGTGCTTGCAGGTTCGCGTCAATGGTTGGCGTCGCGTGAAGTGTCAGTTATCGGCGTTCTGGATGCCTCGGACGAGCAGATACAAAGCGCCAGTGAAGTCTGCGTGGCCATTGACGGTCAGTGGGTCGGCAACATCTATCTTGTCGATGCGCTAAGACCGGACGCAGCGCAGCTTATCAAGACACTTTCTGAACATGGCATGCAGATTACGCTGGTCAGTGGTGATCGACCCGATAGTGTCCAGGCGGTAGCGTCAACATTGGGTATAGAGTGGCGAGCAAGCTTTTCGCCCGAAGACAAGGCTGCGATGGTCGAGCAACTCAGTGAGCAAGGTCGGGTTGTCGCCTTTGTCGGTGACGGCTTGAATGACGGCCCGGCGCTGGCTGCCGCGTCGGTGGGTATTGCTACCGGCAAGGCCAGTGACTTGGCCAGAAGTGCTGCGGCAATGGCGGTACTCGATGGTGGCCTGGACCGGATAGTCTGTGCGCTGAGGCTCTCATCACGTGCATCATCTGTACTGCGCAGCAATCTTATTTGGGCCTTGTTGTATAACAGCCTATTGTTGCCTGCGGCAGTACTCGGGTATGTCCACCCTGTGATGGCTGTGGTGGCCATGGGGCTGAGCACGCTGTCTGTTTCCCTGAATTCGCTGCGTGCAGGTGGCTCGGTGCGGTTGTAAGGAAGTACCCGGCGTCGCTTTCAGGGAGCCACCTGACGCAGTGTTCGGATTTTCAATGAATGATGCGTCGACCCCGTTGGTACTTTATACTTTTGGTACACCACTACCACCATCACACCACCTAAGGAGAAGCAGTATGCTGCACCGCCCCACGATCACAATCGCCACAGCAGTCGCTATGGCGCTTGCAGGCATGTCCTCGGCCAATGCAAACACACTGCGCTGGGCCAGCTCTGGAGATTCACTCACACTGGATCCACATGCCCAGAATGAAGGGCCCACCCATACACTCGCGCACCAGATGTACGAGCCTTTGCTACAACGAGATATGGCAGGTGAGATTATTCCTGCGCTGGCCACATCGTGGGCTGTTACTGATGATCCGACAGTCTGGCGCTTCACCCTGAGACAAGGTGTGAAGTTTCACAACGGTGCAGATTTCAATGCTGACGATGTCGTGTTTTCCATAAACCGCACGCGCGCGCCCAATTCTGCGATGAAAGAACTGCTGACATCGGTTGTTGATGTGAAGAAAGTGGACGACTACACCGTCGATCTAA
Source organism: Granulosicoccus sp. (assembly GCA_023301795.1). GTDB lineage: Bacteria > Pseudomonadota > Gammaproteobacteria > Granulosicoccales > Granulosicoccaceae > Granulosicoccus. The sequence continues at coordinate 22,988 of JALZVU010000027.1, forward strand.
TCACCGAAGGTCCAAACCCGCTGCTGCCTGCCAATCTGACCAATCAGTTCATGATGGACGAAGATTGGACAAAGGCCAACGGTGCTGAGCAACCGCAAGATTTTGACAACGGCGGTGATAACTTTGCAGTGCGCAACGTCAACGGCACGGGTGCCTTTAAGCTGACTTCACGCGTCATCGATGAAAAAACGGTGCTCACAGCCAATGAAGATTATTGGGGCAAAGATGAGTTCCCAAATGAAATCACTGAAATTGTCTATACACCCATCCAATCTGCTGGAACGCGTGTTGCGGCACTATTATCGGGTGAAGTTGATTTTATCCAGGATGTGCCGGTTCAGGATCTGGCGCGGGTTGACGGAACAGATAGCCTGAAAGTGAACAGTGCTCCTCAGAATCGTACGATTTTCTTTGGGCTGAACGTAGGTGATGAAGATCTGACCAACGATAACGTTGATGGCAAAAACCCCTTTGCTGATTTGCGCGTGCGCCAGGCTATGAATATGGCAATCAACCGTGCTGCAATTCAGCGTGTGGTCATGCGCGATCAGTCGCAGCCTACCGGTATCATCATGCCGCCTTTCGTGGCTGGCTGGACTGAAGCGCTTGATGCTTTGCCTGAAGGCAATATGGACGGCGCCAAAGCGCTGATGGCAGAGGCAGGATACGAAGAGGGTTTTACAGTGACACTCAACTGCCCTAATGATCGCTATGTTAACGACGAAGCTATTTGTCAGGCGGCTGTTGGTATGTTTGCGCAGATTGGTATCAATGTGAATCTCGATGCCAAACCCAAAGCTCAGCATTTTCCGTTGATTGCTAACAAAGAGACTGACTTCTATATGCTGGGTTGGGGTGTTCCAACCTTTGATTCCGAGTACATCTTCAACTTTCTGGTACACACTTCATCGGATGATCGAGGCTCCTGGAACGGCACACGTTATTCAAACCCCGAGGTGGACAGCATGATCGTATCACTGGGTTCGGAGGTTGATTTAGAGAAACGCGCCGGTACGGTTGCAGCCATCTGGGAGACGATACAAAGTGAGGTCATCTACCTGCCTATCCATCATCAAGTCTTGAATTGGGGCATGGCTAACAACATCGAGTTTCCTGTGCAGCCAGAAGATCAGCCGCACTTTAAATTCCTGACCTACGCGCAGTAATAGCGTCTGCATCGTAAAGTTGCCGTGTTCATTATTGTCAATATGTCATTGCCGATGAGGACATTGTTGTCCAAGGTATACGAGCCTGCTTTTGCGGGCTCGTTGCCGTTTAACCAGAGCGATTAGCCAGTGCTTGCATACATTATTCGTCGGGTTTTTCAAGGCGCCTTCGTGCTGCTTATCGTCGGTTTCATTGCGTTTTGCATGTTCCGCTTCATGGGCGATCCGCTTGAATCCATTCTTGGTCAAGAGGCCACGGCACTGGATCGTATTGAGCTACGTGAGCGACTTGGATTGAATGACCCCATTGTGTTGCAGTACGGGCGTTTTGTAGGCAATGCGGTTCAGGGTGAATTTGGTATCTCTTATAGAAACGGGGTGCCAGTGGCTGAGCTTATCTCACAGCGATTACCCGCAACGCTTGAACTGGCGTTAGTGTCGGCTGTTCTGGCGTTGGTGTTTGGTATTGTTTTGGGCGTTTATACCGCCATCAAACGAGAGGGGTGGCTGGCAAACAGTATTATGAGTTTGTCGCTTATCGGTGTCTCTCTTCCCACATTCCTGATAGGTATTTTGCTGATATGGATTTTTGCCGTTGAGCTTGGCTGGCTACCTTCGTTCGGGCGAGGAGATACGGGTAGTCTGTTTGGCATACAGACCTCACTGGCAACGGTCTCCGGGATTAAATCCATCATATTGCCTGCCATCACGCTGGGCTTGTATCAAATGACGCTCATCATGCGTCTGGTACGTGCCGAGATGCTGGAGGTGCTGCGCGCTGACTACATTCGGTTTGCCCGAGCACGGGGATTATCCGAACGTGCCATTAATTTCTCGCATGCCTTGAAAAATACGCTGCTGCCGGTGATTACCATTATCGGCTTACAGCTTGGGCAAATCATCGCATTTGCCATCATTACAGAAACCGTGTTCCAGTGGCCCGGCGTTGGCTTGTTATTTATCAATGCTGTGCAGTTTGTCGACATCCCTGTGATGACAACCTACCTCTTGTTGGTGGGTGCCATGTTTGTCGTGCTTAATCTGTTGGTGGATCTTTTGTACGCCGTTATTGATCCGCGCTTGCGTGTGGCAAAAAGGTAGATCATGAATAATATTCAAAATGACACCGCCAAGCCATTAGCCTGGTATCAGCGGGCGTGGCAATCAGATGTGTGCTGGTCTTTTCGGCACACGCCCATTGCCATGTTGTCGGCGCTGGTTTTTCTTATTCTGGTATCCATGGCAATCTTTGCACCATGGGTTGCACCTCACCAGCCGTTTGATCCTTCAACCCTCAATCTCATGGACGGGTTTTCTCCTCCCATGGAGAGTGCCATCGGCTCAGGCAATGTTTACTGGCTAGGTGCCGACGATCAGGGTCGAGATATTTTCTCTACTATTTTATACGGCATGCGCTTATCCCTGTTTATTGGTGTGGCGGCTGTCTTTTTAGCCGCATCGTTAGGTGTCACGCTGGGTTTGATTGCAGGCTATGCCGGTGGCTGGGTGGATACCATCATCATGCGTATAGCCGATATCCAACTGACGTTTCCTTCCATTCTGGTTGCCCTTTTGATTTTTGGTGTGGCTCGTGGTTTAACGCCACCGGAGCTTCGTGATCAGATGGCTGTCTGGGTACTGATCTTTTCCATTGGCTTATCCGATTGGGTGCAATTTGCCCGTACTGTAAGAAGCTCCACCATGGTGGAGGCGAACAAGGATTATGTGCAGGCAGCAAGGCTTATCGGCAGGCCGCGTCATGTCATCTTGCGCAAGCACCTGTTGCCCAATGTGATGGGCCCCGTATTGGTTATTGCCACGATCTCTCTGGCGTTGGCAATTATTGCCGAGGCCACGTTGTCTTTTCTGGGTGTGGGTGCACCGCCTACAAAGCCCTCTCTGGGTACCTTGATTCGCACAGGTCAGGATTATCTGTTTTCGGGTGAATGGTGGATCATTCTGTTTCCTGCTATGACACTGCTGCTGCTTGCCTTGTCGGTGAACCTGCTGGGTGATTGGCTGCGTGATGTGCTCAACCCCAAGTTGCGCTGATAGTGATGAACAATGAGGGCACAGCCATGAATAGCGACAGTAGCGATCTTCTGCTCGACGTTAACAATTTACGGGTAGAGATCGCTCAGAGACAAGGCACACTAACGCCGGTTGATGATGTCAGTTTTAAAATCAATGCGGGCGAGATTGTGGGTGTCGTAGGGGAGTCGGGCGCTGGTAAATCGATAACTGGAGCCGCCATCATTGGATTACTTGAGCGTCCTGCAGGTATTGCTGGCGGCACTGTGTCACTGCTTGGTCAACGCATAGATAACCTTCCGCTCAAAGAGCTGAGAAAGATCAGGGGCTCTCAGATAGGCACTATTTTCCAAGACCCACTCACCAGCCTTAATCCCTTGCAGCGTATTGGCGATCAATTGGCTGAGACAGCATTAGCGCACCTTCCTGTGTCTCGATCTGAAGCGCGAGACCTTGCGTTGGCAGCACTGGAAGATGTTGGCATTCCAGGAGCTGCTCAACGCCTGAATGCTTATCCACATGAATTTTCTGGAGGTATGCGCCAACGTGTTGTTATTGCATTAGCACTTATTGCAGAGCCATCGCTGGTGATTGCCGATGAACCCACCACAGCGCTGGATGTTTCTGTGCAAGCACAGATTCTTACATTGCTAAAAGATCTGTGTTTAAAGCGTGGGATGGGCGTGATGCTGATAACGCACGATATGGGTGTGATTGCAGAGACCACGGATAGGGTGGTTGTTCTCTATGCCGGGCGTGTCGCTGAGGTTGGGCCAACGGCTAGCGTTATGCGAGCCCCGTTGCATCCTTATACCGCAGGGCTAATGGGAGCAACACCCAGCGCCACACGCAGGCAAGGCGAGCGATTGCAGCAAATACCAGGTTCTATGCCAAGTTTACGTAATGCAACTGTGGGGTGTGCGTTTGCGGCCCGCTGCCAGCACGTTATGCCGCAATGCATCGATGTGCGTCCGCCGCTGATAGAGCATGAGAGCCATGAGGTTGCGTGCTACCTGCACGATCCCACTGTGGCGCCAGATGGCGCGAGACATCAGCTCATCAGTAGTCACGGTAACAGCGATGGAGTAGGGCAATGATTCAGTACGCTCACACGGTCGATAAGGCAACATCATGGTCCAGAACATGAGCCGCGCGCTGGTTGAGGTGCAAGGGCTTGGAAAACGTTTTGATGTATCAAGCCCCTGGTTAAACCGGGTGCTGGCCAGAGAGCCTAAGCGCTACCTGAGTGCTGTGGAGTCGGTGGATTTTGTCATCGAGAAAGGTACCACGTTTGCACTTGTGGGTGAATCTGGTTCTGGTAAATCCACGATTGCCAAGATGTTGGTGGGGCTTATGCCTCCCAGTACGGGTCGGGTGGTCATTGACGGTGTTGATCTGATGCAGGCTGATGCTCTGGAACAGAATCAGCTCAGGCGACGTATACAGATGATTTTTCAAGACCCCTATGCCAGCCTCAACCCCCGCTGGCGTATTGACGAGATTATCGGTGAGCCGGTTCTGGCGTTTGAGCCTGAGATTAGTCGCAGGGACAGAAGTCGCCGAGTGGCAGAGCTTTTGGAGCAAGTTGGGTTGTCGGCTACCGATGCGCACCGTTATCCACACGAATTTTCTGGTGGGCAACGTCAGCGTATCGGTATTGCTCGCGCGCTGGCGTCCAAGCCTGAGCTTATCGTCTGCGACGAACCCACATCAGCACTGGATGTATCTGTACAGGCGCAAGTCCTGAATTTGATGCGCGATTTGCAAACTGAATTGGGGCTTACGTACCTGTTTATTACCCATGATCTTTCTGTGGTCCGTTACATGGCCGATGCCATTGGTGTTTTGTATCTTGGCAGTCTGGTCGAGAGCGCGCCAGCAAGCTCGTTATTTGATACTCCGCAGCATCCCTATACACGCATGTTGCTAGAAGCTGCCCCTCGTCTGGATGGTTTCGGGCGGCAGCACCAACCGCCTGCTGGTGAGATCCCCGATCCGATTAACCGACCATCGGGCTGTTTTTATCACCCTCGTTGTCCTTTTGTGACGCCCAAGTGTGCTCAAGAACAACCCCTGCAACGTAGTATGGGGCAGGCGCAAGTGGCTTGTCATGAGGTTGAACGACTTCCTGTTTATCACCCTGGACAGGTGATAGAGCCGTCTGTTTCGAATTAAACAGCAAGTAGCAACTAGTTAATAGTAAGCAGTCAGAATCTGGTGATAACCAGTCAGCAGTAAGCAATTTCATCTGAGTTCTAACAACCCATGGCCAAATCCACAAAAGCACGTCAATGGAGTCTGGAGGCGCGAAAAACGGTACACCAAGGGTTCTATCAGATTGATTCTGTGGCGTTTCGACATGAACTTCATGCTGGAGGCAGCACAGACCTTGTTGAGAGGGAGCTGTTTGTACGTGGCAACGTCGTGGGTGTTATTCCCTATGATCCCGCTACTGATAGCGTTGTGTTGCTTGAGCAATTTCGCATAGGCGCCATGCACCAGATTCCTGATCCGTGGCTCACTGAAATTGTTGCTGGCATGATTGATACTGACGAGACACCCGAGCAGGTAGCGATTCGTGAGGCTTATGAGGAAGCTGGCCTGAACCTTAAAAGTGTGGAATTGGTCTCGCATTACCTGGCAAGCCCAGGTGCAAGCACAGAGGAGGTCTTTATCTTTTATGCGGAAACCGATCTTTCTGACATTGGTGGCAATCATGGATTGGCCGATGAGGATGAAGATATCCGTGTCAGTGTCGTTAGCGCAGAAGAGGCGTTTGAGCTGATGGACAAAGGTGTCGTTAAAAATGCGCTCAGCATTATTGGCTTGCAGTGGTTGAAGCTCAAGCGAGCTGGACTCACATCCACGAGAAGCTAGCGCAAGCATCCCATTCGAGGCGTCTGGCGCTTACCGCGGCCAGCTGGTATCGATTAACTCAAAGTAACCGCTGCGCGTTCAAGTACACATAGATAGGGAGATGTAACCCACATATCAGCGCAAGTAACACCTTGTTAGCGTGATTCAGTAGCGATGCGCTCTCAGGGGTTAGCTCGGCGAGCCGTTAGCACCTCCAGACACCGTTACTCGATAATAATAATAAAATGAAAAACGCTCTGGTAGTAGAAGACGACAAGAAAATCTCGATGGCTCTGACTATACGTCTGGCGTCAATGGGGTACCAGGTGGATTCAGCGCCTGATGCGGTCTACGCAATGAATGCCGCGGTAAAATGTAAACCTGAAGTCGTGCTGCTCGACATTAACCTGCCAGGTGGGAATGGCTTTGTTGTCGCGGACCGAATGCGTGCTTCAGCCGCTTTGGCAGGAACTCCCATTATTTTCATAACAGCCAGTAAGGATCCGGAGATGAGAATGAAGGCTGGCGGGTACAGCTCATCACTTTTTCTGGAAAAACCTTTTCGGGTGGGGCAACTCTCAGACGCTATCGAGCAGCTGTGCCACTAGTATCGGCACACCGCGTTGATACACGACAATATCGCCTGAGATGACCAACTCAACCACTATCCTGCTCGTGGAAGATGATCGCCATATCGCCTTGGCGTTTCAGATCCGATTGCGTGCGGGTGGTTTTAAAGTGCGACTGGCTGCTACCGTCGCAGAGGCTATCGAAGCCGCAGAGTGTGCGATGCCAGATGTGGCTCTATTGGATATTAATCTGCCTGATGGGGACGGAATAGAGCTAATGCAGCATCTATTGTCACTAGAGGAGGGCTCCAATATTCGTTGTATTATTATGACTGCAAGCCGCAAACCGGGGCTGCGTGAATATGCGTTGGCAATGGGCGCACGTGCATTCCTGGAGAAGCCGTTCTCCTCAGGCGCGCTGATTGAAATTATTGAAAATGACGGATTCTCAACAAAAGCCTCATAGCTTGCAAAGGTGCGCAGGCTTAGTCATCCGAGACCAGGAGGCTGCCCAGTGAGATCAATGTCTGAATTGCTGTGACATCATTATCCTGACAATCAATCGTTCCGAATTCCACACTGGATAGAGCGCTACAAAGGTGGCGTGCAAACTCTATCGAGCAGCTAAGACATTCGCCGTCAACAAACAACTCTGCCTGATGGCTTGACACGCCAATCCAGGCAAACCGACTGAACGGTGCTTTTACAAAATCCATATCGTTGAAGCTGGCTTTGTTAAAGTCTTCGCCACCGTTGTCATCATCCAGGGTCGCGATAGAATCAGATTCAGTCAGCCATCGTCCCGCTAGCTGAGCAAAATCCGAATCACTAAGTTGTGTGGCTTTTGTCCATATCGCTTTAAAGCGATGAACGCTGGCATCGGATATTTCCCCGTGCTGTGATGGTGTCAATGCGCCATCGGTGTAGCGTTCGGTCGCCATTGTGTCGCTGATTAATTCTGCAATTCTGGAGACAAAATCAGGTAATCGTGGTGCTCGAAACCCTACTGACCACGTGGTGCAATCATCACCTTTGGCGATACCGTGATGTGCCATATTAGGCGGTAGATACAGCATGTCGCCAGGGTTTAGGTCCCAGGTATCACTTGCCTGGAAGTTCGCCAGTATTTTGAGATCTCCATCTTTACGCATCTCATGAATGGTGTCTGTTCGTGCATCAATCTGCCAGGTTCGTACTCCACTGCCTTGCAACAGAAACACATCATACTCATCCACATGAGCACCCACTGAGGCACCATCAGGTGCATAGCTGATCATGAGATCATCGATACGCCAATCAGGTATAAATCGGAAAGGTTGTAGATACGCTTTGAATTCTGGCAAGTGCTTTTCGATATCGGTAACCAGTAGAGACCAGTTGTTATCGGTTAGCGTGCTGAAACGATCCTCATCAAAGGGGCCTTGTTCTAAGTGGTATGCAGCGTTGTCATCCTGGGTGATGATGCGCCCGGCTGTGTCAGGTTCGAGCGCCAAGCCTGCAAGCTCATCCGCAGGCAGGGGCGTGTCGAAGTCAGGAAATGCTTGCCGGATCAGCAGCGGTTTCTGTTGCCAGTACTCTTTTAGAAAACGTTTTTCATCGATCCCTTCTGGCCAATGGATAACATCGTTAAAAAGTGAGAAGGTGTCAGGCATTGTTTTATTGTAAGTCTCTAGATCGATGTCGCAAGCGTCGTTGCTAACCCGATATAGCTTGCCGGTGTGAGCTCACGTAGCCGCTGCTTGTCTTCCTCCGGAATATCCAGCGTTTCGATAAAATCCTGAATAGCCTTTTTATCTATCGTGTTACCACGTGTCAGTGCTTTAAGTGCTTCATAAGCATTAGGCACATCGTGGCGACGCATAACCGTTTGAATGGGTTCTGCCAGAACTTCCCATGCATTGTCCAGATCTTGTGCAAGCGCTGAGTGGTTGACACCCAGTTTGCCCAGACCTTTTTCTAAAGATGCAAGTGCGATGGCTGTGTAGCCTGCGCCCACACCCAGATTCCGTAACACCGTTGAATCGGTGAGATCACGCTGCCAGCGAGAGATAGGCAGCTTACGGCTTAAGTGATCAAACATGGCGTTGGCAAGACCTAGATTGCCTTCGGCGTTTTCAAAATCTATCGGGTTGACCTTATGCGGCATAGTGGATGAACCGATTTCGCCCGCTACAGGTTTTTGCGACAGGTAGCCCAGCGATATGTATCCCCAGCAGTCGCGACAAAGATCAATAAGAATGACATTGAATCGTGACACCGCATCAAACAGTTCAGCGATGCAATCGTGTGGTTCGATTTGCGTGGTGTAAGGATTAAATTGCAGTCCGAGAGAGCACACGAAGTTTTCAGCAAATTCTGGCCATTTCACTTCCGGATAGGCGCTCATGTGGGCGTTGTAGTTGCCTACAGCGCCGTTAATTTTACCCAGTAGTTCAACGTCACCTATGGTGTTTACTTGGCGTTCGAGCCGTGCCACCACATTGGCAAACTCTTTACCCACAGTGCTTGGGCTAGCAGTTTGTCCATGTGTACGACTTAGCAATGGCACTGCAGCGTGTTCATGAGCGAACTGGCGCAACTTGGCAATCAGTGACTGGCACTCAGGCAAGAGAACCTCAGTGCGGTAGCGTGCCAGCATGCATCCGTAAGACAGGTTGTTGATATCTTCAGAGGTACACGCGAAATGCACAAACTCACGCTTGGCATACAGCGCGGGGTGGGCTTCCAGCTTTTCTTTAATAAAGTACTCAACCGCTTTCACATCGTGATTGGTGGTGCGTTCGATTGTTTTAATGGCTGCCGCATCATCAAGCGAAAGCTCGCCAAGCTCAAGCAGTGCTGCGCGAGTATCAGTATCTATTGCTGGCAGCTCGGTGATGTCCGGATGCTCGCTTAGTGCTATAAGCCAGCGTACCTCGACTCGCACTCGCTCGCGTATGAGCGCGTATTCACTGAACACCTCACGTAGAGGTGCCGTACGGGAGCCATAGCGGCCGTCGATTGGGGATACTGCGTTTAGTTCATTGAGTGACACGATATTGGCCTGGCGAAGAGGGCGCGCTTGCCGATGTGTCTATCTCTACCCGGTGATGCGGCCTTATGTTGGACGATTACTGGGGAGTTGTAGGTCTGATGACTGTAGGTCTGGTTACTATGAGTCTGGTAACTAACACTGACAACATTTTGGGGAAAAATTGGTAGGCGCGATTGGATTCGAACCAACGACCCCCACCATGTCAAGGTGATGCTCTAACCAACTGAGCTACGCGCCTGCCGTTGGGCGGTAGTGTAAGCAAGTGGCCGCCGAAGGTCAACAATGATCTACACTGTCTTTGCGAAATAGTTACTCCTCTTTGTTAAAGTAATACAATGTTGTTCCCAAAGGATCCAAGTGGCCTCTCGTAGCGGCCACCACTGACCCAAATACGTGGCCCATTGTGTGGGTCACCACTGATGCTCACCCCAGGACTAAAATACCGTGCCTATCATTACACTCCCCGACGACTCGACTCGTCAGTACCCTAATCCCGTAACGGTTATGGACGTGGCTGCCGATATCGGCGCCGGGCTCGCCAAGGCCACACTCGCAGGTATTGTTGATGGTGAATTGGTGGATGCCAGTCATGTCATGGAAGGCGATGCCAGACTGGCTGTAGTCACTAATAAAAGCGAAGAGGCGCTACCGCTTTTGCGGCACAGCACCGCTCATTTGCTTGCTCAAGCGGTGAAACAACTTTTCCCGAAAGCACAAGTGTCGATAGGCCCCGTCATAGAAGGCGGTTTTTACTACGACTTTGATTACGAACGATCCTTCACTCCCGAAGATCTTGAGAGTATTGAGAAACGCATGAAAGAGTTGGCTGAGCAGGCCATTTCATTGCAACGCTCTACTGTCAGCCGCGATGACGCCCTGCAGATGTTTAAAGACATGGGTGAGGATTACAAGACGCAGATTATCGACAGCATCCCTGGCAACGAAACCTTGTCACTGTACGCTCAAGGAGACTTTACCGATCTATGTCGTGGTCCTCATGTGCCTCACACTGGTCATCTCAAGGCCTTCAAACTGACCAAGCTGGCGGGCGCTTATTGGCGCGGTGATTCAAACAACGCCATGCTGCAGCGAATTTACGGTACCGCGTTTGCCAATCCTAAAGAGCTCAAAACCTACCTGCATAACCTGGCAGAGGCGGAAAAGCGCGACCATCGCCGAATTGGCAAGCAGCAAGATCTGTTTCACCTTCAGGACGAGGCGCCGGGTATGGTTTTCTGGCACCCCAAGGGGTGGGCCATTTACCTGGCTGTAGAAAACTACATGCGTGAGCAACAAGTGAAACATGGCTATCAGGAAATCAAAACGCCGCAAGTAGTCGATTTTTCCTTGTGGGAGCGCAGTGGTCATGCAGATAAATTTGGCGACGACATGTTCACGGTGCAAACCGATGATAAGCATTACGCTGTCAAGCCAATGAACTGCCCGTGCCATGTGCAGGTGTTCAATCAGGGGCTTAAAAGTTACCGAGACCTGCCGTTGCGACTGGCAGAATTTGGTTCATGTCACCGTAACGAGATGTCGGGCGCTCTGCACGGCATCATGCGTGTACGTGCCTTTACTCAAGACGATGCGCATGTTTTCTGCACAGAAGCGCAGATTCAGGAAGAGGTCAGTGCCTTCATCGATTTTCTACACAATGTTTATGACGACTTTGGCTTTACCGAGATTATCTATCGTTTATCAACGCGGCCACCTAACCGGGTAGGTAGCGATGAGGCGTGGGACAAAGCTGAAACTGCGTTGGCACAAGCTCTGGATGCCAAGCAACTTCCCTGGCAAGAGCTACCAGGCGAGGGTGCTTTTTACGGACCAAAAATTGAGTTTTCCCTGAAAGACTGTATTGGCCGTGTTTGGCAATGCGGCACCATGCAGGTAGATTTTTCGATGCCGGGTCGTCTGGACGCTAGCTATATTGATGAGAACGGTGAGCGTCAGATACCCGTCATGTTGCATCGTGCGATTCTGGGTTCCTTCGAACGATTCATTGGTATCCTTATCGAGAATTTCGAGGGGAAACTGCCGTTATGGCTCTCTCCTGTGCAAGCAGTTGTCATGAACATTACCGACAAGCAGAGTTCTTTCGTTGAAGAAGTGGCAGAAGTGTTGCAAAATAGCGGGTTACGTGTACAGAGTGACGTGCGCAATGAGAAGATCGGTTTCAAGATTCGCGAATGGACACTGCAACGTGTTCCGTATTTGCTGGTTGCTGGAGACCGTGAAGTAGAAAGCAGGTCCATCGCTGTGCGTACGCGCAACGGAGAGGATCTTGGCGTTTTAACTTTGGAAGAACTTAATTTGATGCTTAATAATGAGGTCGCAAATCGCGGCCGTGGTGCTGTGAATACAGCCGCGAAGGAGGGCTGATCCATTTCCGCTAAAAAGATTAACCGGAAGAACGAAGAGATTGATGTCTCTGAAGTCAGGCTTATCAATGCCGAAGGCGAGCAGGTGGGCGTTGTCCCTATCGACAAGGCGCTGGAAACGGCTGCTGAGGCGGGTCTGGATCTGGTAGAAATTTCGCCCAACGTCTCTCCGCCTGTTTGCAAGATCATGGATCACGGTAGATTCAAGTTCGAGGCTAACAAAAAGCAGAATGCGGGTCGTAAGAAGCAAAAGACTGCGCAGCTTAAGGAAATCAAGTTTCGGCCCGGCACTGAGGATGGTGATTACCAGGTGAAATTGAAGAATCTGGTGCGATTTCTGGAAAACGGCGACAAGACAAAAATCACCTTGCGCTTCCGTGGTCGGGAGATGGCTCACCGCGAGCTTGGAGCCAAGTTGCTCAAGCGGGTAGAGGAAGATTTAGCCGAGTTGGGTACTGTTGAGCAGTTTCCAAAGCTGGAAGGCCGGCAAATGGTTATGGTTATTGCGCCCAAAAAGCATTAGAATGTCCGGCTGGTTGGGTGCAAGTTGGCCCAGTTAGTCTGTTGTACCTTCTATTTGGCTATAAGCTGAATAGAATCAGTAGTTTACAAACACCGCGTTGACGTACCGACACTACGACGTCACCGGTGATCTCGCTCGCAGGCATTTATGTGCCTCACTAATCAGGAGTCAAACAGTGTCCAACAAGCAAAAGTCCGTATCGGGAGCCGCCAAGCGGTTCAAGCGTACGGGTTCTGGCGGCTACAAGCGCAAGAGCTCGCACATGCGTCACATTCTTACCAAGAAAAGCACCAAGCGTAAGCGTCAGCTTCGCGGTGGAGACATGGTTCATCAGAACGATGTTGTGCTTATCAAACGTATGTTGCCCAATCTTCGCTAGGAGCCAGTAATGCCAAGAGTAAAACGCGGCGTCACAGCGCGCGCTGCCCACAAGAAAGTTTTAAAGCAAGCCAAAGGCTATCGTGGTGCCCGTAGTAAGGTATTTCGAGTTGCCAAACAGGCTGTCACCAAAGCCGGTCAGTACGCCTACCGCGACAGAAAAGCCAAGAAGCGTGTATTCCGACGTCTCTGGATTGCGCGTATCAACGCTGCTGCACGGGCTAATGACATTACGTACAGCCGTTTGATGCAAGGGCTGAAGATTGCCGGCATCGAGGTCGATCGCAAAATGCTAGCTGACCTGGCAGTACATGACGATGCAGCATTTATCGCCATTGTCGGTAAAGCCAAAGCTGTTCTGCCATCAAGTCCTGCAATACCGGCCTGATAGCGTGCGAGGCTGCGCAAGCGGCCCGCAATTGCCAATGTAGTACCAGTTAGATTGGCACTTTATCGACACAGGGGAATTCCGAAGCTTTCGGTATTCCCCTTTTTTTTGTCTGACACAAGCACGGTTAACCCCGTTCAACACCAAACTGCTAACGGAATCCTCTAGCAATGCCACTGGATTTAGATAATCTGATAAACGAAGCTACCGGTATGGTCGCTGAAGCCGGCTCGCTTGATCAGCTTGAGGCCGTTCGTGTCGAGCTGATGGGCAAGAAGGGGCGCCTCACCGGTGTTCTGAAGTCCATTGGCACGCTCCCTCCGGAAGAAAAGCCTGCTGCCGGGCAAGCCGTCAATAAGGTCAAGGTTGCCGTTCAGGCGCTGATCGATGAACGCAAGCAGCTGTTGGACCACGCGGCGCTGGCTGAAAAACTGGCAAGTGATGCGCTGGATATTACGCTGCCCGGAGGCGGCCATCCTACGGGTGGGCTACATCCGATCACACTGACCGTTGAGCGTATCAGCGCGTTATTCGGGCAGTTAGGGTTTGTTACTGCCAACGGCCCTGAGATTGAGGATGACTTTCACAACTTTGAGGCGCTGAATATGCCGGAACATCATCCGGCGCGTGCTGCGCACGATACGTTTTATTTTGATGTAAATCGCTTGCTGCGCACGCAGACATCCTCCGTTCAGGTGCGTTACATGCAAAACGTTAAACCACCTTTGCGTATTATTTCCCCGGGGCGTGTTTATAGAGTGGACTCGGATATGACCCATTCCCCGATGTTTCATCAGGTGGAAGGGTTGTTGGTAGATGAAAATGTATCCTTGAGCGATCTGATGGGTCATTTAGAGAGTTTTCTGAATATGTTCTTTGATCAGGACAACTGTGAAATCAGATTCAGACCTTCCTACTTTCCTTTCACAGAGCCTTCGGCCGAAGTGGATATCAGAATCAACAAGGGGCCGTGGCTTGAAGTGCTGGGCTCCGGCATAGTCCATCCGTCGGTGTTCCGCGCGGTTGGCATTGATACAGAACGCTACACCGGTTACGCCTTCGGAATGGGCGTGGAGCGATTGGCTATGTTGCGTTATGGGGTTGATGATCTGCGTTTGTTCTTTGAAAACGATTTGCGTTTTCTCTCGCAGTTCCATTAGTTTTCAACCGAAGTTCATCCGATAAAAAGTCGCTACCGTCAATCGACGGACAGCACCTCTTTAGATATACATCAAGGCAGCAGCATGAAATTCAGTGAACAGTGGTTGCGTGAGTGGGTGAATCCGCCCGTGGATACCGAGGCGCTTGGTGATCAACTTACGTTCATGGGCCTGGAGGTCGATGAGATTGTCTCGGCAGCTCCAGAGTTTGTCGATGTGGTGGTAGCGCGCATTGTCAGCACCGAGCAACACCCGGATGCTGATCGTTTGCGAGTGTGTCAGGTTGACTACGGCCAGGCTGAGACTGTGCAAGTTGTGTGCGGTGCACCGAATGCTCGCGCCGGTTTAACTACAGCACTGGCACAAGTGGGCGGGCGGCTTCCGGATGGCACCAAACTGAAGAAAGCCAAACTGCGCGGTGTGGTTTCCATGGGAATGCTCTGTTCGGGTTCTGAGCTGCAATTGTCTGAAGATTCCGATGGCATCATTGAGTTGTCGGACGATGCGCCTACTGGCAAGCCGTTGGTGGAATGGCTTGAGCTGGATGATTCAATCATCGATATCGAACTTACCGCTGATCGTGGTGACTGCTTGAGTATTCGCGGTATTGCACGTGACGTGTGCGCGCGAAATGATCTACCCATGCTGTTGCACGAAATTACGGCGATGCCGGTGCAAATAGACGATCAATGGTCTGTGGAAGTTGCCGAAGGTTCTGCGTGTGTGCGCTTTACGGGTCGTGTGGTTCGTGACATCAATATCAGTGAGCCAACGCCTGCCTGGATGGTGGAGCGACTGCGTCGATCTGGCGTCCGGTCAATCAATTCTGCAGTCGACATCACCAACTACGTCATGTTGGAGCTCGGCCAGCCCATGCATGCATTTGATCTGGACAAGTTGCAGGGAAGCATTCAGGTCAGGTTGGCCAAGGCATCAGAAAAGCTGACGTTATTGGACGGACGAGAAGTGTCTCTGGATGAGAGCACCACCATCATTGCTGATGATCGTGGTCCTATCGGCATCGCTGGCATTATGGGCGGAGAGAGTACTGGCGTTAGCGATACCACGCGCAATATCTTTTTTGAGAGTGCGTTGTTTCTGCCAGAAATGATCGCCGGTAAGCCGAGACGGTATGCCAGTCATACCGATTCAGCGCATCGTTTCGAGCGAGGCGTGGATCCGGCTGGACAGCTGGATGCTCTGGAATATGCTACTGGCCTTATGCTGAATATCAGCGGTGGCAAGGTGGGTCCGGTGATGGATTGGAGCGAGCGGTCGCGAATGCCTCAGCGTGATGCCGTGATGGTCAGAAATTCGCGGCTTGTACGCGTGCTGGGGATTACCCCGTCGAGTGAGACGGTGCAGATGATTTTCACGCGCTTAGGGATAGACAGCAAACAGACTGAGGATGGTTGGCAAGTGCAGGCTCCCAGCTATCGCTATGACCTGGCCATCGAAGAAGACTATATCGAAGAGGTAGCGCGTATTATCGGGTTCGACAAACTACCGCGAACTCATCTTTCGAACACGCCTGTTTTCACACCGCTCGACGAGGCTGCTGTTCCCGTCATTGATGTGAAAAAGCGACTGGTGTCGATAGGGTATCAAGAAGTCATTACCTACAGTTTTGTCGAGGCTGGTCAACAACAGACCTTACGACCTGACCTGACTGCGCTGGCGTTGGCTAATCCCATGTCGTCAGAGATGAGTGTCATGCGCACCACCTTGGTGGGCGGCTTAGTGAATACTCTGAAGCGAAACGCCAGTCGTCAGATCAGTTCGATGAAGCTGTTCGAGACAGGCTTGCGTTTCCTGCCCAATGACGATCGTGGGCCAATCGATCAGCTGGATGATTATATTGTGGCCAGTCACGGTGATGTCCAGCAAATAGATGATTCTATTCAACAACAAGAAATGCTCGCTGGACTGGTGGCGGGGCGACTGGATGCTGAGAACTGGAATGCGGATTCTACGCAGGCCGATTTCTATGTGGTGAAGCGCCAGATCGAAAACTTGCTGGCTCAGGCCAACGGTATGACAGCGACGTTTGCACGCAGTGATTTGCCCATGCTCCACCCTGGGCAGCAGGCGGCTGTTCAAGTGGCTGGGCAGCTGGTGGGGTATGTGGGCGCTATGAATCCGGGCATCATGAAAGAGCTTGATCTGGAGATGAATGTTGTTGTTTTCGAGTTCTCTCTGCAAGCATTGCGTCAGTCTCGAGTGCCCAAAGCGGCACAGCTTTCGCGTTTCCCTCAAGTCAGACGTGACCTGGCATTTGTGGTTGATGAGTCAGTCAGCTATCAGCAGATGCTTGATGTTGTTAGAAATAGCGTAAAATCTCGGCTGGTCGATGTCAGGATCTTTGATGTATACCAGGGTGAAAACATTGAGAAAGGAAAGAAAAGCTTAGCTTTAGGCTTGATTCTGCAAGACTTTTCACGCACCCTACAAGACAAGGATGCAGACAAGGTTGTAGCTCGTGTGACGGATGCACTGGCTGCATCGTTAGGGGCGGTACTAAGGGTTTAAGATGGCGCTGACAAAAGCAGCAATGGCAGAAATGTTGTTTGACGAGTTGGGTCTCAATAAGCGTGAGGCTAAGGAGTTTGTCGAGCATTTTTTCGAAGAAATCAGAATTGCTCTGGAAACGGGGCATGACGTGAAGCTTTCGGGTTTCGGCAATTTTGTGCTTAGAAACAAGAGCCAAAGGCCTGGCCGTAACCCAAAGACTGGTGAAGAAATCCCAATCTCTGCAAGGCGTGTTGTCACATTTCGCCCAGGGCAAAAACTGAAGGCACGTGTAGAGGCTTATGCTGGAATTCAGCAACAATAACGAATTACCTACCATACCGAACAAGCGCTATTTCACGATAGGCGAGGTTAGCGACTTGTGTATGGTGAAGCCGCATGTGCTTAGGTATTGGGAACAGGAGTTTCCGAACCTTGCACCGGTGAAGCGGCGGGGCAACCGTCGGTACTACCAGAGGCATGACGTCATGCTGATTCGGCAAATCCGCAGCCTGTTGTACCAGGAAGGTTATACAATCGGTGGTGCGCGCCAACATCTCGCTGGCGATGCTGTTAAAGACGACAATACACAATCGCAGCAAATGATAAGGCAGCTGCGTGCCGAACTTGAAGATCTTCTAAAGATTCTCAAGACCCACTAAATCAAAGGAACATACACGGAGGGTAGTCAGCCAAACCAACAAGGAACCTGCTTTTTTTGTCATATCCGTACACATGTCTATCAGCTTGAGTTATGCTGCGAGGCTCTGGCGGGGCGTGGCGCAGCCTGGTAGCGCACCACAATGGGGTTGTGGGGGTCGGAGGTTCGAATCCTCTCGCCCCGACCAGTCTAGTTTTCTGTCTGGGCCACAGTAGATGCACTTTTTGCAAGATACGGGTGCATGTTCAGGCCGATTGACAATTGCGGATAGCAGTATTCTTTGCAGACGTTCTGACTTGTTACTAACAACTCAAGTCACAATATCTTTGGCCGATTACAGTCTGTAGTTAAGTGTCAATGGAGCGAAAGATGCACGCAGACGAGCTAAATGTTGCCGTCACAAAAATAGCTAACTTATTGAAAGCCTCCGGTATCCGTACCGCAGTGGATCAGTATCGAGCTTCAAAAGGTGAAGGGCGGCATGGCGCAGCCACAAAGCTCGGCCACGCAGGCGCGATGCTTGTGGAGGGTATCGACAGGTTGTCACCCAAAGAACAGATCGTTTTAAAGTGCCTCCACCTTAACGGATTGGGTGTTGCTTCCTACTGGCAAGATCTACTAGCAGGTAATGGTGATCCCAAAACTCATCAAGGTGAAGTCGTGCGTTTGGCTAGCCGGGTGATGTTTTCCAGTAATCATCTGCCGGCAATTATGTCTCTGATGGGCACTGTGACGCCCCAGGCCCAGCCGTCAGGGGTTAAAGCTGCTGTTCAATCAGAAACCACCAGTCCTCTGCTGCAGCCTCTACAGGAAGGCGAGGGTGCACTTCTCATAAGGCTGACTGATGCTGGTGAGCGTGCATCAGATCCTGACCGAATTGCGCGCGCTATTGATGGCGTAGACATGCTCTACAGTGCTTGCGCAAGTATCGCTAGAAAGCCCGCTATTGATTTGCGACTGGATGACGTTGCTTCCAAGTTGAACCGTGACAGAGATTTCCGTTTCACCGGTGACAAAGACAGCATCAGTGCTGTTTTTGCGGTAATCGACTCCATCCCTGGAGCGCTTATGGAGATTGACCCTGAACGCGATATCGATCTGGATTCTGTCGTGCGCTCATTGCCGATATTCCAGGATCTGAATACGCTTGCCTCATTGGGAACATTTTCGAGTAAAGACCTAAAAGATATCAGCGAGACCATGCATCAAGGTGCATTGTTAACGCTAGAGAGCGGCGTCATCCTTATCGATGAGGAGATGGCGAAGCCTGGTATGGCTCAGGCTGACACCGACACTTCGGCTCACAACAACGGACACGCTGTGCCCGTTAGCCGTGAGGCAGCGCCTCAAAGCCAGCCGGCATCGGCAGCCGAAAGCGACGAGCACTACAATCGCTATTTGCAAGAGCGAGAGGCCATGATACGGCCGAAGGCACCCACTAATGGCAGCTCCCACAGTAAACCTGCAGCAGCAGCTGAGCAAAGTGTGTTGGCACAGGTTGTTGCAGGAAAGACCGACACGACCAGGCGCGATGCTGTTGATGACCTTCTCAAGTCGCTGGGACAGTCGCGTAATAACTGAGTCTGTTCGTGTAGGGAGTCTTTGACGGGCTCCGGCGTCGAGGTTGGTATGCGTTGATTAGCTGATAACGTTTTCGGCTTTGAGAACGACATAATAAAGGCTCTGTAGTGCAGGGCCTTTTTTATGCTTTACCACATTAAACTTCCGATAACGAGTAGCCGTCTCACGTCAAACTGCCGGGGGCAGTGACAATGAACCTGGCTTTTGTGTTGTCAGTTTTGCTCTGATTTTGTGAACTGTGGTCCGCCTTGCCAGCATATCGAAGATGTGCGTACAAATACAGTGGATGCAGGGGACCATGTTGAGTCGTTGCCACCGTGAAACGCTGTGTACAGTAGACGATCTACCACAGGTTTTGGGCCCTTGGCTTGCCACTGTATATTTCCTTGTTCCAATTTCAATTGATCGTTTATCCAGACCCTCAGCGAGCCATCGAACTTCGAAATGCTAGAGTTCGCAGTCACTTCCATGGTGACATCGACCCATTCACCAATAGGGATAGAATAATCTTCGATGATGTAGTCATCGCCGAAGGGCAGCTTCTGTGACCTATCTGAAGAATAAATGTACAACGAGAATCTGGCAGAACCATTTCCTTGCCCGCGCCACATAATTCTTGCTGAAAATCCGTCTTCATTGGTCATCCCGCCAGTTGGCGCTGTATTTCCTCCTAGGCCAAAACCTAATTTACCGCCTTCGTTTTTACCTCCCCAATCAAACCCTGGCTCTAAAAAGAGAGACTGGCTGAGCTTGTAAGAGGCAGCCGGTGCGAGTTCGCCACGGGCGGACACACTGGTCGATCCCTCTGGCGTGGGAATCAGACGTTGTCTCATATAGGGTTCGCCAGTTTCTCTCAAGCCTATGGCTAGATGTCGAGTGTTGGTGGCGTACAAAAGCTTACCTAGGCCAAGCCAGTGGTCAATGTCGGTTGTAGATACCTCTTCAAATTCAGTGGATTTTTCAGGAATTCGCGCGCAGTGTGTGCGAGGAGTGCCTGTAAGCAAAAGCGCATTCGTCAGCGCTTTGTCTTTTGCATTCGTGCTGGCAGCTGTTGAACAGCTAGCAAGCAAGCTGGCTAAAACTGAAGTGCAGATAATTAACTTGGTTGCGAGCATTGAGGGTTCTAAGGTTCTCGTTCTTACATAGAAGCAGCCCGGACTATTCATGGATAATCCGGGCTATGCACCGGCGGACATACCGAACAATACCGGAGAAAAATTGTCAAATTCGTTAACCGTAGAAAGATTGGCTAAACACGCCTAGCACTGATGGGTGTTAGCATACGGTATCGACAGCGCACGCGAATAATCAGGACATGACGTTAGCTTATGGAGCATAGTCCAATTTCTGTTGGGGTAATAACAATTCAAGGTCGAGAAAAAGCGCTTGAAAAACTGTTGACGCATCTGAAGGAAAGCTTGCTGCATTACCCTGGGAAATGTGAATTGGTAATTTGCAATAACAGCGACCAAAGCTACATCAGTCGAATAGAAGAAATTGTGGTTAGCACTAACGTGCGTGATTTTTGTACGGTCAGAGTCATTCAGTCTTCAGAAAACAACATTGCTGTTGCAAGAAATCTCCTGTTCAAAGAGTCCACAGACAGGCTGTTAGCCTTCATTGACGATGACGAGTACCCTACTGAAAGCTGGTTAGTTGAATTGGCAAAGGCAATAGACAATGAAGATACACACGTGGTAGCAGGACCGGTAATAGCCAATTACCCGGATACCACCCCGGATTGGATTGTCAATTCAGATCTTCACAATACGGAACACCGGAAGGATGGCAGTAAAATTCCCTATGCTGCAACCTGTAACCTCCTGATTGATAAACAATCTGTCCCTCAGCCAGTGTTTGACGTTGACTATGGAAAGTCTGGAGGCTCCGATACAGAGTTTTTCATACGCAATATCGAAGCGGGTATGGTTGTGCGCTGGGCATCAGATGCATTGGTTTACGAAGACGTCGATTCCAGTCGCGCGAACACCAAATTTATGATTCGGCGTTTCATGACCCAAGGCCAGGTTTTTCGCCGGATACAAACTCTGCATGAGAAAATTCCTAATCAGTTTCTCTTTTCAGTTAAAGCATGGGTTGTAGGTATTGGCTGCCTTCCAATTGCCGGCACATTGCTCATAGCAAACAGAAATACATCAGGGCAGTGGTTGAAACGTGCCTTTTTCAATTTTGGAAAAGTAATAGCGCCCACCAAGTTGCTCTACGGCTAACAGCTCCCAGCGTTAGCGCTGAGGACTGTAATGTCAGGCTAATCGAATTGCTGCGGTGGTCGTTAAATTTAGTACGCACCTCTTACCTTAAGAAGCGACACGGGCGTTCTGGCAAGAATTACGAAGTCCTGCCATAGGCTCCAGTTTCTGGCGTACCACACATCAAGCGATACTCTATCTGCATAGTCTGTGTCGCTACGTCCACTTGATTGCCAGAGGCCTGTGATTCCCGGCATCATGGACAGATAATAAGGGAGATTTTCACCGTATTTTTCGCATTCATCCATCACGATAGGACGCGGCCCGACAAGACTCATCTCGCCTTTGATAACGTTCCAAAGCTGCGGGAATTCGTCAAGGCTTGTTCTGCGAATAAAGTGACCAATAGACGTAACGCGAGGATCATCCTTAAGCTTGTGATTGGCTTCCCATTCCACGCGCGCTTCCGGATTTTGCTGAAGATGTCGACTCAGTTGTACATCTGAGTCAACCATCATAGAACGGAACTTCAAGCAGTAGAAAGATTTTCCATTGTGACCGATTCTCTTGTGTCCATAAACGGCTGGCCCCCCGTCTTTTCGAACCACTATAGCCAACACAAGCAACATAGGTGCAAGCGCG
The DNA here is from genome assembly GCA_023301795.1 of Granulosicoccus sp. Lineage (GTDB taxonomy): Bacteria > Pseudomonadota > Gammaproteobacteria > Granulosicoccales > Granulosicoccaceae > Granulosicoccus. The sequence continues at coordinate 45,079 of JALZVU010000027.1, forward strand.
ACAAGTAGAAGCGATGATAGTGTCAAATCGACCACTCTCTTTTTGATGCGAGAGCTATGACAGTTGATATTGTTTTGTAGTTTGACAATGACTGAATCGTGTCGGTATATGTTAATGATTTCTGCGCCATATAGTGGCAGACCACTGATGGGTGGCGAAATGGTGGCGTGGGACGATTCCATGATGTATCGGTTGATTTCGTGCCTGTACTCGTGCATCTGAGAGCTGGACTCCAGAGCAAACACCACACTAGGCTTCTCTTCAACTGAACGATCAAACTCAACGTGTGATGCTATTGTTGGAAATACCGGCAGCCCTTCCAGTCGCGTACCGGGTGGCAGCTTACCTTCAAGATCCACAAACCCGACAACCTTGTGCCCCATCCAATAATCGCTCGACAGTGCCTTGGCAGTTCGTACCGCATTTTTACCGACGCCAACAATGCACGTGGGTTTATGCCACCAACCTTTGAGATGTAATGCACGACGACACATATATCGGAACAGCGGAACGATGATAAGCAATAGCACAAGCGCACTGACAACCCATAGTCGGGAAAAGTGAATTTTGACAACAAACAGGTAGGCGAAATAGATTGCGGCAAGGTAGAACACCGTTTTCAGAGTCTCGAATATCTCTGTCCAGAATGGTCGGAATCGAGTGTAGTGCCCTAATCCCCAGCTAAACCCGCAAATGACCAGGGCACCACCTCCGACCATTGATCCTAGATTTTCTATTAATCCGATATTGGCTGCAGAGGCCGATATTCCCACCAACCACCGTATAGCCACTGATATCCAATAAGCCAATGCTACAGACGCGACAACCGCTAGAATGTCAGAGCAGATCAGCGCCTGCATGCGGATAGCTCTCATTGTCAGGGAACGAGGGCGTTGCTCTGTTTCCGCTTGGTGAGAACTTAGATAGGCATCCCCAAGAGACCATATGTAGGATGGATGTATTTCGTGGTCAGGTACTGATTTTGTGTTGACCGGCTTCGATACCGTCCCTGACGAGGTTGACGCACTATTTGGCAGTGCTGGTGGCGCGTCAGGTGCTTCGATTGCAATTTCTTCGAAATGCGTCACTTTAATTCCTTTTGGTGGACGTGTAATTGACCCAACTGTTGACGCTACTCTCTCGGGTTGTAAAAGACAACTTTCGAGTATTAAGTAGTTCACGCAATTGTAAAAAATTAACGCGATCAGAACGCGTCAGTCTCAACAGAGCAAGCAATTTCAGTTAAACATTGCAAAACAGCCATGCAAGCGTACGCATGACGCTAATGCAGTTGTCTCTGAGTTTGCATTGCTCGCTAATACCTATCTACTTTAGTTTCAGCACAGATCATATTTCAAATCAGAACTAAATCCTTGGTACTTGTACCACTCGACCTTTAATCAGGGAAGCAGATAGCGTTGCGTACGAACAGGCTCACCAATGCCGCTGCAGTGGCGACGCCAAACCTTCTACCAAGTCAAGCCAGTTTGTTGACTTATGAAAAGTCCAGTCTGGGAGATTGTTAATAATAGTATTGCTGTATTTTTTTGTCGTGGGACTTGTTAAGAACCGTAGCAATCACGGGCAACTTATCGAGCACCTTCATTGATTCCCGAATTTCACTACGACTGGTTACTCCTTCCTCAACAACCAGAATTGCAGCATCCATATAGGGTATGAGCGCTGCCACATCATCGCATCCCAGGGTGGGCGGTGCATCGTAGATTACATAACATGAATCTTGAGTTTTCCCCAGTAGTTCAAGATTTTCTCTTGCAATATCTGACATGAGAACCTCAGAAGAGTTGCTAAGACGTCTCGATGCGGGAAGCACCAACAACCTTTCGTTTCCAAGATAATATGAGGCGCGAATGAGTGAGAAATCGTCGTCACCAATCCGTTCACTGCCATAGTCTGTTCTTGTCCCCAACCTGGATTGCATGCTTGAGCCACGCAAGTCCAGATCAACCACTATTGCCTTTTGATTGGTCAGCAAGGTTATGGAGCAGGCCAGATTGATGCTGACGGTTGATTTGCCCAGTCCTGTCGTTGGCCCGGTGACGAGCACGGTGCGGGCACCCAATTCATCGAGTTCAGCCATAACCTGAGTACGAAGTTGCTTGAATGCTGCAACTGCAGTTTTTTCCTGTGAGGTTTCGGCCTCACCCACAAAGACTCCGTTTTTCCGCAAGGCCTTCTTGCTTAAGACAATCTTGCCAGGATAATTTGCAGTGTCAGCTAATGCCTGGTTAGAGTCGGTTGTCGCAACGGCCATTATTTTAATCTCAAAATCTTCAAATTGCTGTCTGCAGGATGGTTACACTTTCTACGGTCGTTATTTTGAGCATTTTTGGCTTTTGAGAGGTTTTACACGTGAAATTGTGCTTGCTGGGTGAATTTGTTGTACCAGTGCTCCCGAACAAGCCTGTTTACAGCGTGGACTTTCGTGCATATTCAAGCCGGCGTACGCCAAAGGCACCAAGAAATACACCTGAAGCACGAGCAAAATAGGCCATGCCGTCCGCTATGCCCCTTTTCCCGCGAATGATGGCCAGCATCAGGTTACCGGTGCCCCATGCGAGCATACCAACACCTCGAACAAAACAATATGCATAAGTCTTTATCGCTGGATGCCTGAGTTTTAATGTATTCACGCGTGTTATGCCAAATCTGAATTGCCTCTGGAGCGCCCATCGCCAGTTCAATCTCGATTTTGGTTGGACTTCGAAAACTCGTGCTTTTGCAGAGTACCTTCCAGTTCCTCCTTTTCGTACAATATCTTGGAAAAATAATGTGTCAGAGCCACCGTCATAACGAAGCTGATCATCGAACTGACAGTCCAGTTGCGCGAGTAGATTCATGTTCAGCATGACATTATTTGACCAGCTCTCTTTTCTCACAGATCGGTCTGGATAGACTTTCTGCTGAAAGAAAATAGTGTCCAGCCACCAGCTATCTGTCGGCTCTTCTACTGTCATTTCCACCGGACCTTGCACAAACACTGCCGAAGTATCACTGGCAACTTCGTACAATTCGACCAGCCAATCGGGATCGACAGTTTCATCATCATCAACGAACACCAGATAATGACTGTCGCTGGATTCTGCTAAGGCTCTGTTTCTTGCCGATGGTATGCCGGGCTGTTTTTCATGCACATACTTGATAGAAAATGGCAGATTGCCTGATATTGCACTAACAACAGCTTGGGCTGATGTGTCGATATCATTATCGATAATGCACACACGCACCTCTGTTCCGGTTGGTGTCTTCAGACTATTGAACGAATGCAACAGCTCCAGAAGCAGGTCTGGGCGACGATATGTGCATGCGCACACAGTAATTACGTCCATGGGCGTCAAGTGACCATTCGTTGAAACATTTATTAGATCTACATCCGGATGTAAAGACTCGGCGAGTTTACAATATATGCTTCGACGCCATACAAATCTGCCAAACGCTGAGCAATTATTTTTATCTGATCAACGTTGTCCGGATTTAGCCTGGACTCTTTCCGAAAGAGCAGAACTGTGCTCCTGCTTACCTCCAGTGGAGTCACTACTTGATGCGCAATTACACAAGTAAAATACTGTCAGAGCTGAAAACGCCGTTGGTCCTTGTGACAATGCGCGTTGGTGGAGCCGTCGCCGCTTTCGTCCTCAGCTTATTGATGGCGCGCACTATGGATCCAACTGAGATGGGGGTGGCGATGACCTGCATGTCGGCAGCACCGTTGGCTACCTTGCTGGTGACCGGTAGTACTGAAGCGGGCTGTTTACGCTTTCTAGTGGCCTATCTTGACAAGAATGAACTCAGTAAATTCCGCGGCATGGTGAGTTTCAATCGCAGAGTGACACTGGCTCTCGGTGTTGCATTCATCATTATTACCATTGCTTGGCTTTGGATGACTGATCGAGCAAGTGGTGACTTGTCTACGGTCATTCTATTGACAGCCATCACGGCGGTCTTGTTTAGCTGGCAAAAAATAGCATCTGTCCATGTAATGAGCCTAGGACACGTTGTTCTCGCCATGGCACCTTCTTCATTTTGCCGTCAGGTACTGTTGGTCCTTTGTGTGGGTCTGTGGATTCTGGCGGATAATCCTTTGACTAAAGAAGTTGTTGCGTCGAGCATGCTCCTAAGCGTTATCGCAGTCTTGATATTGCAGGTAGCCTTGAATCACCGCCCAATGCAGCGGGTGATAGCAGACAAATCAGATGTAGCGGACTATTCAGATTACCGCGAATGGACAAAGGTTGGCCTGCAACTTGGAATCACGCTACTGTTTGTTCAATTTTCCCGAGATCTGACATTGGTTTTCAGTTCTCTCAGTGTGTCGCCGGAGAACATAGCAGTACTCGGCATTGCTACTGCGATTGTTGGTTTCGCAAAATTCTACGTAGTCGCTATCAATCAAAGTATTGCTCCAAAGTTGTCCCAGGCAGTTGCGCGCAATGAAATTGACAAGATTCAGGAAAAAATAATTTTCACAAATCATCTTAAGTTCTGGCCAATGGTTATGGTGCTTATCCTCTTTTTGCTGTTGGGGGATGAGATAGCCAAGATATTTGGTCCTGGTTTTGAAAGTATCGCCATGTTATTGCCTATCCTGATGCTAGAACCGCTTGCTATGGCATTCTTTGGTCCTGGGGGGCATCTGCTATCTATGTCAGGGCATCAGTTCATTATGCTGCCACTGTCTATCGCCACTATTGCAGTACTGGCTTGCGCAATAACCATTGGAGCGCATCTAGGTGGTCTTGAGGGCGCGGCCTATGGATCCAGCGTTGCTTGGGTTTTCTGGACAGTTTCTCTGGCGTTGTTTGCGCGTAAATACGTTCGCCATGATGTGTCCATGTTTTCTGCAACCAGGCTAATTTTCAGAGACTGATCATCTCGATAAGCGTGGCTTATTTATCGCAGTAAAACTTAGCAGATCATTGTCGGTATGTTTCTAACAAGTCAGAGCTTTGTTAGAAACATAATGACAACGTCATCAATCACATTTAATGACAGCGCTTAACTTGCTGACGCGCCATCTCTTGCTGATGCGGCTGATGACCAGGTTTGATATTTCTTTCCCTGGAGAGACTTGATGATGCCCATGCCATTAGCAACAAAGGGTAGCAACACATCAACAATTCTATTGAACGGTTTAATTCCAAGGTAGCCTAGAAACAAAGAGCCTAGTGCCAGAGCACTCATCCAGATTACAAACGTAATAAAGCCTGCGGATATAAGTGCAAAAAAGCTAAAAGTAGCGGCGATAAACAACGAGAATATAGTAGTCCATCGCATCGTTTTGTGGCTGGCGTACAGATACTGAATTAGAAAGGGTTGCTGTTTCAGAGCGGGCCGTATGGCCCTATGAACATTAAACGCTTGGCAGGCGATGCGTACTTTACGCTCGTATTCGTCTTTTCTTTTCTTGGCTACTGTCTTGAAACCGACGACGTTGTCTGCTTGCACAACTCGATGTCCACTGAATAGAATCGACATAGACAGATAGAAATCATCTATCAAGTCAATCGGAACAACCTTGTGTAATTCGCGGCGAATGGCAAACAAGGGTCCGTGAGCTCCAATGACAGAGGCAACCTGAGTTTCCATACGCCTTATTGCTGCATCGAATGCCCAGCTTTTTACTGAGGTGTCGGCGGTGCTGTTGTTGCTCTGATTAGAAGATTCGTCAGCCGAGTGATCGTGGGCAACAATTTGAGCGCAAACACACCCGATTGTGGGATCTTGAAAATGAGTAATCAGATTAGTTAGAGCTTGTGGGCCCATACGAACTGTGGCATCTGTAAACACCAGTAACTCAGCTTCAGCTATTTCGACAAGAGCGTTCATCCCGTAGGTTTTTCCACGACGCTCTGATGACTCCAGCACCGTGATACGACTGCCATAGGTTTGCAGAACCTCAACCGTGTTGTCACTGCTGCCATCAGAGTAAATCAGTATCTGCGTCTCAGCCAAAGTTGCGCTTTGCGAAAGTAAGTCGTCAACGCGCTGTCGTATATCGCGTTCCTCATTGTGAACGCAGAGCAGGATCGCCAGTCTGGGTTGATCGCTGAGTTTGGCTGCGGCATCTGGGCCAGATGGTGATACCTCCGAACCATATGGTTGAGAGCGTACTCTTGATAACAAATACAGCGTTACCGGATAGCTTATGTAGGGATGTAGTGCCGCGAGAATGGCCACTACTGCAAGCGAGAAAAATACGATGCTCATTTCAAACTCATCTATTTGGTTTTGTCACATCACATGGCAATTTGACGATGCAATATCATTTGGTTGTAAGGGGTGATGCTGGATACATCAGGCTGCCTTTGGATCATACGCCACCGCCGTAAGGACTAACGGACCCCTAGGAGTATGAGGGTGATAGAAACTGTTTTCTGTGACCTGGTTTAAGCTTGGCATGATGTCATGCGATTCCACTGATTAATCGTCAAGGAGTCGACGCAGCATCCAGTAAATACATCGTAGAGGGATGTATACAGGTATCAAGTTACTCAGCAAGAGAGAAACTAACCTTAAAACAATAACCTAGCTTCAGCTAGTTTCGCTTCCTGAGCCACTTTGGTGCGGTGTTGCACGTATTCGATTGGGGGCGTACCCACCGACAAGCTGAACCTAAAACCACCACCATTTCCAATCCCACAAATAAAAAAGGCCAGACGATTAAGTCTGGCCTTCCGTATTCTTATTGGCTCCCTGAGACGGGCTCGAACCGCCGACCCAATGATTAACAGTCATTTGCTCTACCAACTGAGCTACCAGGGAATCGGGGCGAATTGTAAGCGGTATATTCTTCCAGGTCAATGAGGTAGAGCGCCTTTTTGTAGCTGTCTTACGCTTCGCGGTACAATTAGGCCCGAATGGCGCTGTTATCTAACCATGTCCACCTTATTTAAACTCAAAACTGACTACACACCGGCCGGGCATCAGCCTGCGGCGATAAGATCGTTGTGTGAAGGTATTGATGATGGTTTGGCCTATCAGACGTTGCTGGGTGTCACAGGCTCGGGCAAAACATTCACCATAGCCAATATTCTCCAAGAGAAGCAGCGGCCGGCCATCGTGCTGGCGCCTAATAAAACCTTGGCTGCGCAGCTGTATGGGGAGTTCAAAGAATTCTTCCCTGACAACGCAGTGGAGTATTTTGTCTCTTACTATGACTACTACCAGCCAGAGGCCTATGTGCCGGCTAGCGATACGTTTATAGAGAAAGACTCATCCATCAATGAGCATATCGAGCAGATGCGTTTGTCTGCCACCAAAGCATTGTTTGAGCGTCGAGACACCATCATCGTTGCCACGGTATCGTCCATCTACGGCCTGGGTGATCCGCAGCTGTATCACAAGATGGTTCTGCATCTCAAACGCGGCGAGACCATTAACCAGCGTGATGTGTTGAGGCGCCTCGCCGAGTTGCAGTACAACCGCAATGATGTAGAGCTAAAACGTGGTACCTATCGCGTACGTGGCGAGATCATCGACATCTATCCCGCAGATTCAGACAGAGAGGCTGTTCGGGTAGAGCTGTTCGATGATGAGATAGAAACCTTGAGTTTCTTCGACCCCCTGACGGGGGAAGTCATGCGCAAGGTGCCGCGCCTTACCATCTATCCTAAAACCCATTACGTTACGCCGCGCCAACGTCTGTTAGATGCCACTGATCTGATCAAGGACGAGCTTCGCGAGCGTCTGGAGCAGCTCACAGGGGCTGGCAAGCTGGTGGAGGCGCAACGGTTACAGCAACGTACACAGTTCGATCTTGAAATGATTCACGAGCTTGGCTACTGCTCTGGCATTGAGAACTATTCACGCTACCTGTCTGGTCGATTACCGGGCGAGCCACCGCCGTGCCTGTTTGATTATTTGCCAGAAGACAGCTTGCTGTTCATCGATGAAAGCCATGTAACGGTGCCACAGTTGGGGGCCATGTATAAAGGCGATCGCTCGCGCAAAGAGAATCTGGTGAATTTCGGCTTTCGACTGCTGTCGGCGCTGGATAATCGCCCGCTTAAATTTGAAGAGTTCGAGATGCTGGCGCCGCAAACCGTGTTTGTCTCAGCTACTCCAGGCAAGTATGAAGAAGCACATGCTGATGCAATCATTGAACAGGTGGTTCGGCCCACCGGGCTTCTGGATCCGCAGATCGAGATTAGGCCAGCGCGCTCGCAGGTAGATGATGTTCTGTCAGAGATAACAGATCGTGTTGCCAAAAACGAACGTGTGCTGATCACCACGCTGACAAAAAGAATGTCAGAAGATCTCACAGACTATCTAAACGATCACGGTAAAAAAGTGCGCTACCTGCACTCGGATGTCGATACGGTGGAGCGCAGCGAAATAATTCGTGATTTGCGTTTAGGGGTGTTTGACGTGCTTGTGGGCATAAACTTGTTACGCGAAGGGTTGGATATGCCCGAAGTATCTCTGGTGGCTATCCTAGATGCCGACAAAGAGGGTTTCCTGCGCTCCGACCGATCACTTATACAAACTATAGGTCGAGCTGCGCGTAACCTTCATGGTAAAGCTATTTTGTATGCAGACACCCTGACAGGCTCCATGCAAAGAGCCATCAATGAAACTGATCGTCGTCGCTCCGTGCAAGAGGCCTATAACGAAGAACACGGTATTACGCCAATGGGCATTATAAAGGCTATCCACGACGTGATGGAAGCTGGCGATAGTGGTAAGGATAAACGCCGTGGCAAGCGTGGTAATGATGCGAAACAGACCGTGGGTAACACGGAGTCATTGAGCGTGGATCAGGCGGCTAAACGGATGAAGCAGCTGGAAAAGCAGATGTACGAGTGTGCGCGTAACCTAGAATTTGAAACAGCGGCTCAGCTGCGCGATGAGTTGGAACAAATCCGAGCCAATGTGTTCAAAGGTGAGATAATCGGCACACCCACCAATGATTCCACAGTAGATAAAAAAGCGGCGCCAAAGCCGCGCGGGCGAAAAAAGGCAGTGCGGACATAATGCAATTTCTGTCCCTGATTTATATCGCCACACAGCTGCATTGCTGATGTGTTGCATGATGACACCATAAGCGCTGCAATCGTTACAATTGAAGAGTGGGCGTATGCCGCTCGTTACTAGAGGAAATTCGAATGTTAGAAGCTTACCGCCAGCATGAATCGGAGCGTAAAGCGCAGGGTATCGTTGCGCAACCGCTCAACGCACAGCAGGCCGCCGATCTGGTCGAGCTCATGAAAGCACCGCCTGCGGGAGAAGAAGATTTTCTGTTGCATTTGTTGTCCAGCCGTATCCCGGCCGGAGTAGACGAAGCGGCCTATGTAAAAGCTGGCTTTCTGGCAGCTGTTGCCAAAGGTGAGGCCAAATCACCTCTAGTGTCACCAGTTGCTGCTGTAGAGCTTCTGGGTACGATGTTGGGTGGCTATAACATCCAGCCACTGATTTCAGCTCTGGATGATAGCGAGCTTGCAGAAACTGCTGCCAAGGCGTTATCACACACATTGCTCATGTTCGATGCGTTTCATGATGTTGAAGAAAAGGCCAGTAGCGGTAACGCTGCTGCAAAAAAAGTCATGCAGTCGTGGGCCGATGCTGAGTGGTTTCTGGCCAAGGACGAAGTCCAAAAGAAAATTACCGTTACTGTATTTAAAGTCCCGGGCGAGACAAATACCGATGATCTGTCCCCTGCGGTAGATGCCTGGTCACGGCCCGACATCCCGTTGCATGCACTTGCAATGCTCAAGTTCGAGCGCGAAGGCATCAGCGACACGCCTCTCCAGACCATCGAAGACATCAAGAAGAAAGGCTTTCCAGTTGCGTATGTGGGTGACGTTGTAGGTACCGGCTCATCGCGCAAGTCGGCCACCAACTCTGTGTTGTGGCACATGGGTGACGACATCCCGTTTATTCCTAATCGCCGCGATGGTGGCTTTGTGTTGGGTGGCAAAATAGCACCCATTTTCTACAACACTCTGGAAGATGCTGGCGCTCTGCCTATCGAATGTGATGTTAACCAGATGGAGACGGGTGATGTCATTGATATCTACCCTTACGAAGGAAAGGTTACAAAGCACGATACAGATGAAGTTATCGCAACCTTCGAATTCAGTAACGAGGTGTTACTAGATGAAGTGCGTGCAGGTGGCCGTATTCCACTGATCATCGGCCGTGGTCTTACTGACCGGGCGCGTGAATCTATGGGGATGGAATTCAGCACGGTATTCTTGCGTCCCGGTGCGAATGATCCAAGCGACAAGGGTTACACTCTGGCCCAGAAAATTGTGGGTAAGGCCTGTGGTGTTGAGGGTGTTCGCCCTGGACAATACTGCGAGCCTAAGATGACAACAGTAGGTTCTCAGGACACCACTGGCCCAATGACGCGTGATGAGCTTAAAGATCTGGCTTGTCTGGGTTTTACAGCCGACCTGGTCATGCAGTCGTTTTGTCATACAGCGGCGTACCCCAAGCCCATTGACGTCAACACACACCACACACTGCCTGACTTCATGTCCACACGTGGCGGCGTTGCTCTACGCCCCGGTGATGGCATCATTCACAGCTGGCTGAACCGTATGTTGCTGCCTGATACGGTAGGCACCGGTGGCGACTCCCACACTCGATTCCCTATGGGTATATCGTTTCCTGCAGGGTCAGGTCTGGTGGCGTTTGCATCAGCGGTAGGTGTTATGCCATTGAACATGCCTGAGTCGGTACTGGTGCGGTTTAAAGGTGAAATGCAGCCCGGCATCACGTTGCGTGATCTGGTCAATGCTATCCCGTATGCAGCTCTGCAAAGCGGTCTGCTAACCGTTGAAAAGAAAGGTAAGAAGAACATCTTCTCCGGCAAGTGTGTCGAGATTGAAGGTCTGAAAGATCTCAAGCTAGAGCAGGCATTCGAGCTGGCTGATGCAACCGCCGAACGTTCTGCGGGTGGCTGTACCGTCAAGCTGGACATCGAGCCACTTAAGGAATACATCACCTCTAATGTGACGCTACTACGCTGGATGATTGATCAAGGCTATGACGATGCACGCACCCTTGAGCGACGTGCCCGCAAGATGGAAGAGTGGTTGGCTAATCCATCACTGCTCGAAGCGGATGCTGATGCCGAGTATGCAGAGATCATTGAGATTGATCTGAACGACATCAAAGAGCCTTTGTTAGCGTGTCCAAACGATCCTGATGACGTTAAGCCATTGTCTGAAGTGCAGAACACTAAGGTTGATGAGGTATTCATCGGTTCGTGCATGACAAACATTGGCCACTACCGTGCTGCTGGTGAGCTCATCAAGAAATCAGGTGAGTATGTGGATACCGTGTTGTGGATAGCACCGCCCACGCGTATGGACGAGCATCAGCTCAAAGAAGAGGGTTACTACAACATCTTTGGCGCAGCGGGTGCCAGACTTGAAATACCCGGCTGTTCCTTGTGCATGGGTAATCAGGCTCGAGTCAAGCCAGGTGCCACTGTTGTGTCAACGTCCACCAGAAACTTCCCTAACCGCTTAGGGCAGGGCGCCTTCGTCTATTTGAGTTCTGCAGAGCTCGCCGCTGTTGCCGCATTACTGGGCAAGCTGCCAACGGTTGCAGAGTACATGGAGTATGTGAAAGATCTAGACGCCATGAGTGATGAGGTATATCGCTACCTGAACTTCAACGAAATCTCAGACTTTCAGGAGTCTGCTGATGAAGCGAAAGTGAAGTTCAAGGATATTCCGGTGTCTATTCAGATCGCCAGTTAAGGCCTTTTGTACACCAGCCCCTCGCTAAAGCGGGGGGCTGGACTCACTAGCAGAAAAACTCCGATAGTGAAAACGCATCTTTGGTCTCTAAGTCACGCTAGCTAGAGATGCTTGTCTTTAGAGCCTGACAGGCTTTTTTGCTGACGCGGCTCTATTGCTGCGCTAGCATCCCATGCCTCAATTCAAAAACTGATCCACCTGCTTGAGGTAGTGATTTCGACTCAGTAGCAACTTGGGGCGGGTGCCTCCACACTGGCGCCACAACACCACTGAGCGAACTCCGCCGAACAGGGCGGCTCGGATGGTAGAGGCTATTTCATTGTTATTGAGATAGTTGGGGTCGCCACTCACCATGATTCTGGGGCTAAGCTGACTAATACTGCTGCGGTAGAGATTGGCAAGATTGCTGATCATCTCTGGATCGTCCGCTGATTTATCCATCGCCTGGGCTCGGCTGATGCCGATGCGCAGCTGTTCTACCGTATTGGCGTCATTAAGGACGTTGGTGCCGAGTTGAATAACCGCCAGTGCGTATCGAGCGATGTCCATATCTCGCGATTCGGCATTACCTCCCAATTGTGACTTCATGATGCGCAGGCCTCGACCAACACTGCTGGCGCTGCCGCCGTAAGCGTCTATCACGCGATCAGTTTTCAACGTCAACACTGAGCGTACGGTGCCTGCCAGTTCGTCTTGCTCGCAGGTGCCAGTGGTGGCGAGTGACTTGCACAGGTGGACAGCCTGGAAGATGCCTCCCAGTGCCAGTGTTTGATTTTCTATGGTGGCTATAGCGTTCATAAGGCTGAGTATAGATCCATATCAGTAATTACCTGTTTTTATGCAGTACGGAAAATCGAGTATCCACGATACGGGAAAGCGAACGTGTTGGTTGTGCTGTGTTGTCAGGCTAGATCGCTAATGATAGCGCCGCCGAGGCAGCTGTTGCCGTCGTATAAAACCAGTGATTGTCCGGGTGTGGCTGCGCGCACTGGATCGTCGAACTCAATCGTCAGTGTCGCATCCGCATGAACCGTTACGCTAGCAGCCTGATCGGCCTGTCGGTAACGTACTTTGGCCCCACATCTAAAAGTGTTTGAGGGCGGCTGTCCTTGAACCCAATGCAAATCGTGAGCGTTAAGCTGTTGTCGGAACAAGGTAGGGTGGTTGTGGCCTTGTCCTACGATCAAACGATTATCCTTTAGATCTTTTGCCAGTACATACCAAGGGTCTTCGCTGGCATTCGTCTGTCCACCGATGCCTAGGCCTTGACGTTGGCCAAGTGTATAAAACATCAATCCGTTATGACGACCAATATGCTCACCAGAATCGTCGACAATGTCGCCGGGCTGTGCGGGTAGATACTCAGATAAAAACGCGCTGAACTTGCGTTCCCCGATAAAGCAAATGCCCGTGCTGTCTTTTTTACTGAACACATGGAAGCCTGCATCCTGTGCGCGTTTACGGACATCGGGCTTGTCCATATCTCCAACAGGGAAAAGGCTGGGGCGCAGTTGCTCTTGATTTAGTGTGTATAAAAAATAGCTCTGGTCTTTGTTACCGTCTTTGCCGCGTAGCAATTGCACTTCATCGTTGGTGCCACCGGAACGCACATAATGGCCAGTGGCGATGGCGTCTGCGCCTTGCTGATAGGCATGATCCAAGAACGCCTTGAATTTGATTTCCTTGTTGCACAGGATGTCGGGGTTGGGGGTGCGTCCAGCACTGTACTCAGCCAGAAAATGTTCGAACACACGTTCCCAGTATTCCTCGGCAAAGTTGACGGTTGATAGTTCGATCCCCAGTTTTGCCGCTACCGAGGAGGCATCTCTATAGTCTTGCCTAGCGGTACAGTGCTCGTCATCATCTTCCCAATTCTGCATGAAGATACCGGACACACGATATCCCTGCTCTTTAAGCAGTAGTGCTGTTACTGATGAATCAACGCCACCTGACATACCCACGATAACGTGCATATTGTGGGTGTCGGTTCGCAGCGCTGCAGCGGTGTCCGTTGAGTTGTTTGAACGATCCACTTCACTTCTGCCAGTATCTGGGGCCATATTAGAAATTGGTAATCAATGCTTCGACGCGATTTCCAGTCTTTCGCTTGGGTGGGGGTGGCGTGGTTTGTCGGGCAAAGAAGTCACCGTCCATCATCTGCAGGAATTTTTTGGCCTGCGGCGACAGAAACTTACCACGCCGGACCACAACGCCATAACTTCGATTTGGAAAGTAATGTCCCATGGGGCGAACGGTCAAATTTTCGAATCCACGCAAGCAAATGCTGGTAACGATACTGATGCCGGTACCGATTTCCACATAGCGCTTGATCACCTCCCAGCCTCCCGCTTCGAGCACCACGTTGTACGGCACGTCGTGCTGTTGAAACACCAGATCAACTACGCTCCAGGTGCTCAGGTGCTTTGGTGGGAGAATGAGGCCGTAGGGGCTGATGTCCTCAAGCGTCACTGATTCTTTCTCCTCCAGGGGATGGCCTTTTCGCATTATCAACGCGGGAGAGTAATCATAGATGGGGTGATAGACCATATCGTCGGGCACATCGATCATGGAACCCACTGCAAAATCCACCTCGTTAGCACGCAGCAATGCGAGGCCATCGTGACCGGTGACGTTATGCAGACGCACATCAATCTGCGGGTACTCATCAGAAAAACCCTTGATAACGTCCGGCAGGATGTAGAGCAGGGTGGCTTCGCCGGATGCAATATCCAGAGGCCCGGCGTGAACGTCGCCTAGTCTGGCGGCAAAGCTATCAGCAAGACGTGAAAAGCCGTCAACCAGCGGTTGCGCCATCTCTAGCAGTAGGTCCCCGGCAGGGGTGAGCCGAATTTTTGGCCCACAGCGTTCGAACAGCAACGTATCCAGCTCTTTTTCCAGCGCCTGAATTTGTAACGAGACAGAAGGCTGGCTCAGTTTCAGACGCTCAGCAGCTTTGGAGATACTGCCCGTCTGCGCAGCATTGCAGAAGGCACGCAGCTGCCTATGTTGATTCAGATTAGGTGCGTCAGAGCTTGCCATCGTTTGAAGTATATGCTCTTACTATGATAATAATAGAAATCATTGTATTAGAAATAGCCTGGGAGGTGTGCGGCTTATTGCTGAGTTACTCGAAACAGATGTCAAGTGAGCGTTTGGCTGGTTATCGACGATATTGCAACTGCGATGAGGTATGAGGGCGGGAATTTGATTAAAATACCCGCAACCTTGCCGCTATGTCTAACAGAAGCTGCATTATAGTTGCGGTTTGCGGTTTGCGGTTTGCGGTTTGCGGTTTGCGGTTTGCGGTTTGCGGTTTGCGGTTTGCGGTTTGCGGTTTGCAGCTTACGGCTAACGGCTCGCCTTCCAGTTCCCTGCATGAGCGCTTTGCGCCAGCCTTCAAAAAATTCTAATTCAAGGACTCGTTACAGTGGCTAATCTAATTCAAAACTGGCTGCTAGATCCTGTTGCCTTGATCTTTTTCACCTCCCTGGTGACGATCGTAATTCTGTATACACGTCGAGGGAGCTCACGGCGTGGCTGGAAAATGCTGCTCGTAGCGGTGTGGTTGGCTGTTTTTCTCGTAAGCTCAGCGCCCACGATCGTCAATCCGATACTGACAACGCTTGAGGATCAATACCCGAGCTCCACCAGTTGCGAATCAGGAAGCCATCTCGTCATGCTCGGCGGCGGCGTGGATTCACGAGTGCTCTCAGCGATGGAATTTGAGCGAATGAGCGACTCGACAATGGCGAGGGCGAGTGCTGCTGCACGCATTGCTGCAGCGGAGCCGCAATTAACCATTATTGCTGCGGGCGGTGCATTAAAGGAGGTAACCGAAGCCGATGTCATCGCTAACTATTGGATCGCGTTGGGGATTGATGACAGTCGAATAAAGCGCGAAGGCACCTCAAGCAACACCCGAGAAAATGCTGTAAATGTTGCCAGCTTGCTCAAGGCAGAGTCGATAGAGGGGCCAGTACGTTTGGTGACCTCAGCGTTGCATATGCCTCGCGCGTTGTTGACATTCCGCGCTGTGCTCAACGAGCAGGGAATTGTGGTTTGTCCTGTCAGTGTGGATCGCGAATCCTTGATCCCGATGCCGCGGATGGCGTGGGTGCCACAAACAACTGCGCTGGTGAAATTCGACAAATGGCTGCATGAGATTGTAGCCCTTGCGATTTATCGCCTACGTGGGTGGTTGTAGTTGTCAGCGAATCATCATGTATAAGCCTGCCCATCTCAATAACATTGTGCATGCTTGAGATGGGCATCTCGGGCTAGCCCAAATGTCTGTCGCGCAGACTAGACGTTGTAATACTTGAGATACCAGTCAACAAATTTGGAAATTCCGTCTTCCACGCTGGTGTCGGGCTTGTAATTTACATCACGCACCAGATCGCTCACATCCGCATAGGTGTCAGGTACGTCGCCTGCTTGTAATGGCAGCAAGTTCTTTGTAGCAGTGCGGTTAAGGCACGATTCCAAGGTGCTGATGTAATGTTCCAGATCGACAGGTTCATTGTTGCCAATGTTGTAGACACGGTAGGGAGCAGAACTGGTGGCAGGGTCTGGCTTGTTGCTATCCCATTGATCATTGGGGGTGGCAACATTATCAAGTGTGCGAGTGACACCTTCAACGATATCGTCCACATAGGTAAAGTCACGCTTGTGTTTGCCGTAGTTGAAAACATCAATAGGCTTGCCTGCCAAGATGTTTTTTGTGAACAAAAACAGCGCCATATCTGGTCGACCCCAGGGACCGTAGACAGTGAAAAAACGTAAGCCCGTGGTGGGTAGTTGAAACAAATGGCTGTATGTGTGCGCCATCAATTCGTTGGCTTTCTTGGTGGCGGCATACAGACTCACCGGATGATCAACCGACTCGTGGACTGAAAAAGGCATATTGGTGTGATTACCATAAACCGAGCTGGTAGAGGCGTACACAAGGTGTTCCACCTTGCTATGACGGCAGTTCTCCAGAACGTTGGTAAAACCTACAACGTTGGCGTCGATATAAGCCTGAGGGTTTTCCAAGGAGTAGCGAACGCCAGCCTGAGCAGCCAGATTAACGACTCGCTGAGGTTGGTGCTTACGGAACGTGGCTTCCATCAACTCGCGATCTTCCAGATTACCCCGTACATCGGTGAACCCGTCATACGCTTTCACACGTTCTAAGCGTGCAACTTTCAGGTTGACGTCATAGTAGTCGTTGAGGTTGTCAATGCCGATGACTTCGTCCCCACGTGCCAACAGCTTGAGCGCTAACGTTGATCCGATAAAACCTGCAGAACCTGTGATCAGAACTTTCATTTAGTAAATTCGCTAGAGGTGATGTTGACGTGTTGTACGAGTGCTGAAGTACTGCACAAACAGTGCACTTTGGTCTTGATTGATACTAAATTGTTATCAAGCAGTCCAGATTAGAGGCGAGCATCCACAGATTCTTTTGGCAATATGCTTTTAATGTCGTACAGGATGTGCTCTGCATTGCCAAATGCCCGAATAGCATCAGCACCCAGTGCAACAAATTGTTTATGCGCTACCGCAAGGACAATGGCGTCATAGAAATCTGCTTTGGGTTCGTCGATTGTCGAGATTGCGTATTCATGTAGCGCTTCTTTTTTGTCCACCCATGGATCGTAGACATGAACATTGGCATGATAGTTCTCGAGTTCGCCGATAATGTCGATAACCCGAGTGTTGCGCAGGTCAGGGCAGTCTTCTTTGAACGCCAGTCCCAGAATCAGAACATTGGCACCGACCACGTGAATGCGTTTGCGGGTTAGCATTTTGATGATTTTTTCGGCTACAAAAGCACCCATGCCGTCATTTATCTGTCGGCCAGAGAGTATGACTTGCGGATGGTAGCCAATCTCTTGCGCTTTGTGCGTCAGGTAATACGGATCGACACTAATACAATGCCCACCCACTAGTCCGGGTCTGAAATTCAGAAAATTCCATTTCGTACCCGCTGCTTCCAGAACCTCCAGTGTGTCGATTCCCAGCTTGTCGAATATAAGCGCCAGCTCGTTAATCAAGGCAATGTTCAGGTCGCGCTGTGTATTTTCGATAACCTTGGCCGCCTCTGCTACTTTAATGGAGCTTGCCATGTGTGTGCCAGCGGTAACAATACGCCCGTAGAGAGCATCAACGGCCAATGCCACTTCGGGTGTCGATCCTGAAGTGACCTTCATGATGGTGCTCACCCGATGTTCTTTATCGCCCGGATTAATTCGTTCGGGGCTATAGCCAGCAAAGAAGTCTTTGTTAAAAACCAGCCCTGATTTTTCCTCGAGAATAGGAATGCACACCTCTTCAGTGGCTCCCGGGTATACCGTGGATTCGTAAATGACGACACATCCGGGTTTCATTATTGAGCCGATTGCTTCGCTGGCTTTGACCAGGGGGGTCAAATCAGGTTGTTTGTGGCGGTTTATCGGTGTTGGTACGGTGACGATAAAGACCTTGCAGTCGGCTAGATCACTTAACGAGCTGGTAAATGTGAGGTGAGGTGCAGATAGCATTTCTTCGGCCGATACTTCCAAAGTACGGTCTACGCCTGCTTTGAGTTCGCTAATCCTTGGCGCGTTGATGTCAAAGCCGATGGTGGTGGATTGCTTGGCAAATTCGACGGCAAGTGGTAGCCCGACGTAACCAAGCCCAATGACGGCTATGGAATCGGCGCTGGATATTTCGAACATGTGAGCAAGGTCTCTTGGAAGGATGCCGGTACAAAGTGGCTGCAAAAGCAAGGATAATTATGTGACTAAGTATACTTCAAACACGTTGAAACATTGATTGCAGCGGGGTCACTAGGTGGCACACAATTAGCAGAGCAAACAGAGGCGCTCGGCCTTGATGTTTGAGCAAAAAGGTGTGATTCCTTTAGCCTAACTAGTAAACCTTACGGGCGTGGTAACGCACAACCTAGCGTTTATTGGAGGATGCGTACCGCCTTCCTCGATGACGCGCTAAACTACACGCAAATATTGGATTGCAAATCAGTTCTACAAGCAGGTACTGTGCCTGATTCGAGACAGTTAGCCGGCTTAAACTGTTTTTGGCAACAGTCCTGTGAAAGAGAACACCGGCTGCCGGAGGGCAGTTGCGATAGATAACAGGACTCTCAGGCTTTGGGCTCGTTTAAATTTTTCAAGATGCACCTGCGGGTGCCGTTCCTGCTGTTGGCGTTACTTGAATTCTGCATTTGTGTGGTCGCAGTATTCATAGCCGCATATGTTCGGTTTGATGGTTCACAGATTACAGAAATCTCCAGTATCAACTCCCCGGTTGCCACCTCGATTCTGTTCGGGCTGACGATGCCTGTGACCATGATGGCGATGGGCTTGTACCAAAGTCGCTTCCGGGGCGGCATCATTGGGGTGTTTCTGCGCTCCATCATCGGGTTTTTGTGCGGTGCAGCCATACTCGGGCTTCTCTACTACCTGATTCCCTCGCTCAGGCTTGGACGGGGTGTTTTTGCCTTGGCCATAATCATTGCGTTTTTTATGGTTGGAACCATCCGGCCAATGTTTTTCTATTATGTTGATAGAGACATTCTCAAGATCCGTGTCTTGGTGCTGGGCGCCGGGGAAAAGGCGGGCTCTATTACGCGGCGTCTGAGGCGGCGTGTGGACCGGCGTGGATTTCGAGTAGTCAGCTATGTTCCTTTACCTTCCGACTCGGATATCAGGGTGGATGCCGCTCTTTTAGCTGATCCAGGCGAGGGTAGTCTGCTGGATTACGCAATTGCTCATCAGATTGATGAAATCGTTGTAGCTGCAGACGAGCGCCGTGGTAGCTTGCCGCTGGATCAGCTGCTTGAGTGCAAGGTACATGGTCTGGATGTCATCGATCTGCTGAGCTTCTTCGAGCGCGAGCAAGGCAAGCTGCCGCTAGATATTTTGCGCCCGGATTGGCTGATCTACTCCGATGGGTTCCGGAAAGGGGCGTTTCGGGATGTCACAAAACGCGTGTTCGACATTGTGGCCAGTGTGCTCATCATCTTAATCACGTGGCCATTTATGCTGTTGGCTGCTTTGGCTATCAAGCTTGAGGACGGGGCTTCAGCGCCTGTGTTATACCGGCAGGTCAGAGTAGGGTATCTGGGTAAGCCGTTTGAGGTCCTGAAGTTTCGAAGTATGACCACAGATGCCGAAAGTGTGGGTGGTGCACAGTGGGCTACGAAAAACGACACCCGTGTTACGAAAGTGGGTCAGTTTATTCGAAATACACGCATAGACGAGCTGCCACAAATATTGAATGTGCTGACAGGTGACATGAGTTTTGTGGGGCCGCGTCCGGAGCGGCCGCACTTTGTAGAGCAACTGAGTGAATCTATCGCCTACTACCGCGAGCGGCACGCAGTAAAACCGGGAATTACAGGTTGGGCGCAGGTTTGCTATCCCTACGGTGCTTCGCTAAAGGATTCTGTGCATAAGCACGAATTTGACTTGTATTACATCAAGAACCACACGATATTTCTCGACATGCTCATTTTGTGTCAGACCGCTGAAGTTGTGCTGTTCGGAAAAGGGGCCCGCTAGGCTGGCCTATTGGGTAGGTTTAACAAAAGCGCCCCGTGTTTGGGATCTTCTGATTTCGACGGCTGAAGGCATAAATTCGCTGACAGGTGCTTCTTGTATAACTTTTCTGCCTTCCTCTGCAATCGCCTTATTCTGCTTTCTATCAAGAATGAGAAAGAATAAAACAGTGCATAGAATTATTGTGCCTCCCACGACAAACCATATCAATTTACGGAAGCTCTTCGCGGTTTTGGACTGAGCAAAGTGCTGGGAACGTTCTCTTGCCAGAGGATTAGAACCCCATTGTGGCTCACTATTTTGTGAGTCAGGTGCTTGAGCTTCGTTCTGGCCGACTGCTGTCTCCTCATGAGCAGTCGCTACGGATGCGGACTGAAAGGGAAGTCGATTATTTTTTCGGTAAAAATTCCGCAGCGCGTTGTAGGACTTCGTCAATATAATGAATTGCTGTTGGGCGTGGACGCGCTCTCTGGGTCTTTGCGCGAATCGGTCGGGGTGCCATTGGTTTACCAGGCGTCGGTAGTGATTGCGCGCCGTCTCCCAATCGGCACGATCGTCAAGCTCAAGCATTCTGTAGTGGTGTGAGTAAGGATTTAACTGAGTGTCATTGTTTTGCATTGCTGTAGCTTATCGATCTTTGTTAAGGGCTAGCGGTGAAACTCATTATTTTTCTTGAGTTGTGACGACTCGGATCCAAAATTTTCTACACAATTTGTGCCGAAGTTGGGTTAGCGGTAGCAAATAGCGGATAAACTTTACATCTTTAGTACGGCGGAGTCGAGTTGTACCGCTATAAGTAAACAACAAGTAAGCCAGATTGCTCGAGTGAGCGCTCCCTTCGGAGTCATAAGCTGGTGAATGTGTCTGGGAGGCACTTTTACATATGGAAATACGCTGTGTTCTAATCGTGTTCCTTGCACTTATGCTCACGGCTTGTGCTGGAGCGCGTGGTCCTCTGTCCGATTCAGAGCGACCACCGGCCATAACGGCAGGAAATAGTCCCGAATTCCGACTCGGATCCGGTGATGTGATAAGTGTCAACGTTTGGAAAAACCCCGACTTGTCGGTCACGGTGCCTGTTAGGCCTGATGGATTTGTTTCAGTTCCTTTGGTCGGTGACATTATGGCGGGTGGTAAAACGCCGGCTGAGATATCCGCGCAAACCGAGCAGCTACTGACGCAGTACATCCGCACACCTAAGGTGTCAGTGATAATTCAGGAGATTCCCAGCGCCGAATTCCAGAACCGCGTGCGGGTTGTGGGTGGTGTGGCAGATCCTAGGTCCATCCAGCACCGGGACGGTATGACAGTCATTGACTTGGTTCTGGAGGCTGGAGGCGTTAACGAGTTCGCCTCTCCCAATTCAGCCAAGCTTTATCGAACCATCGACGGAGTAGCGAGAGTGTTCGACGTCTACCTGCTGGACATACTGTCTAGTGGACTCCTCGACACTAACTACCCGTTGGTTCCTGGTGACGTTATTACTGTCCCTGAGCGACGTTTCTAAACACTATGCGATCATTGAATTCTACACAACAATTGATGTCACACGATAAGCCCCTGCGTGGGGTAATCGCAACAAGTTACGTAAAATTAAAAACCGCACTACACGGACAATTTAGCAAGAGTACACCCTTATGAGTAATATCACGCTCGATGAAATGGTTCCCCTGCTTAGCAGAGAAGCTGTTGCACGTGCAGGCACCTTACTTTCGATCTTTTGCCTCGTCAGCGTTGTCTTTCTGGTTACAGGCTTTTTTTGGGAAAAAAAATACACATCCCGGGTTCAGCTGTATGTTGACGATAGCAACATCGTCGCACCTATTCTCGGTACCGAGCAAGTTAATAATCGCGATAAAGCCAATGTGGCCAAAGAGGAGTTGTTTGCTCTCGACATTGTTGACCGCATATTGGATGAGGTGGGTTTTACCAACGCCAGTACGACACCCGCCGATCGGGAAGAGGCTCGTGATGATCTGGTAGAAAACACCACCGTATTCAACAGAAACAACCAGTTGCTGGAGATCGATTACTACGATGACGACCCTGCTACGGCGTTTAAGGTCGTTAGTTTGTATGCCGAGCTGTTTTTACAAAAAACCATGGATTCTTCGACAAGCGAGACTACCGAGGCCTTCGAATTCATCATCAGCCAGGTGGAGACCTATCGGAACAAGTTGGAGGACGCTGAGGGCAGACTTGAAAGCTTTAGCAGTCAACATCCTGGAATCAGCACAAGCACCGAAGGTAACGTTAATGCTCGTATTGTGGAATTGCAGCGGGATTTTGAACAAACCTCATTGCTGTTTGCGCAAGCTGACCAGCGTCGCCGTACCCTGCAGGCTGAGTTGTCTAACGAATCATCCACGCTAGCTCGTGATTATCAATTAGGGCAAACCCGTGATCAAATCACTCGGCTGCAATCTGAAATTGATCTGCTAAGCCTGTCGTACACTAATGACTACCCGGACATCGTACGCTTGCGTCAACAGATCGAGGACATCAAACAAGCAGCACAGAGCAGGGCCGCACAGACCAGCGCGCAAGGTAATGGTCAGGCGCTGTTCACTGTAAGCGGAAACACCTTCACAGGTTCAGCCAGCCTGAGCCCCGTGTATCAACAGCTGCGCAGCGACTTGGCGCGAACGTCAGCTGAGGCTGACGCACAACAGTCTAAAATGCGACAGCTGCAAGTACTACTGGAAAAAGAAATAGAACGTTCTGCTAAAACGTCACAGGTTGAGCGGCAGATGGCAGAACTCAGTCGTGATTACGAGATAAATAACAAATTCTACGAGGACTTGCTGAGTCAGCAAGAAAATGCTCGACTGACAATGACGCTGGGAGCAGAACAACAAGGCGTGCTGTACCGAATCCACCAGCCTGCCAACTTTCCGGCACGTCCCAACGGTCTACGATTTGTTCATATAGTATTAGCGGGTATCTTTATGGCGTCGGTGTTGCCATTTGTCTATCTTTTCGTGTTTCTTAAAGCTGATCCGCGGATCCGAACGGCATCCGCTGTAACCGACGTTCTGGAGCTTCCACTGTTAACAATTGTTCCACACATGGCCTCACCTAACGAAAAGACACCAATTTTCCATCGTCCTGGTGCGATAATGTCGACAGTCGGAGTTGTCTGCGCTTTGTATGTGGTCGTCTTCATTATTAAGTACAATTTGGAAGCCGCTGGCGGAGGATCACTACTATGACGGATCGCGCAAAGTTCGCCAACGTAAGATCGATGTTGGATCAGAAACAAGGCAAATCAGATCGTCGTGAGCGCAAGGTTGGGCGTTCGATGGTTCCGGTGGCATCCAGTTCTAGAGGCAGTAATCAGCTTCGGGCAGCGAATGACTCTGTCAGCTTGGCAGACAGGGCCCGAGCTGATTTAGCCAACATGAACGAGCTGCGGATTTTTACCGACAAACAGCTCGATCTGTTGGGCATAGTGCATCCTCGTTCGAAAGACAAGCTGATGGTTGACGCCATGCGTCAGCTGCGAACCAAGCTCTACCAGCTGCAGCCCAACAAGAATTTCAGCGTTATGGTGAGTTCAGTGGTTCCTGAAGGGGGAGGCAGTTTCGTCAGTCTGAACCTGGCGGCAGCGATTGCTTTCGATCAAGCTAAGACATCCATGCTCGTAGAGGCCAACCTCCACATGCCTGTTCTTCAGAAGCTAATGAAGCTGGTTGGCAAAGAACAGGCGCCCGGTTTGCTCGAGTACCTTGAGCAGCCAGAACTGGGAGTTGAGCATATTGTCAGCCCTAGTGGTGTGCCTCGGATGCGAGTTGTGCCGCTTGGCCATCACAGCGGTTTAAGCGCAGAACACTTTACCAGCGCCCGCTACCAGCAGTTGATGCTTGACATAAAAGAGCGGTACGACAACCGTTACGTTATCGTCGACGGCCCATCCATGAGTACATCAACAGACGCTAGAATATTGTCAGAAATCTGCGATTACACGGTCTTGGTGATTCCATACGGAGGCGTCACGCCAGGTGCTCTCGATTCTGTCATTGACGAAATCGATGAGCGCAAGCTTGCTGGAATTGTTATTAACAACCAGCCAGTCTGATTTACCCAGGCGCGCTGGAACTAGTACAGCTTGGCCACATTCCTGCATGGTGTGGAGTGGCCAGGCCTTACAGCCTGAATTGAATCAGCCGGATTTATCGCAAATTTGAGCTGAAAGCTGGATGTCCCAGTTAGCTCGATGTGCATTGCCTATGATCCGACCGCGGGCTAGTCAGGCATCATCCGAATCAAACTATCTCAGGAACGAGTCTATAGTGTCCGACTGCTACACCTTTACGGCGCACCAAAAGGCAGCTCTTGCAGCTTTTATGTGCGCAGCCACGTTGCTGCCTATTCGTGCACAGGCTTTGGATATCGGGTTTCAAGGCGAGTTGTTACAGGAGATAACAGACAATGTAGAAGGTGTCAATCCACCTGATGAAGACAGCGGAGCTGTCCAGACACTCGTGATTGGTGTTTACGGGGAACAACGCGGCACTCGAGTTAACGCTGCATTTTCGGGAGAACTTGACACCCGTAAAACGACCTCTGACGACGATTCGGATCTCGACACAATAAGCCGTTTTCTGGGCGCCGCTGAATTTAAGATTACTCCGCGATCGTGGACATGGTACGTGGGCAATGTCCTGGGCGGGGTTCGCACGGACAATGCAATACAACCCATTGACGATAACGACCTTGAGCGACGCAACGTTTTTGTTACAGGGCCTGCGTTTGAGTACGAACGACAAGGAGTCAGTAGAACCACCGCGCGTGCCCTGTATGTCAATCAGTCGCAGAATAATGAGTCGCTAGAGGATATTTACTCGGCTGACGTGCGGCATGAGCGAGATTTACGAGGCGGCAGCTTCTTCGGGGGCAGGCTGGGTAATATATTCACTGATGCCACAGAGGAAGAGGTGTCCGAAGATGACGGCCAGCCAGAGGAAGATTTCAATCGGGCTACGGCGGCTGTTTTCTACAATTATCAAAATGGATTTTTTTCGCTATTCAGTGAGATTGGAGCCACTAGCTTCGAATCTGATGTCGAATCGTTTGATGGATTGAATGCCGAACTTCGTGCCCTTCAGATACTTGGCCCACAGACGTCCGCCAGCGTATTCATTAATCGCGACCTTAACGATCAAAGCTTGAGTACCGCACAAAGTCTTTTAGAAAACGGCGATACAGCCATTGGTATCGCAGCCGCAGGCACAGGCTTTTTCACTGAAACGCGCGTGGGTGCCCAATACTCGTTCCAGAGTAATGAAACAACAGTCAATCTATTGGCAGGTTATGCAAAGCTGGACTTTACTGCGGTCGGGGAAGATCGAGATCAAGGGTTCGCGTCGGCTTCTTGGTCCAACAGGCTTAGCCTGCGGCTTCGCTCAGAGTTAGGAATCAATTACGAGACTCAAGATTTTTCTGATCGAGCCGATAATTCAGAATCTGTTCTGGCACGAGCTCGGTTGATCTACTCACTTTCTCAAAGTTTTGATTTGCAGTTTAGCGTCACCCATGACACTGGGACGGGGATCCTGACCCGTTTCAATGAGGGTGTCGGAGTGGGAGGAGCGGTAGGTATTGTTGAACAAGATATCGATGTCACTGAGAACCGAGTTGCGATCGGCCTTCGCTGGGCACCGCCATCGCGTGCCAGTCAGGATTTGACAGTCGAGCTGGAAACCTTGCTGCAATAGACAATGGAACCTCAGCCACAACCATCTTCATCTAAGCTATCCACATCCGGTCGTGAATCCGTGTCTGCAGTGGTGGTCGCCCATAATATTGGGGATGCTACAGAGCAGCTTTCGCAAAACAGTTCAACCCTTACCCGATCAGATGGTCAGGCATTGCGTTTGTTATTTGCAGTGGATAGTCGGTTTCCAGGTCTCGGGGGGGCTGAGAGTCAGGCGCTGAAGCTTGCGATCGCCTTGAGAGAGCAAGGTGTGGACGTTGAGTTTG
Organism: Granulosicoccus sp.; assembly: GCA_023301795.1. Lineage (GTDB taxonomy): Bacteria > Pseudomonadota > Gammaproteobacteria > Granulosicoccales > Granulosicoccaceae > Granulosicoccus. The sequence continues at coordinate 71,336 of JALZVU010000027.1, forward strand.
TCACTCCGCGAGTGGACAAGACGCAGCCACTCGAGGAGACCCATCACGGTTTTTCCGTCATACGTATCGACTATCCGCAAATACGTTGGTTGGGTTCGCTCATTGTCATGTTCAGATTTGGTAGATATCTCATTGCCAACGCTGGCAGGTTCGATGCTGTGCATATTCATATCACGCACCTTATGGCCGCGGCGGCAGGATTTGCCCGAGCACGGAGCAAATTGCCAGTGATCACCAAGATCTCTGGTTTTTATGAGTTTGAGGGGGGCGTCCTAGACCCGACCACGCGCTTCAAGCCACTGAATTATCTAATCCGTCTTGGATTGAAGAAGGTGGATTTTGTGCAAACGATTAGCGTACAAACCCGAGAGAAATTACTCGACGCAGGCTTTTCCGAAAAACAGATTCAGTTTGTGCCTAACGGCATTGACACGCGGAATCCGCCCGAGCATCCGGCACAGAACGATACCCTGCGTATTGGCTATTGCGGACGTTTGCGCGATGTCAAAGGGGTACATGTGTTGCTTGACGGTTTCGCGGTGCTGAAAGGTATCTATCCTGATAAACATCTGCAATTAGTGATTGCTGGCAGTGGAGAGACCCAGGCGGCTTTGCAAACCCAGGCCCGGGATCTGGGAATTGATCTCGATGTCGACTGGTTGGGTACTATTGAAGACACCATGAGTTTCTATGCTTCCATCGATTTCTATGTGCAACCCTCGTTCGCAGAAGGACTACCCAATGCGGTCATGGAAGCCATGGTTACCCAGCGTCCAGTGGTGGCGACGAACATCGGTGGCAATAATGATCTGATCGACCACGACGTCAGCGGTCTACTGTTTGAAGTGGGTGACGCACAAGGGCTTGCGCAGCAGCTTGCACGTTTTATTGAGGCACCTGAGCTTGCCCGCGCTTTGGCGACAGCTGGACGGGCTTTGATGGAAGAACGCTATGGGTTCGAGTCAGTGACTCGGCAGTTAGTGGAGCTGTATCGTGAGCAGTAACATTGAGAAGGTGGTTGTCAGCGTGTCAATTGACACTGAATGCGATCACGACCCGCAGTGGGTACGCTCTAAGCCACTGACTTTTGACTCCATTCACGAAGGGCTGCCTAATCGTCTGCAGCCGGTGTTCGACTCGGTGGGTGCGGTTCCCACCTATTTGCTGACAGTGGAAGTGCTCGAAGATGCTGCTTGTGTCGAGACCCTTAATAATATGCAAGGACAGTACGAATACGGCACGCATCTGCACGCAGCCTTTATCGAGCCTGAAAAGAAATTCCAGGATTACGCGGGTATAGACAGTCCAGACTTTCAGTGTGGTTATCCGGAAGATATCGAATATCAGAAACTGGCCAATCTGAGTACATTGTTTGAACACACCTTAGGGTACAGACCCACCAGCTTTCGAGCTGGGCGATATGGTGCATCAGCAAATTCTGCCAACTCGTTAGAACGGCTTGGGTATAAAGTAGATACGAGTGTCACACCGCACATGAAATGGCAGGAACCTGCAGCTCGGGTAGACTTCAGACGTGCCCCGGAGCAACCCTATTTTCCGGCTCAGCAAAATTTGAGTGAAACACAGCCCTACACAGAGGGGCGAATTCTGGAAGTGCCTGTGACTGTTAAGCCCAGATTGTTTCGTGATCCTCGCTGGTTCCGACCATGGTTTGCCAGCGTCGATCAAATGAAAGAGATTTTCAGATACCAACTCAAACAACATGCACAACGGCGAGTGCTATCGATAAACATGATGTTTCATTCGATGGAAGTTATAGAAAAGGCATCGCCTTATCCGCAAGATGCTGATCAGGTAGAGCGGTTTCTGGCTGATATGCACGAAGCGCTGGAATGGTGCTCGAAAGAGGGCGCGCAGTTTTCCGGTCTTTCGGATCTGCACCCTCTGTACGCAGAGGCTCCTTAGATGCAGATGTCGATCATGCAGCAGAAACGGACGGCTTGCTTGCGTAAGAAGTACTTTACGGTGGGCTGTTAAACACCGTGCCTGCTACTCGCCTTATTCACCATCTGAGAAACTACGCGTCTGCCGGTTTGCTGTCTGCTGTGGTCGGGCTCATCAGTTTTCCGATCATGACGCGAAATCTGAGCGTCGCTGACTACGGTATTGTCGGGTTGATCAGCATTAGTCTGACCCTGTTTATCGCGATTGGTAAGCTGGGTATGCAGCACGCGGTCGTTCGCTATTTTGCGCAAATAAAAAATGGCAATATTGCGTACGACCTCAAGCAGATGAACAGTACGGTCAGTGGCGTCTTTATTATTCTGGCTGTGGTGTCAACTTCACTGTTTCTGTTTATGGGCTTTCAGGTGTTGCCCGGATTTTTGCAGTACGAAAACATTTCATCATTGTTTTTGCTGGCATCGGGCGTCGTGTTTGTTCGTTTGCTGGGTAGCAGTATTATGAATTTTCTGCGAGCCCAGCAACGCAGCGCCGATGTTGCTATTGCACAGAGCCTGGCAAGGTTTCTGAATATGTTGTTAATTATTTCGGTGGTGCTGACGTCAGTACTTGATCCTCACTCTGTTCTTATTTGTCTTTTTATTGCAGAGCTTGTTGGGGTGGGCTTTGCCGTTTATCAGTACCGTTCAGAACTCTACTTCAAGCGCTCTGCGGTCTCTGGCCCCTTGGCCAAGGCAATGCTGTTCTATGGGATGCCACTGATGATGCTGGAGTCTTTGAGCCTGGTTCTGCGGCTCTCTGACAGATACCTCATAGAGGCCATGCTTGGCGTTAACGAGCTCGGACAATATTCTGCTTCGTACAATTTAACGGGCTACCTGGATATCATCATTCTGGCAGCCTTGTTACAGGCAATTCGACCGGTCTATGTGCAGATGTGGGAATCGTCGGGTGTCGCACGAACTCGCGAGTTTCTGTCGCGTGGGCTGCATCTCTATGCGATCGTAGGGATCCCGTTTGTCGTTATGTTCAGTGTCACCAGTCCTTATCTACTGAGCTTTCTTGCAGGCCCGAAGTACGCTCTTGGCACAGTTGTCATTCCCTACGTGGCACTGAGTTTCTGGCTGGAAGGGGCAATGATTTTTCTGGCAGCTGGCTTGTATATTTTTAAAAACACCAAGGTGCTGATGTACAGCTCCCTGGCGGCGGCTGTCATGAATGTTGGATTGAATGTGTTGCTTATCCCGCATTACGGTATTGCAGGAGCCGCCGCTGTCACGGTTTTTTCTTACGCGGTGTTTGTATTGTCAGTGACGTTCAGTTCGTTTAAATACGTCAAAGTAGACATAAAATGGAAGTCTCCGCTGATAGTAAGCGCGTCCAGCGCCTTTGTGTTTGTCTGCCTGAAGCAGGTGGATTTAGGTGGTGATGCTACTAATTTTCTGGTTAAAGGTATTTGTGGGTCGGTCGTTTTGGCACTAGTGGTTTGGGTGCTAGAGCCTCAGGTACGCACCTGGTTACAAGCGCTGCCTGCACGGGTGCTGAGAAGGAGTGCACCCCTATGAGTGTTGTCTTGATGTATCACGGGATTTTTCCCGACAATAATCCCGATGTTATTGACGCTGAGGATCTGCCTTATGCTTTGAGCGTTTCTGACTTCACTAGGCAGCTTGACCTGCTAGCGCAGAGTGATGTCGGGCTCTATGACCAGAGCAAAATGCCTGAGGTTGTGATTACGTTCGATGATGGGCATGCCAGTGCTATCGAGTTGGCTGCTCCACTGCTACTGGAGCGAGAACTGCCAGCCTATTTTTTCGTCACCACAGACTTCATCAACCAACGAGATGGATTTATGAGTGGGGATGAGTTGGCAGAGCTGTCGAGAATGCGGGGGATGTGTATTGGCAGTCACGGCGTGACACATCGATTCTTCGATGATCTGAACAGCTCGGAATCACTGGATGAATTAATATCAAGCAAACGTGCGCTGGAATCATGGTGCGAGGCTCGCTGCGATTCTCTTTCGTTTCCGGGAGGGCGTTTTTCACCGCAAACACTGGCGCAATTACTGGAAGCAGGGTACACGCAATGGTTCGGCTCCGAGATCGGACTGGTCGATACTGATCGGCTACATGAAGGGGGCGAACACGTCGCAACTGGTTCATTGCTACCTTCAGAGCTGAAAAACGCTGTCGAAAATGGCCACGTCGACGATAGTTTGGAGCGTGAATCTGATGCCACCCTGTCTGCGTCGAGCGATCGTTGGCAGCTAGCTGCTCTGCGCGGTCAACAGCCGCTTGAACGTGTTGCGATCAGACGCAATACTCAGTTACCCGAATTTCGTCGTATCATGTGTCAAGATCTGAACTATTTTCGACAGAAACGTCGTAATAGTCAGGTGAAACAACTTATCCGCAGCGTCGTTGGCAACCGCCTTTATCATGGCCTCTACAAATCCATCCTTGCACGATAGTGGCGCTTCGGTGAGCGACACGGCAAACGAGCCCACGCCTCGCGGCGCGGCGCGGCGCTCGCAGGTGGCTGGCGCCAAGCCAAAACGCACGCGTGTCAGGCATCGTAGCGCGTTGAGAAAGTTGCGAGACTATACAGCGGGCAAAAGTGATTCGGGCTGGCCTGAATTCGATGCCTTGAAACCCGTGCTGACATTTCTGGCTATTCCAGCGGTGCTGGTGCTTTTGATTACAGCCAGCGGCGTAGGCTGGCCCACATTTATTCTTTATCCAATAGCCATAGCGCTTGGTCTTGTGGTGGCCGCCAGTGCCTTTCGCGGCGTCGAGCTGGTATTGGCCGTTTTATTAATATACCTACCTTTTTCAAAAATCTACGTCATACCCCTTGCACCAGGGCTGAACGGTACCAATGCGCTCATCCTGTTGGGTTTGTTTGCAGCAATACTGCGGTTGAAGGCAACAGGCCAAAAAATTAGCGATTTTCATCCGGGGGCGTACCTGGTGTTCGGCTTTGGTTTTATTACCTCGTTGTCCGCTTTCACCATCATGCAGTTGCCCGGGGGGCGGGTCTATCTGCTTTACAACGAGATTCTGAGCTTCAAAGCATGGCTAGATCAGTTCATTTTCTATTTTATCGTTCTGATGTGCGTGCGCGATGTACAGACTGCAAAGCGTTGCATTATCTACACGATGATCGGCGCAGCGCTGGTGGTGTTGTACTCAGTTCCTGAGATGCTCGACAAAGCCGGGCGATCGACCATCGATAAATCGCGAATCGGTGGGCCCCACTTGCAGTCGAATAATTTTGGCGGTTTCGTGGCTTACACCGTTCTGCCGCTCATTGCTCTGTTTGTCGTTTACATCAAAGATGTTCGAGCGTGGTTGTTAACGCCGTATTTTTTGTTGACCATCAAGATTCTCATCACCACGTTTTCACGTGGAGCCTATCTGGCAATTGTAGTGGGCGGGTTTCTGATAGCGTGGCTGAAAGGCAAGAGTTTTCTGGCGTGGTGGGCAGGAGTGGTTCTGACTCTCATTCTGATATTCCCAAGCGTCATACCTGACTCGATTCTGGCGCGGATGGGCACCTTGTCCAGC
>JALZVU010000028.1 GCA_023301795.1 Granulosicoccus sp.
ACCACTTGGTGGCCAAGCGATACTTGCATTTTCTTGTTCAATGTTTCCGAAAGGAACGATATCAATCGGAACATTGTGTGGGCTGGTTAATCTATGCTGGCTGCGGGTAGTGGTGAAGCCCTTCTTAACAAGCGCTTCTTTTATGCTGTTGAAATCATCCCAAGTTTCGACCTGTATTGCGAGATCGATATCTGTGGTTGCTCGTTGTATGGAGGCACCGTATCCATAGTGCAGAACAAAATCTCGTGCTGTAGCGCCTATTACTATATACGGGATCTCAAGTTTTGAAGCAATATTATCTACTGCACTAAGCGTGGATACGGTACTAGTCTCGATCTTCCCGACTAAATTGAGCAATTCGTTCATCGTATAGTTTCCTTGCTGCTTCGATATTTCGAGCATCTCCGGTAGCAATCAAATCAGCGTAAGCGAGTACTGGATGAACCAGTCCTGGCTCCATGATTGTGTTCATGTATTCGTGATCGTTGGCATTCCTGAGGAGTGTTTTATTTGGTTCTAAGTGATTTATTTTTTTATCTTCAAGTAGCCAAAACGGAGTGTACAACTCAACAATGCCCTCTGTTCTACCAAAATGATCAATTTCCTTCGCTTTTCTCAGCCGCCTATCGCCAATAAGCTTGGCCTGTTTGTATATGGGGATGTAGGCAGTGGTAATTTCAGGCTTTAAGTAGTGTGTATATAAAGCGGCCGCGGTTTCCCCACCCCAGTAACCTTCATAGTTTTCAATATCGACGCTTTTCCACCAATAAGGGTCATCAGTGGCGAATGTGCCTGTATGATGTTTTGGCTTTAATTTTTCAGGCCATGCTGCCGTCCATCTATCCAATAGCTTTTGATAGTTTGTGATTCGACGGCGGTTATTCCGTGCTTCCGTGTGTATAAATTGACCTGCTGTTAATGCTTTTATAACCCACCCTACAGTGCCCAGTGCCACGTCTGTCGCTGCTGCTATTTCTCGGTAAGGTTGGTTGAGTAGGTTCGGATTGGTAAGAAACCCATAGGTGACCATAAGCCCCTTTGGTTCAAACGCTCTGTTAGGTTTGTTTTGAATGGGGGGGATATAGTCTTTGTTCTGATTTTTACCTGTGATGAAAATGTAAATTGGCTCTAGATTGATGAACGCATTGCCTGCGGTATCCATGAACTGAATATTCTCTTGCTTTAGTTTGTCCGCCATCTTGGGATTGATATAATCCGCGACAAGTATCGCTGGTGCTGGCAATCGTTGAATCTGATTAATTAGAGTGCCGACATGCGCCTGTGGTGCATGTTTTTTTACGTCAACGTGGATTCCCTTGTATGGCCCTACGTTTATCAGGGCATCGGCTAGGAAATTAGCCTCATTTGCTCCAAATCTGGTGTCTTGCTCTTGAATCTCGAAGCGAATGCTTGTGACGTGGTTCAATGCCTCGATAGCTTGCCCGAGTATGCCCCAGTCTTGAGTGTGTGGATTTTTTATGTTCACTTATTATTCCTGTACATTAATAATGAACAAGGTGGATGTGTTGCGCAGATGAATCAATTTAGCAATAATCGACCCATTTGTCTATTTTTTGATAGGTGTACATTATTAATGTACAAAAAATTATAGTGTACAGTGGCTTGTCGTCGTAGAGCCCTACCTCAGAGAGAAACCGCTTTCCCAGCGTTTGATTGCAGATGTTTTGCAATATAGAGACTTTTACTGTGGGTTAGAGCGTTGTTGAGTTTCTCGTTAGTAGCTCCAGTATCTCGTCGAAAGAGTCATGCACGGCAGACTGTCCGATTGTTGGGTTATCAAGTGCTCGTCATTCACGCCTAAGCCTTTGACGAGGGGTTTGAGCGGCCCAGCGGCGGAACTGCGTCGCGAGGTTAGCGAGTACTGGATATAATGTTAGTTATAGATCATAAGCGTCTTGACATATAAGCAGTTTTTGCGATTATGAGTATTGCCATGGAGGGCAACAGTGATGACGAAGAATAAAGTCAATATCAGAATTCCCCTGCCTGCAGATACAGGTCTGCAGGGCGAAGTGATGTGGGCGCAACCGCTTGGTGGGCGGCGGTACCAGCTCTCTAACATCCCCTTTCATGCCTACGATCTGAACCTCGGTGATATCGTGTACGCAAGCGCTAGCGCCGGTGATTGTCTGCCGGTCTATCGTTTTACAGAAGTTGGCAGCGGCAATCAGACGATGCGTGTGTTTTTCCCCGTCGCGCTTGATAGCAAGGAGAGGCATACATTTGTGGACCAGATGAAGCGACTGGCTGCAAGTATTGAGTGGGCGGATGGGCAGTTATGTGCGCTGAGTTTGCCGACACCTGTTGTGTTTGAAGCTGTATTTGAGGCGTTGCTTAAATTGGAAGAAAGTGGGGTATTGGGGTTTGAGACTACGGAGTCAGTTGAACATGAGACCCGGTGAGAATACTTTAGGTTCTGTCGCATCGAGCCAGAATCTGCTAGATCTATGTGCACATAGATTCGACGTTCCAGCGTATTCATCCAACACCTTTCGGGAGTTTTGGCTCTGTACATGTTTTTACGCGCAGTGCAGATGGTTGGGCGCAACAGCCCGGACTATTCATGGATAATCCGGGCTAGGGATGCAATATAATTTTATTTTAGGGTAGGTAGCAACTGTTAAGCCCATACTCTGTCAAACTCAGAATATCGGATAACAGCCCACCACCTTCTTCAGGCGCCCACCATGCAATCCTCCCGATGAGCCCTAGCGTTACTACCCAACCGTTGGATGACCTGCAAAAGCTCAACGAACGCATAGCTGTGCTGTTAGATCAGTGTGAATCAGGCAGTGAATCAGCACTCGAGGAACTCTACAAATTAAGTTCAGCGCAACTCTACGGCGCGCTCATACGTATCCTTAGAATCGAGGCTGTAGCCGAGGAAGCCTTGCAAGACACATTCATCAATATTTGGCAAAACGCGGGAAAATTCAAACCCGACTCTGGAACACCTATGGGGTGGCTTTACAGCATTGCCCGGCACCGAGCGTTAGACATACTCCGCCAACGCCGGTCTCGCGAAAACCTTGAATCGGCTGATACTTCCGGATTGATTGAAGCAACACCAGATCTCTCCAAGCCAGCCCACGAGATGAGTGAAGACGCGGCACTACTTATCGAGTGCTTGGAAACACTGCCAGAAGGTTCAAAATATTGCATCACTAAAGCCTACTGCGAAGGCTATTCCAACCAAGAGCTCGCACAATTGTGTGACAAACCAGGTAACACCATAAAAAGCTGGCTGCGACGCGGTTTGCTGTCTTTGAAGGAGTGTCTAGATGGCCACACCTGAAGAGCAATGGTGGAGTGTTCGCGCAGCTGAATATCTGCTGGCAACCCTGACAAGTGCAGACCACAAGCTGTTTGAAAAAATTCTCGAGCACGACACTGATCTGCAGCTTGAAACTGCTCTCTGGGCGCAGCGCTTAGCCGGTCTCAATGAGACCACAGAGCCTATTACGCCAAACGAGCGCGTGTGGAAAAACATTAGCCAGATTGTGCAGCAAGATAGTGGCCGTAAATTCCATCAGGCCGACACTACATCTGGGCTATCTCAGCTTGATGAGCCATCACATTCAACGAGTGGCTCAACTGTTTCCGACCTTTCTACCGAGCGTGCCAATCGAGCACCAACCACGCGATCCACTCTATGGAAAACTGTGGCCGCTTTTTCAACGGCAGCGAGCGTGGCACTTGGAGTTTTGTTGTTTCAAAGTAACTCTGGCCCTGATCCAACTGCCTTTAAAACAGACGGCCTGGCGGTTGTGCTCAGCGATGACAGCGGCGTACCCTATTTCTTAATTGAGACTGATTATCTCAATGCCAAGGTCCGAGTAACTACCCTGACCGCTCCTGAGCTGACCGCTGATGACGCCTTTCAGCTTTGGCAAGCAATGCCAGATCGTTCCTCTGTCAGAGCCGTATCACGACTTCCTCAGCAGGTCGGGTCAACAGCAATATTTGACGCTAAAACGTTGATTGAGGGTTCAGATCTCTTTGGCGTCAGTATTGAATCTATTGATGCCTCTACTTTAGAGGGACCCCTCGGCCCCGTTGTTGCCCATGGCGATTTTTTACAAACCCTGCCTAGTGATTGATTAAACGCTCACGACCAAGCTCAAAGGGCTGAGCATGGCTTAAAAATTTTACCGCAACGATAGCGTTCGACCTCTTGCTCTAATATCAACCGTCGATTCGTGTCCCAATACTATTTATCATTGCGTGCAACTTATTATAGCGTTAAGACGTACTGCCTTGTGGAGCACCAAACTACACTCGAAACAGGACAACTTAATGACTCTCAAGAACCTCACTGCAACCGTTGGGCTGATCGCT
>JALZVU010000029.1 GCA_023301795.1 Granulosicoccus sp.
ACGCTGGCTTAATGATGCGTTTGGCAATTTATGTGGTCTTGTCATCATGTTGCCCAATCGTTTTTTTCGGTATGAGCACTGTGATCACCACACCTACACACAAGTCAAAGGAAAAGATACTGAGCTTATTGAACTGCCCGATACACTGGCGGGCTATTTCATGTATCTGTCGTCCATTCCCTATTGGAGTGCCAAGATTGATGAGTTATGGCGCCACGCGCGTGGTGAGTTGTCAGCAGCAGAGAAGCGATTTGTGCCGCTTGAGGAACGCAAGCTGATTACTCTGGAGGCGCGCTGTATGGCTGGTTTTTACGCGTATATATTGTTGGTCAGCATTGTTATGCAGAGCACTGCCGCTATTTGGTTCTGGTTTTTACCTATCGTGCTTGGTGAGCCTGTTATGCGTGCCATCAGAATGACAGAACATGTGGGACGTCCTATGGTGAGTGATATGAAAACCAACACGCGCTCGAATCATGTAAACGGAGTGTGGCGCTTTCTGTGTTGGAACATGAACTACCATGCCGAACACCACTACGCCTCGTCTGTGCCGTTTCACGCACTACCGGCCCTCAATAAGAAACTGGAAGGCCATGTGCACACAGAGAAACGTGGTTATTGGGGTGCGCACAAAGATATCTTGCGGCAGTTGTCAGGGCGTGTAACTCGATGTGATGCAGGCGATTGATCGGTGTGAGCGCATCTGAAAATGAATGGTTTGACCTGATTGCCGTTAATAAACTGGAAGCAGGTGATGTCACTCCGGTGGAATTCAACGACGTGTTGCTGGCGGTGTATGACACCCGTGATGGAATTACCGTTAGCGATGCACGTTGTACTCACGCAGGTGCAGATTTGTGTGACGGATATTTTGATGGCCGATATATCGAGTGTCCCTTGCATCAAGGCCTGTTTGATGCGGTAAGCGGTCAGGCAAAGGCTGCGCCCGTTACAAAGGCATTGACTATGTTTGAATGCCGGGTACAAAAGGGAGTGGTGCAAATTAAATCAGGACCTGTCTGATACCTTGCGGTTTTGCCTTGCCACCGCTTGTGCCACTGCAGTGTAACCACCCCTTCCAACTGCCTAAGGTGGGATTACACTGTATTGACGTTTGATGGCACTACCCGCGCTTGAGCAATACTGCTGGCGATACTTTAAGTGTTGATATCAACCAGATCGCACCCGCTGCAAGGCATAAAGAACTGGCGCCGATGGCAACCACAGCGCCTGCCCAGGCACTGCCAGAAGCATCCAGTTTTAGCCACAGGCTTAACAACGCCTGTGCCAATGCACCACCGGTTATCATCGCAAACACCGATAGCACAAAAGCTAACAGGGCATATTCGAACATCACGCTTTTCATCACTACGCTCATGCGCGTACCGATGGCATGCATGATGGATGCTTCGTACACTTGTCGCTCTCTGTTTACTGCAACAACGCTTGCCATCACAAGGATACTGGCGCTCAGGCTCACAGCTGCAATCAGCATCATGGCCAGCCCTGCGCTTTCGAGGATAGAGCGCGATGACTCAAGTATCTTTGCGGTACGGACAGTCACTATGTTCGGAAAGCTTGCGGCCAGAGCTGATTGAGCAGCGATATCTGTTTGTGGCGCTAGCATGGCGCTGCCAATATATCGGGTAATGAATGGATCCAGCACATCATCGGTGAAAACAGCCTCGAGCCAGAAGCTAGTCTCGAAGCGTGCCTGGGAATAGATCGCTGTTAGTGTGGCGGTTATTGGCTCACCCAGGATGGTGAATTCAAGTGCGTCTCCCACTTGGAGCCCCAGTTGATCAGCTTCGCGATCCTCCATGGCCACTAGCGGCGCGCCACTGTAATCGCTAGCCCACCATTGTCCGCGGTCGACCGTGGTGTTGTCGATATTGGGTTGTCGGTAACTGAGTTTATGCTCGTCATTGGCTTCCAGGGCTCGGGAGGCGACTGTACTGTCGGTCAGACTTTCGCCGTTAACCCGTGTTAACCGACCTAAAACCAGTGGTGCCAGTGTGTGACTCTGGTAACCATCAATCTCTGCAATGGTCTCGTTGAAATCGTCCACTTGTGGCTTTTGCAAGTCGTACAACACAAGTGATGGAGCGCGTTCAGGTACTGTGCTGTTGAGCGTGCCGTAGGTAGAGGCGATGATGAGTGCTGAGGCCACCAGAAGTGTGAGCGCAGTACCCAGCGATAGCAGCATCGGCTTGAGAGATGCCCCTGGTCGGTACAGTCCTGCAATTGCCAGCCGCAGGGCAAAGTGGCCATCGAGTGCGCGCACATGCATCAGCTTTTCAGCTGCTGCGCGAATCACTAACGCAATGCCATTGAGCAATAACAGGAGCACGCCGATGCAGACAACAAATCCAGCAGCCACCAAGGGCTCTGGTACGAAGGCCAACAGCAAAAGCAATCCGATACCGGCAATGAGCAGAGTGGCCCATCGATACGATGAAGGTGTTTTGCTGTCTGAGGTGGTTAGGCCTTTGATCAGCAATGCCGTGGGCATATTCAGAGTTTTACCCAGGGTCGGTAAGGTAAACGCCAGGGCGGTACTGATGCCAAGTAATACGGCAAGCAGTGTGGGCAGCATCAACGCCTGTAGAGTCGGGTTGATGGGCAGTCTTTCACTTAAGGATTGTGCCGCGCTCCAGGCGACTCCCGAGCCTAGTAATGCGCCAATTGCACTGGCCAGTGCCGCCAGCAAAATGATCTGCCCGATGTACACAGACGCAACCTGAGCTGCACGCGAGCCTAGCGATTGAAGCGTAGCGACAGTGCGCAGTTTTGTTTGAAGATAGGCGTTGACGCTGTTGGCAACGCCCAGTCCACCTATGAGCAAGGTGCTGAATCCAATTAGCAGAAGCACTGAGGCTACCTGATCGAGACGACGGCTGACAAACTCGCCGCGCTCTTTGACGGTCTGCACTTCCCAAGCCTCGTTTGGAAAGGCGCTGTTCAGGCGTTCACGCCAAGCCACAGGATCGCCGTCAACGCGCACACGATAGTCGTAGTCGATCAGGCTGGTAGGCAGGAGTAGGCCACTTGCTTTTAGCGCCGCCTCATCAACAATAACCGGCGGACCACGAAAGTCAGCGCGAAGGCTTCTGTCGGGTTGTTCGAGAATCAGCGCCCGTAGTTCAAGTTCAAGATCACCGATGCTTATTGTCTGCCCAACCTCAAGTGAGAGCTGTTGGACCAGTGCAGGATCGAACGCTGCACCCCACACGCCTGATTCAGATTGCTGAACAGCTTCCTGCAAAGTCATGGCAGGTTCCAGCACCACCTCGCCGTATAGGGGGTACGCATCGTCAACGCTTTGCAGTTCGACGACAGTAAAGTCGCCAGCCTCGGTTCCCATCATGGTCCGAAGTTCAAGCAGAAGTGATGCTTGAGCGTTGTCATCCAGCCACCGCTGTTGTTCTTCGGTGATAGCCTGGCGTTGGCTAATTTGTAAGTCGCCGCCAAACAGGTTTCTCTCTTGTTGTTCGAAACCATCACGAACCAGTTGTAGCAAGCTTCCGCAAGCCGCAATCAAGGCAATGCCGAGGACAAGACATGCACCAAACACCCACAGCGAACGCAGCTTGCTGGCGCCGCGCAGGTCGCGAAACATAAATCCTGGTAAGGCGATCATCTAAGGCACTGCCGCAAGCTTATGCCCACCAGACTGGTCGTGCAAACTGCCGTCATGGAGTTTCAGTGTTCTGTCACAGCGCATGGCGAGTTCGTTGTCGTGGGTGACGAGTACAAGCGTTGTGCCGCTGTCACGATTCAGATCGAACAGCAGCTCCATAATCAGCTCGCCGGTTTTTTCATCCAGATTGCCGGTGGGTTCATCAGCGACAATAAGGCTGGGTTCATTCACCAACGCTCTCGCCATGGCTACGCGTTGTTGCTCACCGCCAGAGAGCTGCGCTGGGTAGTGATCGTATCTGGATGAAAGACCTACTTTATCCAGCATCTGCATGGCGCGATCACGGCTATTGCCCAAGCCTGCGATTTCCAGAGGAAGTGCAACGTTTTCCCGGGCCGTCAGACTGGGAATAAGATGGAAAGACTGGAAAACAATCCCGATGTGTTCGCGCCGAAGATCTGCGCGATCATCGGCGCTCATGCCGCTCAGGGACTTTCCGGCCATACTGATGTCGCCGCTAGTGGCGGTTTCCAGGCCTGTAAGTATCAGTAGCAGAGTGGTTTTGCCGGAACCGGATGGGCCAATAATGGCCGTTCTGTCGCCAGACTGGACGTCGAGGTTGAGGTTTTGAAGAACGGTGACCTCGCTGCTGGCCATCGTATAGCTTTTGGACAGGTCGGTGAGTTTGACGACGCTCATAGGTGATACCTGTTAGTCATGGGTTCGGCACGCTGCCTTGAGTTTGCTAGATCAATAATACGTTACGGATGTATCGAGAAGTTGGGCTAGGAGTAGCCAATGTCAGCGGCAGCCGATAGGTTTCGTTCTGCTGCGATCAGTGCGGGCGTCGCTGTTGGGTGAGTAGCTGTAAGTTTTTGATGTTTGCCGGCCGCGGGTGTTCCGTCGTCACTAGTAACTCTTGAGCACTAGTGTGTGGACTGAATATCAAAAAAGCTGGATTGTTCTTGTTGGTTTAGTTAGTCTCTAGGTCTGAGTCAGGGGTTTCTACAGGGCTCAGTACATTGCAGTTGACTAAAAAAAACTAACAACTTCAACATTGGAGACATGATGAAACACCTGATTACACTTGCGGCAGCAGCGTCGGTTTTCGCTGGTGCGGCCGTTGCTGAAACAAACCTGGATAAGCTGGGTGCAATGCAAATTACCGGCACCAAAGAACACACCGTCATCGATCAGACTGATGCGGTAGCAGGATCAATAAAGAGCGTGCTGGAAGGAATTTCTCTACCAGAGGGTTTTAACATTGAGCTATACGCCTTGGTGCCTGATGCACGGCACATGGCCATGGCGCCGCAAGGAACGGTATTATTCGTAGGCACGAAAAAAGACAAAGTATGGGCCGTTATGGATCGCAACCGGGATCGTGTTGCCGATGAGGTCAAAGATTTTGCACCATCGCTTGAATTTGATATTCCCAACGGTTTGACGTTTTCAGACGATGGCTTTTTGTTCATTGCAGAGCGTAATCGTGTGTTGATGTTCCCTGCTGCTGAATTCTTTCACGAGAGCCCTGATGTAGTGGCTGCTGCTATCGTGCCTCAGGGTGAACTCATTCCTGTGGAAGAGGAGAGCTTCAATCACACCGCTCGTGTGGTTAAAATTGGCCCGGACAACAAACTCTACATATCGCTAGGCCAGCCGTACAACGTTGCTCCAGAAGAAAAGCTTGACCTGTATACCGAGACGGGTATTGGTGGCATTATCAGAATGAATCGTGATGGTTCAGATCGTGAGGTTTACACGTACGGTGTGCGGAATTCTGTAGGTCATGATTTTCATCCTGTGACGGGTGACTTGTGGTGGACTGATAATCAGGTAGACGGCATGGGGGATGATATTCCACCAGGCGAGATTAACCGACAGACAGAGGCCGGCCAACATTTTGGCCATCCCTGGTTCGGTGGTGGCTCGGTTAGAACCAACGAGTACGCTGATGCTGAGGTGCCGGTTGATGTTGTCATGCCAGTAACAGAGACGGTTGCACACGCAGCAGACTTAGGCATGATGTTTTACACCGGCAAGATGTTTCCTGAAAAATACAAGAACGCTATCTTTTCAGCACAACATGGTTCGTGGAACCGAACCACACCTATCGGTGCGCGCGTTATGGTCACGTTCATTGATGAAGAGGGTAATGGCTCGACAGAGCCTTTTGCTGAAGGTTGGATTGATGAGAACGGCGAGTACGATGGTCGACCGGTTGACGTAGCCCAAATGAGGGATGGGTCAATTCTGGTGTCCGATGATTTTGCGAATGCCATCTACCGCATTTCCTATTCGGAATAACGTCCATCGCATGCGTGGCAGGGGTTTATAGCTTCTGCCACGCTTTGCATGTTTTTGATAAAAAGTGATTTAAAGATAGCAATGAATCGTTATTCCTCCGTGTTGTTGATCAGTGCACTTGCCAATGTTTTTATTGGGCAGGCTGCGGCTGCTGATCCAGTGAATGGGCAGAGTCTTGCCGCACCATGTGCTGTTTGCCATGGAAAAACCGGTATCGCCAACGAGGCCATAGTGCCCAATCTTGCGGGACAGCAAGAGATGTATCTTGAAAAAAGCCTCAAGGATTTTCGATCTGGCGCTCGTCAGGATCGTCGGATGAGTCTTATGGCGCAGAATCTATCTGATGCTGATATCAAGGACTTGGCTGCCTGGTACGCCTCACTAACTATCGAAGGGTCAGTGCCCGACTAAAGTCGGTTCAAGACCAAAAATAAAGTGGGCGCAGCGTTGTCGTTGTGCGGCAGGCATGAATCGCTTAGTGTGGATTCAGCCTATTCTTATTTGTTAAACCCCTCGAGATAATTGTGCTCATGAATAAAATTTTTGGTTCTGCCTGTGTGGCTATGTCTTTGGTCTGCGCGGTAGGCGCACTGGGTACAGCGTACGCAGACGAATTCCCGCAGCGGCCTATCAACCTTGTCGCCCCTTTTAATGCAGGTGGCGGTACAGATTTGCTACTGCGAGGTTTTGCACCGCATTTCGCCGCGGCGCTTGATGGCGACGCTTACGTGTCCAATATGGCCGGTGGCTCAGGCACAGTGGGTGCTGCGGCACTGGCCCAACAAAAGCCCGACGGATATCAGCTGGGGTACTGGTCGATTACGGTATCCACAATTCAGCCGCAGATTAAAGACGTGCCCTACGATGTTGATAGCTGGACGCCAATCTGTTCTGTTGCAGCCTCACCCACTTTGCTGTTTGTGAATGCCGACAGTCCGTTTACG
The DNA here is from genome assembly GCA_023301795.1 of Granulosicoccus sp. GTDB lineage: Bacteria > Pseudomonadota > Gammaproteobacteria > Granulosicoccales > Granulosicoccaceae > Granulosicoccus. Next base: position 6,892 of record JALZVU010000029.1, read on the forward strand.
AGCATGGACGATGTCGTTGCTGCAGTGAATGAAGAGCCTGGTAAATACCTGTTTGGTTCTTCAGGTCCCGGTGCCATGACGCACCTGACCACTGTGGCAGCTTTTGAAGGGTTGGGGATTATGGATAAGATGAAGCACTTACCTTTTCAAGGATCGGGGCCCGCACTTCAGGCCATGGCAGCAGGCACTATTCAGTTTTTCGGTGATACTGAAATCCTGATGACCAAGGGCGATTTCAGACCACTGATGGTGTTTAATGACACACGCTTGGAGTCATTTCCTGACGTGCCTACGGCGGCCGAAGCAGGTATTGAAGCGCCTCTTGATGAGCTTTACTTGTGGGGTGGTTTGTTTGCACCAGCAGGGTTGGATGCTGCGGTAGCGGAAAAGTTGTCTTCAGCTTGCGAAACTGCTGTGAATTCCGAAGGATTTCAGGAGTTTGCCGCAAAAACGAACACAGTCATCGATTTTAAAAATGCCGGTGAGTTCGAGACGTTTTTCCGTGCCCAGTATGAGGCGAACGCAATGATTATTGATGCAGCCGGTTTGTAGGTTAGCGCTCAACCCCGTGTTATTTTTGTGACCAGAAACCGCGCTATGATGGCAGGCTACAACAGGGTGGCCTGCCAGCTTAACGACTCTCACCCAGTTGGGATCATTCAAAACGCCACCAGGCTAGTGCCAAGTTGCGTGCCTATCCGCGGCTTGCCAATATGAATATTGCGGGTTCGTTGATTGAACGATCATGGCTTTCCCTGCTTCTGCTTATTGCAGGATGCGCGTTGTTTGCGTCAACGCTTAATGCTAGCTATGCGGATTTAGGTGGCGCTTTTAGCCCTGTTTTTTTTCCACGCATTATTTTGGCTGGTTGGATAGTGCTAGCAATAATGTCCCTGTTTGCCGATATCCTGTCCACTAATCGTCAAGGTGGTGAACAATGGTTGACGGTGGCCATTATTTCCATATCGCTGTTCGCTTACATTGAGCTGATGCCGGTCGTCGGTTTTTTTCTTAGCTCAACGGTGTTTGCCATTGTTGTGTTGTTGAGCACCGGGCAGCGAAAAGCAATTGATATTGGTTTGTTCGCTGTCCTGGTGCCCGGTACGCTGCTGATATTGTTTAATCATGTACTAACGATGCCCCTGCCTGTTTCACCTTTTGTGTGGTGGTTGTGATGAAAGCTTCAGAATTGGACAGTTCACTTTGCTAGGTTCACTCCCAGAAGCTCTATCAATACTGTTCAGCCTGCAAGGCATCTCGGTGTTGTTACTCGGCACAACCTTAGGGATTGTGATGGGCGCATTGCCAGGCATAGGGTCCACCGTTGCTGTGGCTATGATTCTGCCGTTTACGCTGACGATGGAACAGGCACCTGCCATCATGCTGCTTATCGCCATCTATGCAGGGTCGGTGTACGGAGGGTCGGTATCGGCCATCCTTATCAACACGCCGGGTACGCCACAAAGTGCTGCGACCTGTCTGGACGGCTACCCCATGGCGCAACGAGGGGAGGCTGGCAAGGCCTTGGGCTGGTCGACTGTTGCGTCGGTGTGTGGTGGTCTTGCATCAGCGCTATTGCTTATTTTCGCTGCACCTCAGCTTGCGGCATTTGCTCTGAATTTTGGGCCTATCGAGACGTTTTCACTCGTGCTGCTTGGGCTAACGTGCATTGTTTCTGTCTCTGAAGGCTCCTTGGTAAAAGGACTGCTGGCTGGCATGCTTGGTCTGTTTCTGTCTACTGTGGGTGGTGATCCCATCACAGGCGAGGCGCGTTTTACGTTTGGCTACTTTCCTCTGATATCGGGCTTTAATCTTTTGGCTGTTGTGATTGGTGTGTTTGCGTTGTCCGAGGTGCTCACACGGGTGTCGCAGAAGATTGATTCCACACGAGCCCTGGTGACTTTCAGCGGAATCGTGCTTCCGAGGTTATCTGAGTGGAAAGGGCGAGTGGGTAATCTGATCAAGTCGGTTGCCATCGGGTGCGGTATTGGTGTTTTACCCGGAACGGGTGCTGCAACAGCTGCCTTTATTTCATACGCCGAGGCGAAGCGATCATCGCCACGTGCAAGCGAGTTTGGAAAAGGCGAGCCTGACGGATTGGTGGCCTCCGAAGCTGCGAACAATGCGGTGACCGGCGGTGCATTGATTCCGACGATGGCGTTGGGCATACCGGGAGATGCTGTTACGGCGGTGATGTTGGCTACGCTGACTTTGCATGGTGTATCACCAGGGGTACGATTGATGACAGACAACCCTGTGCTGATAGCCGCAATATTCACAGGATTTCTCATCATCAATCTTCTGTTGTTACCACTAGGCATGCTGGTGTCTAAAATTGCTGCGCCGCTTTTGCGCATGCGCGAGAGCTTCATGCTGGCCGCCATTGCTATCCTATGTGTGATAGGCGTCTATTTTGTTCGAGGTAACCCGTTCGATTTACTGATTATGGTTTGCGCCGGCATTGTTGGCTTTTTGCTGCGAAGACAAGGGTTTCCCATGCCGCCATTGGTTATCGGCATGGTGTTGGGTCCCACACTTGAGATTAGCCTCAGACAAGGGCTTATCATCACGGATGGTAGCTTTGCAGCATTTTTTACGGGTCATCCCATCGCCCTTTTTCTGATCGTGGCTGCGGCAGGAATGTTAAGTCTTCCGCTGATCAGATTTTTGCGGGCGCGACGCTTGAAGTCTGCCTGAGAACCCGCTCATAACCTGAGCAGTCCTGATATCTTGAACTATTTATGTTCTGATCTGTCCTAGCGAATTGACAGCAGCTAACTACGAAAATCCATGGCCAAGAAAAAATCAAGCAGCACCCCATCGTCCTTTCGTGATCGCTTCGCAAAAATGACGCCTCAAAAACAAAGACGATTTCTCATGAAGAGCGGAGGCGCGGCTGCTCTGGTAGTGGCTAGTGCAGGTGCTTTGGCTACCTACGACAAGCGCCAGCGTACCTTGCATGATTTGTCAGGACTAGGTGAGGGCCGCGCCACGGTTGTGCAGATTCATGACCCGAGCTGCCCGGTGTGCCGAAATCTAAAATCACGTACTTCCAAGGTGTTGGAAGGATTCGAGAGTGTAGATTTTCGACTTGCTGATATCACCACCAGCGAAGGCCGCAAGTTACAGGAGCAGTACAGAGCTACGAAAACTACCCTGTTGTTATTTGACGGCAAAGGTAAGCATGTGCGAACAGTGGTAGGTCTTCAAAGTATTGAAGAACTGGCCGAGTTATTTCGAGGTGTATTCAAGACATAAGCAATATGGCAGGTAGCGCTGGGATCTCCTTGCTGCCTGCCAGAACCCATCGAGCTCCTGATCTATGAGCCCGATGGTCAGACGATCTATTAACGATTGAACGCGTCGCGATTAAACAGGCGCGAACACTGTCTACGCAAAGCTAACGCCATGAACTGTCATTGGGAGTTCGGTGTTGCGATTCCCGGTAAGATCAAAAATGGCGTTGGATAATGCTGCCCCTGCAGGCGGTAATCCTGGCTCACCCGCTCCAGACGGTGCCTCGTTTGAAGTCACAATATGCACAGCAACGTCAGGCATATCACTGATACGCAGTGGTTCGTAGTCAGGAAAATTACTTTGCTCAACCACGCCATCTTTGAAGCTGATCTGGTTGCGCATAATGGCACCTAAACCATAGCCAATTGCCCCTTCCATCTGTGCGCGGATAACATCCGGATTGATGGCAATGCCACAGTCCACTGCGCAGGTGAATTTATCAATGGATATTTTCCCATCGACCAGGGATACCTTGGCAACTTCTGCTACATAGGTATTAAAAGAGAAGTGTGCAGCAAAGCCATAGCCTTCGCCTTTTTGTCGCTCATGCCAGCCCGACTCTTTCGCTGCCAGACGAATGACCTCAGCGAAGCGACTCCCTTTCTCGTCACCCTCGTCAAGATAAGACAGTCTGTAATCAACCGGGTCCTCATCGGCTGCATGCGCCAGCATGTCCATCATGATTTCCATGGTGAATGCGTTTTGCGAGTGGCCTACTGCACGCCACCATAAAGCTGGGCGTGGTGTGCTGTAGTCACTGACCCCCACGGCCATTTGAGGAATCTGATAAAGCGTGTCAACGATTCCTTCTACCGTGCTGTGATCAACACCATCGTGCACCACCATAGATTCAAATGGCGTGCCTTTCATGATGGACTGGCTTGCCAGTCGATGCTCCCAACCTTGAACGCGACCGTTTTCATCAAGACCTACAGACACTTTTTGAACAGACATGGGGCGATAGAATCCGCCAGCCAGATCGTCCTCTCTTGACCAGATGAGTTTTATGGCGTGCTTGCCTTCTTTCAATGCGTAAGCCATGGCAGCTTCCACATGATAGTCAGAGACAGTGTTGGCACGCCGCCCAAATGAGCCTCCGGCAAACACGGTGCGTATTTCTACATTTTCAGGAGCCAGTTGCAGGACAGCAGCTACTGCCCCCTGGGTAATCGTCGGCATCTGGCAACCATCATGCACGCGAACTCCGGTAGCGGTAGGCTCGATGACACAGTTCATAGGCTCCATTGGAGCGTGTGCCAGGTTAGGGAGTGTGAATTGCGCATCTACCATCTTGGCAGCGTCACTGTTGAGCGCTGATACAGTAGCAATGTCAACCGGTGTTGCCGGAAATTGTGGGTCAGCACCTACAAGTGCCACATGCTCAGCCATCATCGCTTCGCTGCCACGTGTGTCGGCTTCACTGTCGTCCCATGTTGCCGTTATCAGCTTGCGTGCGCGGATCGATGCGTACGTTGAGTCTGCATAGATGGCTACGCCTGCCTTGTTAGGTAATGCCATGGCATCGATAAACCCAGGTGCATCCTTAGCGCCACTGGCATCAAATGTTGCCAGCTTACCGCCTGCACAAGGCGCGCGTAACAAGGTGACGTACAGCATGTTTGGCACTTTGACATCCATAGCAAATTCTGCGGTGCCGTTCGTCTTTGCCACACTGTCTTTTCTTTGCAGATAATCGCGCCCGATGAGTGTGAAATCGGCAGGCTGTTTCAACACTGGTGATGCAACAGGCTCAAGGGTGGTTGCGGTGGACGCAACATCACCAAATCCTGCACTTTTAGAGCCGTGTGTAATGAGGCCCTCGCTTATCGTTATCTCTGATGCATCGACGCCCCAATCCTTCGCGGCTGCGCGTACCAAAAGATCTCGGGCGCTGGCACCGGCTTCCCGATATTGCATAAACGAATTGGCCATCGCTGTTGATCCACCGGTTCCTTGTATTTTGAAGAACAGGTTGGAGTACAGCGCATTGTTAGCCGGTGCAAAATCAACTTTTACGTCGTCCCAGTTTGCATCCAGTTCTTCGGCAACCAATGTAGCAAGCCCGGTCGATGTGCCTTGACCCATTTCGAAGTGTTTAGCGATGACGGTGACTGTGCCGTCGCCGTCAATTTTCAGAAACGGGTTTATCGAGGCATCGGTATTTGTTGAGGCGACGGCTAATGTGCCGTTGGTGTCGAGACCTATAACGAGGGATACGCCAACGGCTGTACCGGCCTGAAGAAAACGTCTTCTGCTGAGTTGAGTCATGTCTATGCCTCCATTATTTCTGATGCACGATGAATAGCTGCGCGTATTCGATGGTAGGTAGCGCACTTGCAAGCATTACCATTCATAAACGTATTGATTTGAGTGTCATCAGGTTTCGCGTGATCTTCAAGCAGTGTGGTGGCTTGCATGATCTGACCAGATTGACAGTATCCGCATTGCACCACATCCAGTTCTTGCCAGGCTTGTTGCACTGCCTGGGCAGCCTTTGATTCAATGGATTCTATAGTCGTGACTTCCTGCTCGCCAACAGCCGATACAGGCAATACACAGGAGCGTTGTGCTCGACCGTTGACATGCACAGTACAGGCACCGCAAGAAGCAACGCCGCAACCGAACTTGGTGCCGGTTAAATCCAGTTCATCGCGCAGTACCCATAGCAGGGGTGTATCAGGCGGTGAGTTTATTTCTCTGTTTTCACCATTGACTTTCAATGTGAGTGACATGGATATTCTCCGGTATGTGGTGGCGGATTGTGCAAGCGAACGGCAAATTCAGATTAGCCTTGCAGACGGTAAGCGCAGCTCGGTAAGTGATGGTTCAGGCTTGGCAAAATTCAGATGCTGTGGTCTTGAGATAACGCATCCTGACATGCAGTATACGTTGCCATGGAGTCTTTGGAGGGCCAGAATATTGACAGGTTCTGCTGGTGGATACATACCCGGTATTCGCCAGATCAAGGTGGAAACTGACAGAGAGTTTTCTACCCTAGCGGTTTGCAGTCCTGTCCACGATACGTTACCGGTTCGGGTAGAGTAGTGAGTAGCTAGCCCGATATGGTGTGACTACCGGCAATCATTTTTTTTGAGTCGGTTGGTTAACCAACGTTGCTGCAGGAACCTTTGACGCTACGTTTTTCATAGAGGATGTTATGGAACTTGACTACACACTGATAACAACACCCCGACCGATGACTCCACCCACACGGGGTTCGGCAACCGGTCTTGGTGCTGATACAGATGAGCTTATCAAGGGCTTGACTGCAGAAGCCCAGGAGTCGTGGCGTGTGGAAAACATCAAGGCACAGCCTGCCGAGATTGCAGATCTACATAACGACTCACGGACAGTGTCGGTGACGCCTGCGATGCCTATGACATTGATTGCCCCGGTATCGAGTGAAGAGCCAATCGGTACCCGTGAGGAATCTGGCCGCGTGGCTTGGGGTATCGAAGCGGTGGAGGCCGATCGTTCCAGGTTTACAGGAGAGGGGGTCAGTGTTGCAGTTTTGGATACGGGAATTCAAAGCACTCATGCGGCGTTCAAGGGTGTATCACTGTTAGTGCAGAATTTCACCACGGACGCTACAGCTAACGACGCCAATGGTCACGGGACGCATTGCGCGGGGACAATCGCTGGCAAGGATGTTGATGGTACGAGGATCGGCGTGGCAAAAGGCTTGGATCGTCTGATCATCGGTAAGGTGCTGAGCGACTCGGGTCAGGGCTCAACCACGGCCATTGTTCAGGGAATTCAATGGGCCTCGCTGCAGGGAGCTCAGATCATCTCCATGTCATTGGGGATCGATTTCACCGCGTTTGTAGAAAGATTGCATAAGGAGCAAGGTGTTGAGTTAAAAGCGGCAGTGTCGATGGGGTTGCAGGCGTACAGTGCCAACGTTGAGATGTTTGAAAAGCTGGGCGATTCGTTTAACGCGTTAAGTTTTATCGGACGAGGTGCACTGTTGGTGGCGGCGGCGGGCAATGAAAGCCGCAGACCTGCCTACACCATAGGTACATCGCCGCCGGCGGTCGCTGACTCTATCTTGTCAGTGGCGGCGGTTGATCGTGATTTTGCGGTTGCGCCATTTTCTAACACCGAGGCCGATATCAGTGGTCCTGGTGTCAACATAAGCTCTGCTGGTCTGGATGGGGGGTTGTCGATACTCTCTGGCACGAGTATGGCTGCACCGCATGTTGCAGGTGTGGCTGCTTTGTGGAGTCAGAAGCTTCTGGAAACAGAGCCTCAGCTGAACATTGACCGGCTGAAAAGTACGTTGTTTTCCAATGTGAATCTGGCCTCTGACCAAGTGATTCCTGATCTCGTGAATACGGGGAGAGGTATGATAAAATCGCCAATTATTTGACTCGCTCTCGCCGTACGGTAGTTACGATGCTGAATTCGCGGCGGAAAGGGGCGATAACTGTGCAGGGTAGGTGCATGATACCGGCCGGTTTATGAGGACGATCGTGGGGCGGTTGAAATTAGCTGAGTTAGAGCGCATCTTCCATAACGCATTGTTATGAAAGCAAAGGTGTTGTATCTTCTGAGTATGGGCGTGAAAAGCGTGGTGTTAAAATGACAGTACCAGAGCAGGACGAAAAACAAGCGTGTGTCTGGGCAACCAGCAAAGATCGTTGGGACAGCTTTCTTAATGATCCTGAGCTCGCACGTGCAATTGACTCTGTAAGGCAGACGTCTCCAGCTACTGGCAGTAGCGTTGAGAGTGCGGTTGCCGAGTCGCCAGTGGCTGCTGCGCGCAAGGGCGATACCGATGAGAGCATGCACAGTATAGGAGCTCGTCTGCGAGCTTACGAGACGCCCATCACGGATGAAATTCTTCGCCAATCCATTCGGTAAACCAATACAAACCTTAGTTCGCCCTGTGCAACGGCACACCTCACAGTAGCATCTGCATTTACCAGTTGTTGAAACTGATTTCTTCACAGATCGCCCCTTAAGCTGCAGTAACCGCCATCGCTGATATTCATGCATCAAGCCGCTAGTCTGGAGTTTCATGCATTCGATCAGGATTGTTTCGACGATCTTTATCCGTCTCGACAGCTGCGCTACCTGTACTGCTATCTGCGGGATCTGGGTGCGAAAACCATTCTGGTAGAGCCTCATTATTTTGACAAAGACTACTTGTCAGAATTTGCCGCATTTTATAGCGTCAGCTCGCGCGGCTACCCCAATACCTGCAGAAGGCTTCATTTTTTCGCTGATAACGTTTCGCGTGATCAGTTTATAGAAGCGGTCTCGGGCAAGGCTTGTGCGTTGAAAGCGTTACAGCAAGCCTATCTTGGATTTAGTGTGATCCGGCCTATTTCAGCAGCGCCTCTAGGCTGTACGGTACTTGCCTGGTATCCCGATGTGGGTCGACCCACACGTCGCGTCACCACGCCCTCACGTGAATACCGCTGTCATGTGGCTGGGGTACAGCTCAGTGTGACGGGTCTGGCCTGGCAGCAGCAAGATTCAGCGGTAGGAGCCTGCGCCACAGTAGGTTTGTGGAGTATGTTGCATGCATCCAGTTTTGATAACGACCATAGTGCGCCAACCACGGCACAGATAACCGAGGCAGCGCATCAGACGGCTGTGACTGGCGCACGTGTCTTTCCGTCTAATGGTCTGACGATTATCCAGTTGCTTGAGGCGATCAAGCGTTACCACATGGCCCCGTTTGCCATGAGTGGTGATATTCAACCCAGAAGTGCATCAATTCGGGCCGACACGATCTCGCGCAGTGCGGGGTTCAGTCGTGAACGTTTTGCCAGCACATGTGCCTCCTTCATCCGGTCCGGCTATCCGGTGCTGGCTATCGGCCAATCCATAGGCAATGGCCGACACGCGATCTGCATCACAGGTTTTCGTGAGGAGCCCCCGGGTGATGTGCCCGCGCGGGCAGTGAAGGCCGCTGATGAATCCATCGTACATGTCTATATACACGATGACAATCTGGGACCAAACGTGCGCTTTGCCGTCACGACACGCAGCCAGTTTGGCCAGGTGACGCTGCTTCCCGATCCGCCAGAGAATAAACGCGATGGTGAAAATGCCTCACCGACGCTTGGGCATCCAGCCTTTATCCCGCAGCAACTGGTGGTTTGCACGCATGAGGATCTGAGAACCTCACCCGATAAGCTCAACGGCACAGGCCTGAAAATTTGCGCAGATATTTCTAGCACGATGAACCAGCTGCTTGAGCGTTCAGGGCTACCTGAGCGCGGTTTGTTATACAGCTGTCGATTCCTGTTGTTGCGTGATTATCTCAGTGAAGAGCTCCAGATGCTGTTCAGTGCCCCTGAAGAGGCTTCACTACTGGGTCGTGTCCGTATGGAGGTGGTGGAGCGTGTGGTGCCGATGAGTAAACATGTCGGGGTTGTCAGAATATCCCTACAAGATTCCACACCCTTGCTGGACGTGCTCTACGACACATCGGACAGTGATCTGAACCACCCTGTGTTTGCACACTTATCTTTCGGTATGAACGTTTGCCGCATTCTGGAAGGAGTGGAAGGTTATGATCGCGATCGATTTGGTGTGCAAATAAGAGCGTTTAATGTGGATGAATTGCAATAGACGCATTCCAATTCAAACGCCCGCATGGCACACTGCCAGTTGCTGCTGTGTTGTATTGCCGTAGTAAGTATCTAGGGGTCAGCTAGTGCAATATGTTTCAACTAGCTGATGGTACTGCGGGGGCTGTTGTATCGCTAGCCTGCGACTTCAACAATCATCAATACGCCACCATGTATCGTCACTCTGATCTCATGAAGAGATCCCGGAATATCCGGCACTATCAAGAACAGTTTTGGACAGCCAGGCCGTCTGAGGCGATGCGCATATCGCCCCGTTCAATGGGTTGGCTGGCTCGCAGCCTTAGCCTGTGGGTTCTGGGTATTGCTCTATTGATCACGCATCCGGTCCTGCATGCCCAGCAAACCGCCACAGATTCGCTGCTTGTCAGGATTGTTGACGAGCAAGGAAATATCGGATCCAAATCAGCGCCGCCTGCCCTGTTAAAGCGTGGACCTTATCTGGGTGTGGGTGTTGGTCTCAGTTTGCTGGAGCCAGAGCCCCGAGGTGATATCGATATCGAAATCGAGGACGATACAGACGTGGGTGCGCAACTGACATTGGGTCTGGACATCAACAGACACTGGTCGGCTGAATTGCATGCGGCTGATCTTGGCAGTGTTGAACTGTCCGATGGTTCCTCTGTTGATTATCGAGAGTGGGGTTTAAGTGCGCTCTACTACTTTGGTGATAACAAGGGTCGTTATAATCGCCAAGGGTGGACAGGCTTCGGCAGAGCAGGTGTGGGTAAACTGAGCAACCAATCTGACGGGCAGGTGCAAGTCCAGATGAAAGAAGGGGAGCACTTTATTCTTGGGGCAGGTGCTGAACGCTCCACCCGTAGTGGCTTTGCAGTGCGGCTGGAGGCAATCCTGTTTGATCGGGATGCCAGTTATTTTCAGCTTGGATTACTCTATCGGCTTGGTGGTGTCCCTGCGTGGGTTCCAGGTTTCCCCGGCTTGGATGCCCGCCGCGCGGCTATTGCCGAGAAAAAGGTTCGTATGTCCGGCAAGGTCACACGGGTTCCATCGCCGCGTGATGCAGACGGCGATGGTGTTCTACAAGCTGCTGACAAGTGTGAAGATACACCTCCCGGGATTGCCGTTGGTGACAATGGATGTGCCGTATTCAACGGCGTGATTGATGGGCTGACGTTTGTCTCGGGTTCTGCGCAACTCACGGATGAAGCGAGTGTGGTTCTTGACAGCGTTGCCAGCTCTCTGCAGCAAATTCCAGAGGCGCGTGCACGGGTTACGGCCCACACCGACAACCTTGGATCAGCCGATGCCAATATGCAACTTTCGCGACAACGAGCCTTGGCTGTGGCCAAGTATCTGGTTGATAAAGGTATTCGCAAAGCTCGGCTAGAAGCCCGGGCATTCGGCGAAATCAGGCCCATCGATACCAACAGCATTGAATCAGGGCGACGCAACAATCGACGCGTGGAGATAGACCTGATTGCGGAATGAGTGCAAATAGCTGGCAGACAACGACAAGCCCTACCGGTTGTGATTCAATGCACCAATGCGGGTGTAGGCTGCAGCCGGCATTTGCTCCGTGATTTAACAACGTGATTTAACGAACGTGGATACTTATTAGGCACACTATGGATAACGGCGCTCTGGTTTTTCTCATCATCATCGAAGCAATTATCATCGTCTGGCTGACGAGTAAATTGAAGCAGTATCAGAAATTTGAGCAGATGCTTGGCGCTGGCAGTAACGGGGGAGCCCCTCATTCGCCCACCCGTTCCACGGAGAGTGTGTCTGCAGAGGCCGCCGCAAGCAACACAGCTGCACCTGACAGAGCCAATGCAGCGGCATCCGCCGTAGCAAGTTCTGTCAGTGCCTCGCAGGATACCGAAGAAGGCTTGTTGGATATGCCCGGAGTAGATCCGGAGAGCAACATCGAGGAGGCTAAGCGTGTACAGCTGGTGATGGCAAGATGCCGCTATGCCGAGTTCTATCTGGAGCAGCTTGATGATGACTACGAGTTGGGGCAGTTTCAGCGAATTCTAAACAGTTGCAAAGGCACCGCACGCAATATCGAAGATCCCTTTTTTCGAGCAAGTGCCCTGGAACCTATTGTCCTGTTGTTGCACCGGGCAGAGTTTACTGACGAGCGTGATCAGTTGCTGGCTGAGGTCGATGATGAATTGGTCAAGCAGCGAATCATGGACGAGATGTCAACGTAATTCACGTTGACGCCTCCGACGTAGATCATTGCGACGCTGCGGGTGAGCACGTACGTACTGCGCTACACTGTCCCGCTTCCGAACGTTCAATTTAATGAGTGAGGCGAGTTTCAATGAGTGACGGTAAAGCAACCCAAAATAGCCCGTACCGTGTAGAAGTCGAGGCGGGTAAGAGCTATTTCTGGTGCTCTTGCGGCCAGAGTGCAAGTCAGCCTTTCTGCGATGGTAGTCATAAGGGCAGTGAGTTTTCACCGGTTAAGCATGTTGCTGAAAAAGATGGCACGCTAGCCTTTTGCGGATGCCGCCAATCAGGCAACAAGCCACTGTGTGATGGCACGCACCGTAGTCTTTCAGAATCCTGATCACAGGATCGATCGTCAGGCATGCTGAGTAAGTCCGAGGTTTCTCATCTCAGCGTGTCTTTTAGCTAAGGCATGGGGCCGGTAAAGCACACACCGTTGGCGGGCATGCTGGTTATGGTAGTTGCCACGTTCATATTTGCGGTACAAGACGCGATCACCAAGTCGTTGACCACTGAACTTCCAGTGGCCCAGATCGTTTTTGTCAGATTTGTCGCCTTTGCGCTGATGGCGCTTTTCATCGCTCATCGCGAAGTGGGTTTGCGCTCAGCCTTTGTCTCGGCCACGCCTTCGTTGCAACTGTTACGTTGCATTATCATGTGTGCGGAGATAGCGTTGTTTGCTTATGCGCTTCGTTTTCTCGGAATTGCTCAGATGCATGCATTGTTTGCCTGCTTTCCGTTATTCGTTGCAGCGCTGTCTGTGCCATTGCTCAAAGAGGCTGTGGGTTGGCGGCGCTGGCTGGCCGTCATTATCGGTTTTATCGGTACGCTGATTATTCTTCGACCTGGCACCGCAGTGTTTGATCCTTATGCACTGTATCCTTTGTTAGGTGCAATTTTGTATGCGGTGTACAACCTGTTAACACGTCGTGTGTCTCGCCAGGATTCCTTTGCCACATCGTTAGTGTACTTTGGCGGTGTGGGAGCCGTTGCATCGGGTCTGGTTGCCATGTGGCAGTGGCAGCTCATGAGTGGCGAACAGATGAAACTGCTTGCCTACCTTTGCGTCACCTCTGTTATCGCCCACATGATGTTAATGAAAGCCTTACAGCTGACGGAGGCTGTTGTACTTCAACCTTTCCAGTATTTGATACTTCCCTGGGCGATCCTGCTGGGGTATTTTTTATTTGATGAAAAGCTGGACACTTACACGATCGTCGGTGCGTTGGTTGTGGTTAGTAGCGGTGGGTATGTTGCCTATCGTGAATATCGCCTGCAACGTCGTGTCATCCAATGAACAACTAACCGAGCAAGAGAACATTCATGGACGTACTTTCAATGAATAATCAACATACAGCCTCTCGATACCGCATGACATGTGGAATCGTATTCGGGCTTTTGATGAATACGCTTCTGGCAACCACTGCCAATGCGCAATGGACAGGTGGCCTTGAAGGTGGAACTGTCATCGGCGATTCACGTCAGGCATCAACACGGCTACGAGGTGTTTTGCGCAACGATACACGACCACTGAGCCACTACATTTTTGCGGAATGGATAGACGGCAACGACGCTGGCGACAGCTATTCCTTAGGCTATAACCCGCGATTCTGGTTTAGCCAAACGAACTACGCGTTTGGTGAATCACGATTTCGTATAGAACAATCCTTGGGGATTGACAGGGAATTCAAGCTGATTGGTGGCGTTGGTAGTCAACTGATCAACGAACAAACCCGTAGTCTGTTTGTCGAGGCGGGCGTCGGTGGAAGATCCATCACCTTCGATGATCTAGATGACGACACCACAACTGAGGGGCTTGCCGTGGCTCGTCTGGGCGGCCATCAAACTATTGCTGATGCTGTGAAACTGGATTTAAGTCTCAGTGGTACGCAAAGCAGCGACGATGTTCTGGAGCTGGATGCAGAAGTGGGGTTGTCTGTGCGTATTGGAGGTGGGGCGGTACGCGTTGGCTATAGAGGCCGCTCTATCAAGGTAGGTGATTTTGACTCTGTAAGCGACGACGATACGTTTGTAAGCTTCAACTATGGTTTCTGATGTCATATACGTCAGATTGCGGCACCGCGTTTTTTTTGTGAGTATCGAGTGCGAATGCACTCTGCCGGCATGTCTCTGATGAGCTTATTGTGATGTTTTATGGAGTTCGTTGGAGCCCTCTGCGGGCCGATCTGCTACGTACCTTGAGAATGGGTGTGCCGCTGGTGGGCGCCCAGCTATTGCAGATGGGTAACGGACTTGTTGATGCGGTTGTTGCCGGACGTCTTGGAAATATTGAACTGGCAGCGGGCGGCATTGGTGCAAGCCTATGGTTCATTACCTCATTATTGAGCATGGGGCTGATGGCAGGTTTATCACCTACCTTGTCGCGGCTTATTGGTCAGAGTCGACGCGCCTTTGTCGGACGTGTTTTCCGGCAAGGCGTCTGGCTTGGGCTGATGACAGGTTTCTTTGCGCTGGGTGTGTTGCTGATCGTCAGCCATTTTGTTCCGCGGTTCGGGTTTGCGCCTGAGCTACCGCCTCTGATCAGAGAATATCTGTGGGGTGCTGTATGGAGCCTGCCATTTTTTGCTCTTGTCATGGCCGCACGCAATGTCTGTGAAGCAACCGGATTAACACGTCCAGTGTTATTTGTTACAGCCATGGGTTTGCTGGTTAACATTGCCGGCAGTTCCATACTAGGGCTGGGTTTGTTGGGCGTGCCCGCGCTTGGGTTGTTCGGCATCGGCATAGCAACAACGATCGTTAATGTCTGCATGGCAGTGGTTCTTTTTGCCCTATTGTCCGGCAAACGATTCACCCGCTTTCAGCTTTTCTCCGACATTGAACGACCTGAGTGGAGTTTTCTTGGGCCCATGCTGAATCTGTCTGTCCCTATTTTTCTGGGCATGCTTTTCGAAGCGGGTCTGTTTGTGGCCACTGCGCTGCAAATGGGCATGATTGGCGTAATGGAGGCAGGCGCACACCAAATTGCAATCAGTGCATCAGCTTTTTGTTATATGTTGCCGCTGGGGATGTCGTTTGCCGTAACGGCAAGAATAGGCAGGGCGGTGGGTCAGCAATCGATGAGCTCGGTTCGACTACGTATTGTCAGTGCTTGCCTGCTGGTTCTGGTGATGGCAGTTTCAACTGCCCTGTTACTCATATTGTTTCGTCATGACATCGCCTCGATTTATACCAGTGACCCCGAGCTGATCGAGTTCGCAGCAAGTTTGTTGATTCTGGGTGCTGTATTCCAGCTCTCTGATGGTGCGCAAATCATGCTGATTGGCATATTGCGAGGGCTACACGACACACGCGTACCCATGCTGATCAATGCATTCTCATACTGGGTGGTTGCATTTGGTTTTGGCGTGTTTGCGGCGCATGTCCTTGACTATGGTGCACATGGTTTGTGGCTGGGCTTGATCACTGGACTCACTATCGCATCTGTTCTATTGGGATTTCGTCTTAGATGGAAGCTGGGTGCCATGCGACACGAGTTTTGAGTCTTATTGGCTGCGTAGGTGGAGCTTCATAGTCCAGCGCTAACGTGTGTTTGAGCTGTGGGCACAAAGATAAACTCACCGGCCTGATGCCCAGAATGCCTTATAGGGGCATATTGTGGAATCTGTTCTACGTCCAGTGCGGCTGCTGCATCTGCCACCTTTTGTTGCAGATTGAAAAACAAGCGGTAGGATTCAAGAACATCGGTATTGCTCTCCAGCGCATTGATGAACTCGTTAGCGAATATGGAATGTCGGGATCCGGGCACGCCATCGAGTACAGGCCGAATGCCGCCAGAGCTTAGTACTGTTCGTACCCTTGATTGTGAAATAGCCTTGAGCCACTTGAGTCTCATGCTTGCATCAACTTGTGGAAGTGGGCGCGCAATTGAAGATCGACTTAATGTCCCTGAATAGCACGAGTCGGCAACCACAAGAACGTGTTTGGCTTTCATCGTGTCGATCATGGCGGTAATGGCCGTGTTGGCAATCCAGCGATCTGTCGAATCAGCGGTGGCATCCGTGGGCAACCAATAACTGCGACCACTCTGGCGATCCAGCTCCCCGTGTCCGGCATAGTAGATAACAAGGTTATCGTTACTACCTAGCGTTGCACGCATACTTTCCAGCGCGTTGAGTAGAGTTTTCTGATTCGCGTTTAACAGTAGCGTTGTGTTAAATCCGTATTTTTCTCGCAAGATACGTTCTACAGCAATGGCATCATTACCAGCAGTTCTCAGGTTACTTAACGAATCATACGTATCGTTACCCACCACCAGTGCGTGATATGTGCCGAAGTCCACGCTGCTTAAGGGTTGGCTGAGTTGTCGGTCGACGGCACTCGCTTCAGGCAGTATCGTCGTATCAGCGGATGTCGGTTTTGGGTAGGCATCTATCAATAACGACAACCGAGTGCTTGCGCCCTGAGCGTTTACAGCAAGCAGGTCGAGATTGTCAGAGCTTGATTGAGAGGTATCAAACTGGAATAGACCGTTGTCGGTTACGGGATGATTCTGTCCGTTAATATGAAATGCGAACAGTGACTGTGCAGGCTCCACCTTGCCGATCAATGTCAGAGTCCGGGCACGTTGGGTGAGAGTCGGTTTGCCGCGAGTGATCAATATCGGTGGATCAATGATATTGATGGAAGGGCCATTGGGAACAATGTGAGAAACCTGTTCTATGGCATCGGGTGTGAGTTGTGCTTGTTGTGTTGAGAGGCGTTGTTGTAGCTTTTTGAGCTCGGTTGCCTGTGCGTTCAGATCGGTTTCGCGCAGGGCGAGCGTTGTTTGCAGTGCCTGAAGTGTGTTGTATTGTTGGTGTTGTGCAGAGCTCTTATTGTCATCAGAGTCTAGTTTGGAATCAGGAGTTTCAACAAGCTCAGATTGTTTGAGCTTCACTGCATCGCGTAGGCGCTGCACTTGTTGCTCACTTTTACGCAGAAGGCTGAGCTGTATTTTGAACTGCTTTCGCTCAGCTTTGATGGCAGCTTTCAGCGAATCAACTTCTGCCTGAAGTGTCTGTGCTTGTTGGGCTGTAGCGCGGCGCTCGGCTACCTCGATCGATGACACATACTCAAGGTCTACCGCTGTGAATCCTGAGGCCTGTCGGTACAGGTTCAGGGCTCTTGTCAGGTTGCGCTCCACACCTAGACCTGACTCATACAGATAACCCAGATTGATTTGTGCACGCGCGTAATTTTGCGCTGCGGCCCGTTCATACCACTTTGCGGCGCTCTCGTAGCTTGCACGTGTTCCCAGTCCTTTTTCGTGAATCTCTCCAACGTAGGTCTGGGCTTCCGGGTCGCCCTGTCGAGCTTGAGGTAGCCAGGTAGCGAGTGCACTTTTAAAGTCTGCCTGATCGTAGGCCACGTACTCACCACCGCGTAACGCACATTGAGCCCCAGATGTACGAATACCCCGCCGGGGTGCAAGGTAGGAGATGTGTGTGCCCAGTTGACGGACTTGCGGCGGCAACAGGCAATCGACAGTTAACAGGTCTTGTGGATTAACCACTGCTGTATTAGTCTTTTTCTGGGCGCTAGTACTACAGGCACTCATTGCACAGAGTACGACGGCCAGAGTCAACATGTGCACTCGATGGGTAAGTGCATGTTGTCCAATTTGAGAAATTCGACAGAAGGGCATGGGGCGCTGGAGGTTGTTGCAAGCGGATTGAATACGTAACTGCTAAACAGTGCGTTATTCGTGCCTAATTTGCCGGTATTGGTACGTGTAGTCCCAACCTGCGAAGGCCTAGTCGATAGCATTGACAAGTCTGAACACACACCTGTTACACCAGGTGCCTTGCGCTATTGTGAAAGCGTTCTGAGTCTGTCCACCGCTGTAACAATGTCTTGGTTACAGGGATCTATTTCCAGTGCCAAGGTATAGGCTTCCAGTGCATTGGCGCCGGGTGGGTGAGCAAGTCTACCAACTGTTTCGTGTATACCAGCGAGCTCTGTCAAGGCAGTTACTTGCTGTGTCTGTTCTTGTGTCAGCGCAGGGCAACGTAACGATTCCGGCGGCAGTGCTGAGCCAGATTGGGAGCTAAGAAACAGTATTGAACCGGTAAGAACAACCAGCATGGACGCGGCGGCTATTAGAACAGTGGTGGTCTGCGTGTTGCTGGTTAATCCGTTGCTACCGGGAAAAGCAGATGACGCCGTCGAAGTTTTTGAGGGCTCGAGCAAGGTGTGCGCTTGCTGTTCTAATTCCTCTATCAGCTCTCTGGCTGAGCTGTAACGTTGATCAACCTGTTTTGCCATCAGTTTGTTGATGATAGGCTGAAATTGTTTGTAGCTTTTAGGTAATTCGGGAATGGGCTCGTTGAGATGTTTGAGCATAAGCGCCAGCGGGTCGGTTGCCTCGTAAGGTGCGTATGATGTCAACACCTCGAAAAACACTATGCCCAGAGCGTAGAGATCAGATCGGCCATCGATGTGTTTGTCCGCGCGGCCTTGTTCCGGGCTCATGTATTTTGCAGTTCCAACGATGGTGCCTTGCTGGGTTAGTTGTGTGAACTGATTGCTGGTCCGAGCGACTCCGAAGTCTGACAGCACCGCCTCGCCGGATTCGTCAAACAACACATTGGCAGGCTTTACATCGCGATGGATAAAGCCTTTTTCATGAACATACGACAACGCCTCTGCCAATTGGAGAAGCAGTGCTGCCGGTTGGATTTGTTTATCGTGCGCTTCGATGCGTTGTTTCAGGTTCGCACCTTTCAGATACTGCATCGCGATGTAGTACGAGCTCCCAATCTGGCCCACATCAAAAATAGTGACGATGTTGGGGTGATTGCTAAGCTTTGCGGTGTCGCGCGCTTCTCTGATGAATCGGGCGCAATAGTCAGCATCACTCACTAACAGAGGATTCATGACCTTAAGCGCCACATCTCTGTGCAAGTTATGTTGCTCTGCCAGATAGACAGTGGCGAAACCACCTGAGCCGATCACAGACTTTAAGGTGTATCCGGGAATACTGGGCGCGGTTGTTTCCAACACAGTGGGAGAGTTTATACGCGCTACGGTAGTGTTATGGGTAAGCCGTGAGCGGTGTTACGCGCAGCGGTATCCCAAGCCTTATGCAGTTTGTTCAGCTGTGCTGCATCCCCCAGGTTTTTATCGATGATCAGTTGTTCAAGGGCGCTTAGCCAATGCAGATAGTAAGTGTTTCCAAGATCAGGATCACCATCGCGCTGCGCCTCTTTAATGGTGCTCGACAGTGTGTGAGCCCATTCTGTCCAAGTGAAAACCCCTTGTTCATGCAGCGACAGACTCAGCGCAAAAACTTCCGCTTGCCATGGCTCGTCAAATACCGGCTCGTTATCGCGACGAGGAATGTCTGGCAATTCTCGCAATACGTCAGCGGTAGCCGTCAAGTTACTTTTGGCAGAATTGTTTGTCATGATCAGGAGTTTACATTCTCAGGCTTTGTAGCTTCCAGGTAGGGTTCCCAGCAATCCACATGCACGTGTCCCGTTGTGGCCTGATCACCCCAAAGCTCTTGATTGTCGAAGCGCACGTTATATAACCAACGTGGATCTTCGCCTTGTCCAAGAGCATGTGCATCAGGGAAGATATGCGCACCATGAATTCGGAAAACCTGCCCGGCTCGTTGTCGGATGTAGGCGGGTAGGCGTGTGTGTGTCGGGCAATGAAGATTGCGAACCGTAACAGTATCGCCAACACTGAACAGCGGCTGTGCGCTGGTCGCTCTGTCCACAGGTGCACCTGCGGCTAATGCGGATGCAACCTTATCAGCTGCTAGAACACGTTTGACGGATCTGGGCTCGGACTGACTGGTGCCGCTGTGTAGCTCAGCTTCTGTAATCAGCTCGTGGGTGATGAGCAGGGATTCCAGCCCCGCTAACCAGATGCCGTAGTACCCTGCATTCAGATAGTACGAAGCTGGCAGACTCTCTCGAGCAGCGCGTGATTGATCAAGGTTCCAGGTGCCAGTGGCGCCCATCGCCAGTGCCATGGCCAGTACCTCCTTTTCCCAGTCGTTATGGAAAAGCGGTGCATGGGCATCAGTGTCAATGGGGCCAAAACACTGCATGCCGCCCATATCATGAACACCGTTCATTGACTGACAGCCGATGCGGGATCTGGCAGGCCAGTGCCAATCATGGAATTACGGGTTACTAACTCGCCAAGTTGCTGTTCGCTCAGGTGTTCAGTATTGGCGGGTTGTTCAGGCAGCACCAGATAACGGACCTCGGCGGTGGAATCCCAGACACTGATACTTTTGCCAGTAGGTAGGGTAATTCCAAATTCTGCCAGCACGCCAACAGGATCGCTGACAGCTCGGGCTCGATAAGGGGCTGATTTGTACCAGCTTGGCGGCAGGCCGAGAACTGGCCACGGGTAGCATGAGCACAAGGTACAGACCACCATGTTGTGTACATCAGACGTGTTTTCAACCACAACCATGTGCTCTCCCTGGCGACCCGTGAATCCTAATGATGCAATGGCCGCGCTGGCATCTTCCAGCAACCACTGTTTGAACGTGCTGTCTGTCCAGGCACGTGCCACCACGCGCGCGCCGTTTTGTGGCCCAACTTGATGTTGGTAGGTGTCTATTAATACATTAAGCGCTTCTGGGTCGAGATAGCCCTTTTCGCTAAGCAGGCTTTTTAATGCGCGGACCCTGAGTTCAGTCTCGTCAAGATGCGAATGTTCGTGATCGTGAGTGTGCTCGTGAGTGGGCTTTGAGGCTTTGGAAGCCGCGGTTGTTTCGTTATTGTTCATTGGATCTCCTGTACATGCCATCTGTCTTCATGATCTACTGCCAGATGGACAGTTTTCTGACACCTACCCGAGTATTCGAAACTCGGACCACTATCAAGAACAGTCGGTTTATTGCTGCCTGTGCACCAGCGGTAGGGCGAGAGCAAGCGAAAGCCTTCATTGCCGCCAGAGCATCGCTGAACTCTGATGCCAACCACCATTGCTGGGCCATGGTCGCAGGCCAGCCCCAGGATGTCTACCAACACGATCAGAGTGATGACGGCGAGCCGCGTGGTTCGGCGGGTAAGCCCATGCTCAACGTGCTGACCCACAGTGAATTTGGCCAGATTGTGGTGGTAGTCACACGTTTTTTTGGTGGCCAGAAATTGGGGGTAGGCGGGTTGGTGAGGGCTTACTCGCAAAGCGTTGTTGATTTACTGGAGAGCGTGGAAAGTCAGTGCATCGTGCCTTCTGTTACCTGGCAATTTTGTGTTCCGTATAACCTTCTGGCCTCCCTTGAACATGGCCTCGGGGTACTAAATTGTGAGGTTGACAATAAAGAGTTCGGGGTCGAAGTCACGTTAACAGTACGTGTGCCGACGAGCGATCAACAATTGTTGGAACAGTATCTTCAGAAGCTGGGTCAGGCCACAATCGACATAACCGTTTGCCCCTGACTCAGTGCTAAACTACGGTTTATGGAGCAATTGCTCTGTATACAAGTATTCGTGTCGTACGTTGAAAAGCATTTTAGTTATTCAATCACATGCACGACATCACTTGTTTTGTGAATCTTTCCTCACTGTAATGCATAGTCCATGTCCGTTATAGAGCTAACACAACCTACTGAGAAATGTCTGCAAAGTAAAATCTGTGGGGATATGCACGGCCGACGGCTGATGTTTGTTATTGAAGCACTAACGGTAGGCGGTGCCGAACGGATGGTGGTCGATCTGGCGAATGAGTTTTCGCGCCGTGGCGCCTGTGTCAGCGTAGTGTGCCTGAGCTCGCTCGGAGAGCTAGCAGTTTCTCTTTCCAGTGATGTAAGCCTGCACCTTCTGAACAAGAAGCGGGGAATTGATCTGAGTGTGGTCAAAAGAATTCGTGAGCTTGTTATCAGTCAACGTGCGGAGGTTGTTAACAGCCACTTGTGGACAGCTAACCTTTGGGCCCGTCTGGCTCTCTACAGGCTCCCAGTCCCCATTGTTGTCACTGAGCACAACCGTGATATCTGGAAGGGTCGTCACAATAGATTTATAGATCGGGTACTCAGTCATGGAACGGCCAGGCTCATTGCAGTCTCTGAGGACACTGCTAATTTTTATCAGCATGATGTCGGTATTGCACAAAGCCTTGTTTGCGTGGTTAATAACGGGGTCGATACAAAGCGCTATGCCGCTGGGCAGGGAGAGCGTTTGCGAGATCAGCTGATTGGTGACAAGCAGCTTCTGGTGGGCACCGTTGGCAGGCTTGCGTCACAGAAAAACCA
The DNA here is from genome assembly GCA_023301795.1 of Granulosicoccus sp. Taxonomy (GTDB): domain Bacteria; phylum Pseudomonadota; class Gammaproteobacteria; order Granulosicoccales; family Granulosicoccaceae; genus Granulosicoccus. The sequence continues at coordinate 29,209 of JALZVU010000029.1, forward strand.
TTGTCGACTCGTGGAGGCAGCAGCCATACTGAAATCTCGGGATCTCTCGTTTCAGGTAGTTATCGCTGGCGAAGGGGCGGAGCGTGCGCGAATAGAGAGCCGCATTGCCGAACTGGGTGTCGCAGATTGTGTAACCTTGCTGGGTGAACGGTCGGATATCCCAGACCTTCTCGCTGCTCTGGATTTATTCGTACTGTCCAGTGACAGGGAAGGCCATCCCTTGTCTGCGCTTGAAGCTCAGTCAGCTGGAACACCAGTGGTTCTCACTAACGCCGGCGGTAGTGCGGATGCCATATCGCGTTCAAAAGACGGCTTTGGCGGGATTTTGGTTGACTGTAGTGCGCAGGCAATGGCTGACGCAATTACCGAGCTTGCGAATGATCGGGAGAAGCTTGCCAGCATGGCGCGCTTTTCTGCATCGTATGCAGCAGCACATTTTGACAAGCAAATAATGATTGACCGGTATGGTGATGTCTTCAATGAGGTGACCACAGCCAGCAGTGCGAAGTAGAGCGACGCAGTCTTAATCGTTTTCGCTGCATTCAGGTTAGAACATACTCGGGATTTTCATGTGGCTCGATTGCTTTGCTGTCTGAGGTAGAATTCGAGCGGCCGCTCTCTTCTCCCCAAGATAACTGTTGCCATGTACACAATTGCCCCCTCTATTCTTTCAGCCGACTTTGCCACATTAGGCAGTGAAGTCCGGGCCGTCATCGATGCGGGTGCCGATTGGATCCATTTCGATGTCATGGATAATCACTATGTTCCCAATCTGACAATTGGCCCCGCTGTTGCCGCAGCTATCAAGCCGTACTGCGTAACATCAGACGGCCAAGCTGTTCCGCTTGATGTTCATCTCATGGTGCAGCCCGTGGATGCATTGGCTGAAGCCTTTGCCAATGCAGGTGCAGATCTGATCACATTTCATCCGGATGCTGAAACGCATGTAGATAGAACGCTTCAGCTGATCAAGGATCAAGGGTGCAAAGCGGGTCTGGTGTTTAACCCAGCGATGCCATTGGATGTTCTGGACTGGGTTATCGATAAAGTGGATATCATTTTGTTGATGAGTGTTAACCCCGGGTTTGGTGGGCAATGTTTTCTGGAATCTACCTACCGTAAAATTGAGCAGGCACGACGTCGAATCGACAGTACCGGTCGGGATATTCGGTTGGAGGTTGATGGCGGAATAAAGGCCGATAACATTGCGCTAGTGGCCTCTGCGGGGGCGGATACCTTCGTGGCAGGCAGCGCAATTTTTAACGCCCCCGACTACACCGCTGTGATCGAGCAAATGCGTTCCAATCTGGCTGCTGCTAAGTAACCTGCGTAGTTACCATTGCAGTATGTCAGGTGCGATTCATGGGTAAGAAATGACTAACCTCTCACCTGTGCAGTAACTGTGTGGATTGTCGCTATTGTCTCCAACGATAGGAAGGTTGTTGGGAGTGGGCTAGATGCGGCGAATGAGTATTTCTGTTCAGATGAACGTGGGACTGACCCTCACGGCCGTCATAGCGTTTGCATTTTTGGTAACGCTTATGCTCCGCGCTGAGGATCGGCACGACACCGAAGAAGTCAATGTGATCATGGCGCATCAGCTCCATGTCACACAAATGCAGGTAGACTTTAAAAAACAGGTACAGGAATGGAAGAACATTCTGATCCGCGGTGAGGACCCTGTTGATCTGGACACTTATCGGACACGGTTTTTCTCTATGGAGTCTAGCGTGCTTGCAGCCGTTGATGAGCTGCTTGCAGCGCGTGTCAATGATGAGACGAGTAGCTTGCTGCAGACACTCAAGAATGATCTTGACGCATTAAATAGACGTTACCGCGAAGCACTGAATGTTTTCGCCGATACCGGTGGCACGGAGCCTCTTGTTGCTGACTCATTGATGCGTGGTCGGGACAGAGCGCCAGCGAGTCTCATGGATGAGTTGGTCCAGAGCATGGATCTGAGCATAGAGCAGTTGAAAGTCGCTCAATCGACACTTGAACGGCGAGAGCAGAAAGAGCTGCGTACATTGGTAGCGATTGGGGGTGTTGCATTTATTGCCTTGTCGGCCATGTTTGCATTTTATTTGTCTCGACGAATTATCAAGCCCATACAGAACCTTAGTCGATGTGCACATTTACTCAGCGATGATAAAAATAGTACTGAGGTGCCACACACTGGTCGTAAAGACGAGATTGGTGATATGGCGAGTGCTCTGCAAGTATTCAGGCGTAACCGTATTACAGCGCTGGCATTGCAGCGCTCAGCGAAGTTTGCTATCGAGGTTGAAGAGAAAGAGAAATTGGATTTACTTCAACAACAATTAGACACTGAACGTAACTCGGCAGTGTTGCGTGATGAGCAACATGCTCAGGAGTTGGTCGACTTGTCGCGTGAGCGTGAAGAGCAGCTGAAGGGAAGAATTCAACGGCTTTCAACGGCTGTTGCCGCGGCAGCGGCAGGCGACTTGAAATACCTGGCTGCCCACCCGGAAACTGGAGGTCGTGTCAACGATGATCTATGCAAAACAATCATGGACCTTGAGCTACTTTTCGGGCAGTTTGATAGTGATTTTCACAGTATTTCGGAGGAGGCAAGAACCCTGAGAGACGCTGCGATATCTTTGAGTGGGCAAAGCGATATGATCAATGCTGATGCCAGACGAAATAATGAACAAGCCGTCAAGGTACGTGGTACCGCCAATGGTGTGCGCGACGCGATTGTTACCATGTCTGAAAATTTGGGCACGATGGCTAGCGGCATAGATACTATCGAAGCCAGTGCCTCGCAAGCTTCAGTTGTTGCCAACGAGGCAGTAGATCTGGGGCAGCGGACCGATGCCATCATGCGTAACCTATCGACCTCTTCAGCGGATATCGGGAACGTTATCAAGCTCATTACTTCGATAGCTGAGCAAACCAATCTGCTGGCATTGAACGCTACTATTGAGGCGGCTCGAGCAGGGGATGCAGGTAAGGGGTTTGCGGTGGTTGCCAACGAGGTTAAGGAGTTGGCCAAGGAGACCAACAAAGCGACAGAGGAAATTCAGCGACGTATCGATGCTATCCGTGGCGATACTGATCAGGCTGTTGAAGGAATTGGCAGCATCAATCATATTGTGTCGCAAATTAATGGTATTCAGGTGAATATTGCTGAATCTGTAAGAGAGCAATCAACATCGGCTGATGGTGTTATTAAGCTGGTTACAAAAATACTCGCTGGCAATAAAGAGGTCAGAGCGTTGATCAGTGATGTCATCGACCGGCAAGTAGGGGCTCAAGAATCGGCAACTCAAATCTATGATGCGTCAGAGAAGCTTAAGGCTAGTGCATCGGGTAGTCTGGAGCTGACATCACGCTACGTGGGCAGTTGAAACGAGCGCGATATGTATCTACGAGAACTCAATAAGTCCCAGCTGTAGTGCCTTGGCTACAGCATGAGCACGATTGCTGGCTTTGAGTTTGACACCCGCGTTGCGTAGATGAAACGTGGCCGTACTTTCCGACACGCCAAGAATGACTGATATCTCCCAGGATGTTTTTCCATTGGCAGTCCAGGTCAGGCATTCAGATTCGCGTTGCGTCAGAGAGACGGTCTCCGTACTGTGGCCCATCGGCGGGGAAACTGACTCACGTTCTGCCAGTACTGGCGTGTAGCTGGTTCCAACATAGCGTTTGTCAGGTTTTACGCTCAGTAAGAGATCACAAATTATTTTGGCCGCTTGCTCGCCTATTTCACGCATTGGTTGTTGCACTGAGGTGAGTTTTGGTGACACATATTCACACATGGGTATGCCGTCGAACCCCATAATCGAAATATGCTCTGGAACTTTAATACCAAGTCGGCGACAGGCGTTCAGAGCACCAAAGGCCATGACATCGTTATGAAAGAAAACAGCGCTGACATTTGAGTGTTGTTCATGGATTTTCTCCATGGCACGCTCTCCGCAATCTTGTACAAATCTACCAGGGAGGTCGGCGACCAGCTCAATGCCTTGTGTCTTGAGCACGCGTTTGAACCCGGCGGCGCGATCGTTGGATTCAAGGTATTTTTCTGGGCCATTCACCATCGCGATATGGCGATGACCGAGCGAGGTCAGATAGCGAGCTGCGACTTCTCCACCTTGTATGTTGTCAACTTCAACGCAGCGTTCTGGAAAAAGGGGAAGATGGCGATTGAGTAAAACTGCGTTCGGGTATTGCCGCATGACATCATTCAGGACTTCATCGTCCAGTGTGTCGGAGTGAATGATTAGTCCGTCACATTGATTGTTGGCAAGTGACTCAAAGGCTTGCAGTTCGCCTTGTGGAGTATGCAAGTTGGATTGAACAACTACCAGGAAACCGCGAGCGGTGAGGTAGTTGGAAGCAGACTCCACCAGCCGATTGTAATATGCCGATTCAAAGCTATTGGTGACAATGCCCACGCGCCCGACTGGCTCAGTGGCTGGTAAATATCTGATGGTGGCTGGATTACTATCCACGTCCATGGAGCGCTGATTCAATTATTGGTGTTTCACGGAACTTTATAATATAACTTATAGCGTCCAAGTGCATCACCAATTACAGTGATTTTGAGGTTGCAGTCTGTTGTTACGGGCCAAAACCGAAGTGAACAATGGCAGCGTAAGTGGCAACCACACTGATGCTGACAAGAAGAAGCTGAGTTGTGAAGCTGTTGTTACGCATGATATTCGTGCATCCTTATGCCTGAGATACTTGATAGGCTGAACTTAAGAGAAATCAGGGTGCTACAAGCGCCCTTATGCTTGTTGCTATGAAGAGCCGAGTTTTACAGAAATTCATGCCTCTGGTTGTGATGTTATTCTCAGATAACCCCCTTTCACACCGATAGTGCCGACGTGCAGCTGTGATATCAGATGCGTGATGCAATAGGCCTTCTTGCAGGTGCAGCGCGTAACGTAACTGGCAGAGTAGCCTGGACATCCAAGACCTTTGAATACACAGCCGTATCGTTTGGGTTTACCTGCCTGGGCTTACGCCGGATGGCGTAACAAATACCTCTTTGATCAACCGTCCATGCTTTCGAGCTATGCCTCGGTGTACAACGCTGTGGAAGGCAACACCACTTTCTATCACGTGCCGGAGGCTTCCAAGGTGGCTGCCTGGGCAGCTGCCTTGGAGGGGCGTGATTTTCTGATCAGTTTTAAATTGCCTCGTTCGGTTACACACGAGCGTCACCCTGACGTCGATGAGTTTCGCCGTTTTCTGGACCGAGTAAAACCATTGCAACCGCACATTGGGCCGTTTTTGCTGCAATTTCCTGACTGGGTGGGTATGGCTCAGTTGCGACGATTGAAAAATGTGTTTGATGATATCGCCAGCGACTACGATGCCGTCATAGAGGTGCGCAATCCTGATTTCTTTACCGAACCGGAACTGCTCGAACCATTCTTGCAATATTACGGTTTTGGCCGAGTGATGCTGGACTCTCGAGCTTTATATCAAGGTGATACACAACACCCGGATGTGCTAGCCGCGGTGCACGAGAAGCCAGATGTTCCGGTGTTGGCCACGGTGTACAACCAGCAGGCTTTTGTACGACTTATTTTGCATCCTGACGGGGTTAGTAATGAGTGCTGGATTAATGAGTGGGCACAACGTACTGCTGCTTGGATTGGCGATGGTCTGAAGCCGTCAGTGATGATTCATTGTCCGAACAACCAGTATTGCCCCGAATTCTCAGAGCAGTTCCATCAAGCATTAACAAATATCATGGGTGATCTTTGCCCCGCCTTACCGCCTTGGCCTGTGCCGCAGCAAGGTCAATTGCTCTAGAATTATTCATGAATAGTTCAGGCTAACCCTCCCCTAGGGTTTATTAATCAGGGAGACATGCGGGTAGGGGATGGTCCACGCGTTTTGAGTACACGCTTGTATGCACGCGCTTTGCATCATTCGTTCTATGCGCACGTACGATTTGGCCGCTTTGGTGTCCATCGTCACATGTAACCAGTAGTTTATCGATGATGTGCCTGCCTCTTTGAGTTCTACGCGCACATCTTTGATAAAGGGTTCCATGTCAGAGTCTGTCAGTGCCTGGCGTAGCGCGTCGCGCAGCGCCTTGGGAACTGCATTCTGGCTGATATCCTGATAAAGGTAGTCCACTCTGAACTGGCTGGTTACGCCGAAACTTGAGCCTCGGGAAAGATTGATCATTTCTTTGGTATAGAACTGCGCAGTGGGTACGCTGATTTGCTGCCCACCTCGTTTGCGCAGTTCCACGGTATCCGGATTCTGGTCAAGCACCTCCGCCCAGCTACCGTCTGGAAGCAGCACGCTATCTCCACGCGATGTAGGGAACCAACTGTCTTTGTCCGCCGGGCGCGACGTCACTCCATGAAATTCTGCCAGCGGTATACGCAGTACACCCTGTAGTTCAGGGTTTCTGAGCACGGTGTACATATTGATGGACTCCACACGCCACGGTAGGCCGCGGTAGATCACGCGCTCAGCTTCACGCATCGCCCCTATGTTCAGAAGCAAACGAGCCTCAGCCATGTATTGGGGGAGCAGCTGCCTGATACCCAGTGCCAGACCGATAAAAAACAGAATGAGAATACCGAGCAGTAAGACATCACCGCGTTCATAGAACACCACAAATACCGCGATCAGACTGAGCAGGAATGTGAACACATGAACGCTGTAGGCCGCTAGTCGGTAGCGTGTTCTGTGTTCTGGTGAATCACCACTACCAATAGTTGATCGATATCCGCGCAGTAGAAAACGAACTCCAAACCAGACAGTGAAAGCGGCAACTGCTGCCAGTACCAGTGTGAATCCGCGACCTGTGATGAAATCGACAAGTGCTGCGAATATGGTTTGTGCAATGGGTTTGTCGCCTTGCAAGTCAGCTATCTGAAATCGTGCGATGTCGACGGTGGATTGGGCATCGTTGCGTCGCCCGGTCCAGAGTCTGATCAAGCCTTCCAGTGAATCTTTCAGAGCGCCGTCAGGTTTGAGATTTACTAGGGGTTGAAGTTTGCTCAGCGCTTGTGCTGCAACAGCCAGTTCCTGCTCATGCAAGGCAATTTCATCATTAAGCGTTTTGAGCTTTCTGGGTTTTTCAGTCAGATCTTTGAGACTGTCGATAACGGGTTGGGCGATAAGTGCGACGTCTTCACGCCAGTCACCTTTTTCTTGTGGCTGCTCGGGTGTAAAGAGGCTAGTGTCCAGGCCATCAATCGCAATGAGCTCAAGCGTGTTGCGTAGCTGCTGAATGTCGTAGGTCAGATCATTTGCCTGAACTCGCAAGTCAGCTTGATCTTGCTCGTTGGCTTGCTCGATTCTCCCGCCCAGCTCACTGCGTTCCTGCAGCTTCTGCGAGAGCACACCTTGAATGTATTCAAGCTTTACCAGTGCTTGGGGCGCGTTACCCGGTACCGGTGTGTTAGCGGCTTGCGATGCTGCATTAGAGGAATCCTGCGATGCTTCCTGGGCCAATACCGGTGAACTTGCCAACGTGCTGCATAGCGCCAGCCACAACAGCGCTGCAATGTACTGTTTACGCATCAAAGAATTTACGCGTTACTGGCTGCGCACATAAACCGGAAAGGCGGTGTTGATTCCGCCACGACCCGATGTGTAGCCCTGAATGGTAAATCCCAGGCCCGATGGTCCTTCAAATGGCTGCGCATTCTTATCATTACTGTTGTTGTAGGCGTTCAGTACTGCGCTGATGACCTGGTCGCGAGACAGCGAGTCGGGAAAGAAGCTGGAGAATTTACTTTTCCACTGGTTGGCATCACGAATTTCGATAGTCGCGGTATACACACCCGCTCTATTGGGTTTATCGCGCACTGACACTACGCGCGCATTTGAAGGATCTTGACCGCTGGGTCGTGAATGAAAGCCGACGGGTTTTCCGCTGCGGTTTGTCTCGCCTTCAAAGACATGCCATAAATTGATCTCTGGGCTCGTGTCAGACCACTGGCTGTAGCTCGGTTCACTGTGAGAGCCTGAATCAGTAGCTGGCCGTGAGGAAGATCCGTTACTGTTGCCTGTGCTTGAGATCGTGCTGCCAGAGCCTTGCGACAGGGCTCTGAGGTCGATGCCAAACTGATCCAGATTGACTCCAAGCGCGACAAGCACGAGAGCCACGATCGGAATATAGCGTTTGTATTTGTTCACGAGACTGCACCCTGTAGTGATTTCATAGTTGACACGTGAGCGATGGTAACAAGTCTGGTGCTTTGTTACCGCGCAGGTTTTACCTCTTACCAGAGTACGTGCAATCAGATGAGGGTTGAAGCGCCACGATTACGTCGTTGATGGCGCGTATCGGTAGCCGATTTACCTTAGCGTTGGTTTCGTGAGCGCTTAGGCACACAACCAGCGTGTGGGTTGCCGCGTATACGAGATACTCTGTGTTTCCTTCCTCACTGATAGCCTGTCCGTATGTCTTCCGGTTCCACCGCACCTCGCAACAACTCAGACTCGGCGTCAGAGGCGACGACTCATACTGGAGAGCCTCAGCCGCAAGTATCCCGGCGTGTGCCAAAGTTGGTACTGGCTGCCTATGGCTCACTGGCATTCCCGTTGGCAGCAGCGTTCATCGCTTTGCAGGTCATCGTGCCAACCTTCTATGCACAGAACACAGCGCTGAGTCTCACAGCCATCGGTGGGCTTTTGTTGCTGGCGCGACTGTTCGATACCATCACTGATCCTCTAGTGGGCTACTGGTCTGATCAAAGCAACTTCAGGTTAGGGCGGCGCAAGGTGTTTGTGGTGATTGCCGCACCCCTGATAGCGATATCTACCTGGTTTCTGTTCAACCCTGCAAGTGGGGCGGGTGGGGGCTACCTGTTGTTCTGGACGATAGCGATCTACGTGGCCGGTACCTTGTCTATTGTGCCTGCCAGTGCCTGGGCTGCAGAACTTTCTCCAGACTACAACCAGCGTAGTCTTGTTACCGGGGTAAGGGTGGCCTTCGGACTGGCGGGTACGCTGGTCGCGTTGATCCTGCCTGCACTGATTGCAGGTGGCGATGCTGAAGATCTGGGCAGCACGTTAAAGATTGTTACGATTCTGGTGCTCGTGACCCTTGTAATTGCAACGGTGTGGGCAGCAGTCAGTGTGCCCGACACTGCTAAAACTACTCTGCCACCCAATTCTGTCAGCGCTGCCTGGTCGTTGATGAAAACGCACAATCCGTTTCGGCAATTGCTGGTGAGTTTTCTCCTCAATGCGGTGGGTAATGCCATTCCAGCAACGTTGTTTTTACTTTTTGTTACCCATGTGCTCGGCGTTCCGGGTCAGGCAGGAATCTTTTTGGTGCTGTATTTTGTCAGCGCCGCCATTGCTGTACCTTTCTGGGTAACTGCCTCAAAGCGCTATGGCAAGCACGGAACCTGGGCGTTTGCCATGGTGCTGGCTTGTCTGTTTTTCCTGTGGACCCCCTTCCTGGATGCCGACACAGTGGTGTGGTTCTATGTGATTGTCATCGCCACAGGCTTTGCCACGGGCGCTGATTTAGCATTACCCAGTGCTATCAATGCCGATGTCATTGAGTGGGATGCTCTGCACACGGGCTACACAAGGCCGGGGTTGTTCTTTGCGCTCTGGGGCACCGCATCCAAGCTCTCGTATGCGCTTGCTATCGGTATCGCGTTCCCGCTACTCGATGTGGCAGGGTTCAGTGCTAACGGGCAGAACAGTGAAAGCTCGCTGTTGTGGCTGGCTGTGCTGTATGGCGGACCTTGCATTCTGTTCAAACTGGCTGCCATCTGGACGATGCGCGGCTACCCAATCACCGAAGCGGTGCATGCTGATATACGCAAGCAACTGGACGAGCGTAATGTCTAGCGGGACTATTCGTGAATTCACTCGACCCTACTGGAAGGGTGATTTCGCGTTTCGTTGACAGCTCGGACTAGAATCGTTCTGGACGTATCACTTCGCAATCCGATACCGACACAATTCCCAGATGCCTTTCCACGATACCGAAGGCAATATCCAGAATAGTATCCACGTTGTCCTCTTTCACGATACACAGCACGTGCACCATGCCCCCTGCAGAGGAAATCTGACCATCGACTGTCCATGGTCCGCTACGTCCTGAACCACCCATGACGGGTAGCAGGGTATAACCTGATACACCGCCGGCGTCCAGCGCCTTGGTGAGGCGTGATTGCATGGGTGCCTCAATGATAATTTCTACGCGCTTGGCTTTATGTACATTCATGAGAATTTTCGGCTAAGAGGCTAAGAGTAGATAAGACCGACGGCTGCCAGGTACAAGGGTATGCCCACCGTCAGGTTGAATGGAAAGGTAATGCCCAGCGACAGCGTCAGGTAGATTCCGGCGTTGGCTTCAGGCAAGGCCACCCGCATGGCAGCGGGTACAGCAATGTAGGAGGCTGAGGCCGATAACACCATGAGCAACAGGGCTCCACCCTCAGACAGATTTAGCGCTAAGGCAGTAACAAGCCCAATAGCGGAACCGATCAGTGGCATCAACACACCAAATGCCACTAACCCTCGCGTAATAAGCTTGTGGCTTTGCAGCAAGCTGCGTCCAGCAACCAGACCAATATCCAGAAGGAACAGACACAACACACCTTTAAAGGGCGTCACGATAAAGCTTTCAACTTCCTTCATTCCCTGAGCGCCCGAGAGCAGTCCGATCATGAACGCACCGAGCAGCAGCACGATAGACCCGTTGAGCAGAATTTCACGCCACATGCCCGAATTCATACGCGAATTCTTATCGCCGCGAGAGGCTAGCCAGAGTGCAGTCACGATAGCCGGTGCTTCCATGGCTGCAGCTACCGCAACCATATAGCCCTCTGATGCAAGGCCTGATAGCTCCAGGGCGGATGTGGCAGCCACAAATGTGACAATGGATATAGATCCGTAGTGACCTGCCACGGCAGCCCTGTCCAGGGTGCCAAGGTTGGTTAGCACCTTGAGTAGTGCAAAGGCAATAAACGGAATTAGCAGAGACAGCAGTGTGCCCGCTATCAGTGCCATTAAGACACCGATGTCAAACTCGTTGCTCGATACGGCAACCCCACCTTTGAAACCGATGGCGAAGAGTAGATAGATCGATAGCGCCTTGGCCATCGCCTCCGGTATCGTTAAATCGGAGCGCACGATGGCAGCAAAAAACCCAAGCACAAAGGACAGAATGATGGGGGAGAGCAGATTATTCCCTGCAGATGCGAGGATATCGTTCATGAAAAGCTAAGGCTCGGAATCGGGCTTAAAACCTTACACTATTCAGCCCCGCCATTGAGCACGCTAGCGTGGACTATTCATGAATCTGGACCGGGCGTCCCCGTGGCTTCATGAATAATCCACGCTAGTGCAGTGCGTTGTTTTCCGCGTCTGTAGGATCGCTGGCAGAAAACAGATCCATGATGTCATCAGCTGTCAGGGTTTGTAGCGTTGCCCCTTCAGCAGCGTTGATGGTCTGATCGGCAAGCAGTTGCTTATGTGCCTGCATGGCCATGATCTTTTCTTCAACGGTGTTGCTGGCTACTAACTTGTAGATGAATACAGGTTTGTTCTGTCCAATACGATGTGCCCGGTCACTGGCCTGATTCTCCACCGCAGGGTTCCACCATGGGTCGTAGTGGATAACGGTATCGGCGGCTGTCAGGTTTAAACCGGTACCGCCGGCTTTCAGGCTGATCAGAAACAAAGGCACATCGCCGTGCTGGAAAGAGTCTATGACTTCATCGCGCTTGCGAGTTCGCCCGGTGAGCTTGGCGTAACGGATGTTGCGCTTGGTGAGTTCTACTTCAATGAGTCCCAACATCTCTGTGAACTGAGAGAAGAGCAGTATCTTTTTGCCTTCGCTGATTAGCTCGTCAAGCATCGACATCAGCAATTCGGTTTTCGCCGATTCATGAATACCACGGGCGCTATCGAGCTTGACCAACGCTGGGTGACAACACGTCTGGCGTAGCTTTAGCAAAGCATCTAGCATCTCGATATGGCTACGGGCGAGGCCACGTTCTGCCAACAGGGCGCGAACGCGTTGCTCCATGCTCACACGAATACTCTCGTACAGACGCGCCTGTTCAGGCTCTAGCGTGACCTCACGGATGATTTCGGTTTTTGGCGGTAGCTCGGTGGCCACTTGCTCTTTTCGTCGCCGCAACAGGAACGGTCGAATCAGAGCTGACAAACGCTGTTGTCTGTCAGTGCTGCCGTGGTTCTCGATGGGTGTTCGGAAGTAGCGGTTGAAATGCTTACGCGTGCCCAGAAAGCCCGGCATGAGAAAGTCAAACTGGGACCATAGTTCGCCCAGGTGATTCTCCAGTGGCGTACCGGTGAGGCAAATGCGTCGTGGTACATCAAGCGTCTTGATAGCTTGGGTGACTTTGGCGGTAGGGTTCTTGATAGCTTGCGCTTCGTCGAGCACCACGCAACCAAATTGTTGTCGGCCGAGTAGTTCGATGTCACGCGTCACCAGGGCATAGCTGGTAATCACAATATCGACAGGGTTGGTGGTAAGGTCGCCCAGTTTTCGATGCGTGCCGTGCCAGATAAGGGTCGTTAAGTCTGGTGTGAAACGTGCGGCCTCTCGTTTCCAGTT
>JALZVU010000030.1 GCA_023301795.1 Granulosicoccus sp.
TCTGCCTCTGCCTCTGCCTCTGCCTCTGCCTCTGCCTCTGCCTCTGCCTCTGCCTCTGCTTCAGCTTCAGCTTCTGCTTCTGCCTCAGCCTCAGCTTCAGCCTCAGCCTCAGCCTCTGCTTCCGCCTCTAGCGGAGTCTGTCCTGCAGGTGGCTCTTGCTCTGCCGGCGTGCCAGGTACGACAACAACAGGCGCTTGCTCTTGTTCATCTTCCAGCAATGGTGAGTTCTCACCACCCGATGCATCGGCGTCAGCATCCGCATCGTTCTCTATAGTCTCAGGACCACTCAACGGGTCCGTAGGCACCAACGGTCCTTGGCCTACTGTTGGATCTGTGGTCTCCGAGGTATCCGTGGTGTCCGTAGTATCTGCAGTATTAGCTGGCTCGGGTGCGGGGGTGTCGGAATCCGACGAGCTGCATGCGCCAAGTGATGCCAGCAGTATCGCCAGAGGCAGGTAACGTACGGATCTAGCAGGAATCATGGAATCGGCCTTGGTAGAAATGAAGTAAAACATTGCCTAATAAGATATGCCATAAACACGCATCTGTACATCAAATGCCTCTTATCGACGCCAACTCAAACGTTAGCTGGTCTGAAAACGCCTCAGATGTTCTAATATCTTGCGAATTTGATGACAACAGGCGTACTGGCATTCATGACCACAGTAATTGACGGAAAAGCATCGGCAGCTAAGCTGCGCGAAGGATTAGCAGTCACAGTTGCCGATCTTAAGCGTGACCACAATCTTGTTCCCGGGCTTGCGGTTGTTCTGGTAGGAGAGGATCCAGCCAGTCAGGTTTATGTACGCAACAAAGGGCGTCAGACGGTAGAAGTCGGGATGCAGTCGTTCGAGCACAAGTTGCCTGCTGATGTTGATGAAGACGAATTACTGGCGCTGGTTGAGAAATTGAACGGTGACGACAGCGTTCACGGTATTTTGGTGCAGCTGCCGCTGCCCAAGCACATCAATGAATCCAAAGTAATTAATTCGGTGAGTCACGACAAGGACGTGGATGGCTTTCATCTGGTGAACGTTGCCAGGCTCAATACCGATGGTGGTGGTGTCGTTCCGTGCACACCGCTGGGCTGCTTGATGATGCTCAAGTCCACATTGGGAGACCTCAGCGGTCTTAATGCTGTGATCGTGGGACGCTCCAACATAGTGGGAAAGCCTATGGCAGCCTTGCTTCTACAAGCGAATTGCACGGTAACTATCGCCCATTCAAGGACACGTGATTTAGAAGCGCTGTGTAAAACTGCCGATATTCTGGTAGCTGCTGTTGGCCGGCCGAAAATGGTTCTCGGAAGCTGGATAAAACCTGGCGCAACTGTGATTGATGTAGGTATCAACCGAATTGAAGAAGAGGGTAAAACCCGCCTTGTTGGCGATGTGGATTACGCTAGCGCCGAGGCTGTTGCTGGTGCTATCACACCAGTGCCTGGTGGCGTCGGTCCGATGACGATTGCCTGTCTTTTGCACAACACGGTGCAGCAAGCCAAGCGCCAACACGGGATTGACTAGCTGCGACGTTGGTGATTGTGCTCTGCTCGCAGTTTGGACTCGTTGCATCCAATTAGGGGGAGCGTTCTAAAGGTGAAAATGCTATCTATCGTCATTCTCGCGGAGGAGGAAAACTACGTACTTGCGTAAATGAATTCCTGCCTCCGTGGGAATGACAGGCTTAACTAAGTGCCATTCCCCTTCAATCTAAATACGGATGCCGCTTTGAGCACTTTTTCCCAGCGGAATAACTGCATCAGTCATCCACATTCCTTCGAATTCACCGCTTTTCTGCAACCCTAACTGGAATGCGTAGCCAACTTCAGTGCCCGTGTCCGTCAATAGCCAGACAGCCTGAATGGCTTTGTCATCAGTTATCTCCATCTCATCGTAACGTGCGCCAGAATGGTTGAGCATGTCTGAAAAACCGGTTTTAACCATACGCGTAAATCGTTTCAATGGCCCGGTATTGGCGCGATTGACCGGTGAGGCAAACCGGAATACCGTTGCGATTCCGCTGTCGTTGGTGTTGACTGAATTGTCTTGCAGCGAGTCCACCACAATTCTGACGACCTGTTGAGGGCGGTAATCCGCGCTTGGGGCCAATAGTGTCTCGTCTGCCCGCGCGGAAGACATACCCACCAGTACGGCGATGCTGATTAGCATCAGCGCCATTGCCGCTACGATCAGCGAGTTCTGGCGTTTTGAAGAATCTATCGCCTGTGCTTTGGTCTCATGTGCTCTGGTCATTTTCCAAAAATTCCTCTGCTTCTGTTTTTGTGGCGGTCTTTTTCCCGTCTCGGGTTGTGCAATGTTATCTAGCTATACGTCTCTAACGGCCCAATCAGACCGTTAACATGATGCTTCCCGGCGTTTACTTCGGTGCAGCCGTTCATTAAACTCATCTTTGCGGCACTTTGCCAGCAACGCATCTCGTCAGAGCCACTATGTCCATGAATCATTCTGCCTTGCATCGATCATCCACCGAGGCGTTGGTCGTCAAGGATATCCATAAATCCTTTGGCAAGCTGGATGTGCTGCGTGGGGTTTCTTTATCCGCGCACGAAGGTGATGTGCTTTCGGTTATCGGTGCTAGCGGCTCGGGTAAGAGTACCTTTCTGAGGTGCATCAATCTGCTCGAACAGCCTGATCGCGGCGATATACAGGTCGGTAGCGAAACCATTCGCTTCACAACAAAGAAAGGCCGACGCGTCCCCGAGGATATGCAGCAGGTGGAGCGGCTGCGCAGCAAACTGGGCATGGTGTTTCAAGGCTTTAACCTTTGGTCTCACCTGAATGTGATGCAAAACGTCACTGAAGTACCTGTGCAAGTGCTGGGC
>JALZVU010000031.1 GCA_023301795.1 Granulosicoccus sp.
ATGCTTGCGCGTCGTTTTGGTGCTGTGCAAGCATCGGATCGTTCTCGAGATGAAAAAGAGCAACAGCTGCTTAATATAGTGGCTGAAGTGTCGATTGCATCCAGCACGGCTCAGCCAGAAGTCTATGTCATGAAACACGAAACCAGCATTAACGCGTTTGTACTGGGTAACAACGATACTCGCTCGGTTATTGTTGTTACACAGGGTGCTTTGAACGCGTTTGAGCGTGAGCAGTTGCAAGCTGTTGTTGCACATGAGTTCGGGCATATTGTTAATGGCGATGTTCCGGTTAACATGCGGCTGCTTGTGACCATGGGTGGACTGATGGCCATCGATGAAGTGGGCCAATTATTATTGGC
Organism: Granulosicoccus sp.; assembly: GCA_023301795.1. Lineage (GTDB taxonomy): Bacteria > Pseudomonadota > Gammaproteobacteria > Granulosicoccales > Granulosicoccaceae > Granulosicoccus. The sequence goes on from JALZVU010000031.1 coordinate 360, forward strand.
TCGTCGTTTCACAGATTCGTTCCATCCGGGGGTGGTGGTGGGATACATGTTGTGCGCACTGGGTACCGTAGGTGTCACCGCGGGCAGAATTATATCTGCAGCTTTTTCGCGTCAACGTGAATACCTGGCTGACGCTTGCGCGGTGCAGTTCACACGTTATCCGTTCGCATTGGCATCGGCGCTTGATGTTGTCAGAGAGGCCGGAGATGAACCCTCACTGCACGGCGTTCATGCTCGTGAGCTCGCTCACCTATGCTTTCAGTCTGGCGGTGCAAAGCGTTGGATTAATAAACTGATGTCCAGCCACCCGGACGTGTCGTTGCGCATCCAGGCTATTGAGCCTCAGTTTGATATTAAAAAGCGCAAAGTCCAACGCCAGCAGTTGCATGTATTGACCGGTGGTAACAATGCCAATCCCTCAATGTCAGCTGGAACCATGAATTTTACTGGTAGCAGCGAGAGCTCTGCCAGCGTCTCTTCTTCGAATGCGTTGGAGGCGGCTGCCAACCATAGTCTGTCAGATAGAATTGTGCTGCTCCTCACTGATGAATTAAAGTGTATGGCAGCGTTGTTTGCCCTGTTTGCTTATCAGGATGGCAAGCCCCGCAGCGAATACATGAATGGCGTGAGATTCAGCTTTAATGATCTGTTTGCTGGCAAAGTGACTGAGGTGATGGCACTGGTACCTGATGAACTGGCTAAAGATCAGTTGGGCGTCGTCAATCATGTTTGTCGTGTGCTCAACGAACACTTATCGATACAGCAGCGGCAGAAGGTTGCCATAAAGCTTGAGAAACTGCTTAACGTGAACGGTCACTACCAGTTGATGGATTACGCACGGGTGCAGCTTATTCGCCGCCGCCTGAATATTGAGTTTCCAGTTGTGTGTGCCATAGCCAATGAGCCGAATGAGCCTGCACGTGCTCGCAAGGCAAAAAGTTTCGATGCAATGGGGCCTGAGTTTGCGTTGCTTTTGTCATTGATGGTGGAGTCCTCCGGTGCCTCGCCCGCAGAGCTTGATGCGCAATTTCAACGTGTCCTTAAATGCTATACTCAGGATAGTTTTCCACGGCGTGCAGGATCAGAGACGGGTGTTATCAAAGAGCTTGAAACCGCTTTTCAAACGCTCTACGTACAGCCTCAATCTATCCGTCACGCTTTTGTGCAGCATTGTATCGAGATCATGCAGCACGATGGAATCATAATGCCCAGTGAACGGGCATTGCTTGATCTGTTTGCGGCCAGTCTGGGCTGTGAGGAGCTGATTGCGGCCTAGCCTTGTGACTGGTTTGGGCTAGCCATGATGCAGTCGGTTAGAGCTGCTGATTCTGCCTGCCCAGAAGTGGTCCAGCGATATCCATACGGTCGGTGACAAATCCTGACACACCAAGCTCGATGAGGCGTTTCATGCTTTGGCGATTGTTGATTGTCCAGTACACCGTTTTGATATTGCGCTTTGCGGCATGGCGAATAAAATCAATCGTCGATAGCGGTATGCCGCAGTAGTGCAACGGTATTTGTAGATACTCAAACGCAGGCTGGCGGTATAAACTGCGTTTGAAATACAACTGTGCAACTTCTGCTTGCGTAGCGGCTGTGGTCACCTCAGGCAGCATCGAGCGAAAATGCAGCAGTGCTGAGGCATGGAAGCTGCCGACGTTGACACTTTTTTGCCGGTTGTTCTTTTCAATGACTTTGGCAACAGCCTGTGCCGCCTCTTCAGAATTGTCCTTGATATCGATATTGATAGGCACGTTAGGCAGCTGTTGGAACATCTGCTCAAGGCTTATCAGGCTGACACCTGTGTCGCGGTAAGGGCGACCGTCAAGATCGGTAAAATGATAACCAGCATCCAGTGTTTCAAGCTCGGATAATGACATGTCACATACGCGGCCATGCCCACTGCACGTTCGATCCACACTTTCATCATGAGTAACGATCACCTGTTTGTCGCGACTCAACCGGACATCGATTTCCATGACGTCCGCGCCATAGTTCAGCGCCAGTTCGAACGCTGCCAAAGTGTTTTCGGGGGCAAGCGCCATGCTGCCGCGGTGCGCGTAGAGCAGTACTGGCGGTGCAAGTGAGGGCGTACTGCTGCTGCTCGGGGAGCTACTGTCAATTTTCATAGCTTAACGCGATGTACCAAGTGCGATAGGGTAAAGTATTAGTTAGTCGGATATACGGTTGGCAGACCCAAGCTAATGCTGCTTGTGTGTGCCATTGGTCTTTATGAGGACCCGGATCATGGTCCAGTCCTGTTTTTTTTCGTAATTATCTCATGGATGATAAAAAGTCTGGAAGTCTGGTTGTCAGTTCGGCGCTTGCGTTGTGTGCGGGGGTGCTCGGCAGTCTCTTTACGTTGCTGGTCACCAGCAATCTGAACGTGCCGGTTATTAACACGCAAGGCCTGGTATCGATTGATGCAACTGCGTCCACGGGTACCGAATTAACGGCAGGCTTCAGGGATTCTGCGTTCGGATCGAGTGATCAACAATCTAGTGACACCCGCGCTGCTCACGATGAACTGCGGGCGGCTATGCAAGATGCCTCGGACGAACGGGCGCAGCTGGCTCTAACGCTTACCCGCCTTACGCGCCAGATCGAAGACCTTGAAAGCGACGCTATTAATCTGCGCTCGATAGCCGATCTAAGCGAGTCTGCCGAATCGGAGCAGAGTTCCGACGATTTCTCTGATTTCGGCAACATTCCGGTGCCCCCTGGCACTAGCGAAAGGGTGAGTAATCTGGTAGCTGCAGGCGTCGACTATGACAGCGCACAGGCACTACAGAACAGGCAGGATAGCTATCAGCTTGCCAGGCTGGAACTTTTCGATCTGGCAGAACGCGAGGGCTGGATTGAGTCGGACCAGTTTTCAACCGAACTTGAGGATCTGGACGACCAGCGCTTAGATTTACGCGAGGAGTTAGGTGATGAACAATACGACCGGTATCTGTTTGAGGCTGGACGTAACAACCGCGTTGTTGTCCAGTCCATTATTCCCGGATCTGCTGCAGAACTTGCGGGTCTGCAGCAGCAGGACATGGTAATTACCTATGCATCGGGAAGAGTGTTTTCCACTAACGACCTACAGCAGGCGACGCGTCAAGGCGTACGGGGTGAGTTGGTACCCATGCAGGTAGAGCGTCAAGGGCAATCTCTGTTTTTCGACGTTAGCCGTGGGCCTTTGGGGGTTACGCTAAGCTCGGCAAAACAGTCACCGTCCTGATTGTTAAACGTGCAATCTGGCTTGCAGATGCATGGTTACCGAAAAGCTCGTCCCGGGCGAGATAACCGCCACACCTGAGCTCACACCCTGTTCAGCCAGATTAAAGGCGTCATTTGCATTGGTGACTGGCTCCACCGCGAAATGTGGCTTGTCCGGATTGAAGAGTATGAGAAATTGGCAGGCTTCGCTAGCTGACATCACCAGCTCTATACCAGCATCTTGCCAGTGGATGTGGCATGCGCCTGCGAGCCCCGCGAGGCAGCAGTCGATTCTCTGATCCGGGTCCAGCGCTCTAGGCTTGCGGAAATCCAGTGCGTCCGGCAGCTCTATGGCTGCTCCGTCGGGTAGGCAATCACCTGATTCGTCTGGGAAAACCTCGGTAACGGGTAGAGTCAATGTCGGCATTGAGCCGTCGATGTTACGCACAAAGTAGGGGTGCCAGCCGGTGCCAACTGGCATGTCAGTATCGCCTTGATTGGTAATCGTGATGGTACTGGTCAATGTATCGCCTTTGACGCTTTGTGCTATTTGCGCCTTCAACGCCCAAGGCCAGTTGATGGCCGTATCCGCTTTGCTGTCGAATTCGCAAACCAGCGTATCTGACTCGGCACTGATGATGCGCCAGCGCTGCTTTCTTAGCGCACCATGGATGGCATGTTTGGCGCCATCTTGCAGGGCTATCGGCCGCCCTCGATGATTGAATTTTCCATCGCGGATGCGATTACTATAAGGGATCATGTGAAAGTTGGCTGCAGGCAAAGGCGCATCAGCCGATTGCCCTGGCGCGGCCAGATCAGCCTGAGACCCAGCATCGGGACGCTCTGCACGGCAATCGGGAACTACATCCACCCATTGACCGTTCCGGTTAACCTGGGCCGCCATCCATTGCACGCCAACATCTTTGTCGCACCAGAGGCGCCAGTGGCTGGATTCGATGAGTTGCATGGCATCCCGTGCGTGGTTGTTTAGGGTTTACAAGCGTATACCAGCTTGATCCAAGCGTCGCATAAATTCTGACCAGACATGGTCCCGCCGGTTCACAGGCTTGCTGGATGTAACCTTGCGTGATTGTTTTTGCGTGGCTGGCGCAAGCTTGGCCCAATGGTACGAAGGGTTGCGATGATCTGACACCAACATCGCCACGAACCACATCTAGTGGCTGCAATCAAACCACACTGTCATGTCGTGCTCGCTTGAGACTAGGCGATTGCGTCGCTACACTATGTGTAATAACGAGATGTTGTCCCACGTCACCACTTGAGGCAGCGTGTTCGACCCCATTTATCAATTAGTCGACAGGAATCTTTGTGATACCAACTACCCATTCAGCTTCGTCACCCATTTTGCCGCGCTCCTGCCGCATCGCACTAACTGCTGTCACGCTGACGTTGTGCATGATGAGTGCGAGTGCGACCTTTGCACAATCAAATGGTGGTCTGAAACTGGGCCAGCCCAGTGAGCAGACACAACCCGAAACACTGGACCTCGGTGCCACACCGCCAGCAGACCGGGAGCCTGAAGCCGTGCCCCCGTCGGTTTCACCGGCCGATCTAGCGCCCTCTGGCAACAGTGGGCCTGTGGGCCAGGTGTCTACCACCAAGGTAGGCGCCTGGGATGTTGCCTGCCCTCCGGAGGGTGTTAACTGCGCCATGGCACAAGTTGGCGAAGATGCCTCTGGTACGCCCGTGCTTGAAATGGTGATTCGTAAGTTGGATGAACCCTTGGAAGTGGGTGAGACAACCGCTATTGCCGTGCTAGATGTCATTACCCCGTTGGGTGTTGTGCTCATTGAAGGACTGTCGGTGAGCATTGATGGCGGTCGCGCTGAATCTGCACCGTTCAAAATTTGTACAGAACAGGGATGCCTGGTTCGTGAGCCTATCGACGACGACCTGGTAAGCCGGTTCAAGCGTGGTAACAGTGCTGAAATTTCAGTCATTGCTGCCAATCAGGGCGAAGTCAAAGCAACACTCTCTCTCAGCGGATTTACCAAAGCGTATACCGAGCTGAAATAATGCTCACCGTTGCTATTGTGGGCGCCAGTGGCGGTATTGGTGCCGCCATTGTGGAAAATCTGGCGGCACGCAATGACGTGGAAACAATCCATGCCACCTACCATCAGTCGCCAGCCGCTGGCAGTGTTGGTAGTGTGTCAGGACATGCATCTGACACCGCCATTCACTGGAGCAAAGTGGATGCTAGCAACGATGAACAGGTTCGATTGTGGCTGGCATCGGTTAAACAGGCTGACTGGTTAATCAACTGTGCGGGCATGTTGCACGATGGCGAAACTGGGCCAGAAAAATCAATTTCGGCCGTGTCCACAGAACACTTTGAAAAGAGCATGGCAATCAATTGCCTACCGACCATGCTACTTGGCAAGTACGCCCGTACAGTGCTCAAAGCATCCGAGCAAGGTGTGTTTGCAACGGTTTCGGCTCGGGTTGGCAGCATCAGCGATAATCAGCTAGGCGGCTGGTACAGCTACCGTGCCTCAAAAGCTGCGCTGAACATGACTTTGAAATGCCTGTCTATCGAATGGGCGAGGAACACCAAAAATGTACGTGTCGCGGCGTTACATCCCGGAACCACTGATTCGCGCCTGTCAAAGCCTTTTCAAAAGAACGTACCTGAGGGCAAGCTGTTTTCTGCACAGAAAACGGCTGGGCTGTTAGTCGAGCAAATCGGAAAACTGCATGAACACCCCAGTGGGCGGTTTATTGCCTACGACGGTGAGGAAATTCCCTGGTAGGTACCAAGAAACTGTCCTCGCTTTAACAGTCTGCTGTTGGACAGGTTTCTAGTGGGTAACCGGCACAACTGGAATGCCTGACAACGTCGGATACACAAGAGGCTCATCAACCACTCCGGCAATACGCTGATTGTTGTCAAAATCGTAAAGCGATTTATCCAGCAAGTGTGAGGGTTTGACGTTGGCCATGGCGGTCAGCATGGAAGCAATGCGTTGGGGATCCTGCTGATCCCATTCCGCCAGTAGTTGTTTCATATTCTGGCGTTGCAAATTGGGCTGAGAGCCACACAGATTGCACGGAATTATGGGAAACGCCTGCGCATCACTGTAGGCGATAATGTCACTTTCACGGCAATACACCAGTGGGCGGATGACAATGTTTCGCCCGTTGTCGGCGTGCAATTTTGCCGGCATGGTTTTAAGCGACCCGCCATGAAACATGTTGAGTAACAGAGTTTCCAGCAGGTCGTCTGCATGGTGGCCCAAGGCGATCTTGGTTGCTCCCAGCTCATCTGCCACACGGTAGAGGATGCCACGCCGCAGTCGCGAACAAAGCCCACAGGTGGTGCTGCCCTCGGGCACTTTTTCTTTCACAATGCTGTAGGTATCTTCCTCGATAACACGATAGTCCACCTGCAGGCTTTGGAGATACTCAGGTAGCACGTGCTCTGGAAAACCGGGCTGTTTTTGGTCCAGGTTCACGGCTATCAGCGTGAAATTGATAGGTGCCACAGCACGCAGGTGTAGCAGCATGTCCAGCATGGCGTAGCTGTCTTTGCCGCCTGAGAGGCAAACCATGATGTGATCGTCGGGCTCGATAAGAGAAAAATCGACGACGGCACGTCCGGTTTGGCGTTGCAGGCGTTTGCGGATAGGGTCAGGTCTAGGCACTTTTATCCAATAGGTGTGGTTGGCGCGATGCGACGCATGCAGGCTACCAGAGTGGGGCAAGAAGCGCGAGAAGCGAACCTGCAATCCATCACTAGTTTGACATGTGCGCAAGCCTCGGTAACACTTGCGCATGTAATTGCATCTGATGCACCGCGTGCGGTACCTCATTGACGCTGGTAAGGGGCTATGGGACTGTTGTATGAAATTGTTGATAGTTGATGACCACACACTTTTCCGTAATGGTCTCGCTCACTTACTGCAAAGCTTGTCTCCACCGCCAGAGGTCATCGAATCAGAGAGTCTGAACACGGCATTGCAGCTTCTGGATGCTCACAGGGATCTGAACCTTGTATTGCTTGACCTGAAGCTCTCTGATGCCGTGGGGGTCGATTCTCTGCTGACGCTGCGCAAGCACTCACCAGACATCCCTATTATTGTTCTTTCGGGTGAAGAGGATCCAAGTGTTATCCGGCTCTGTATTGATCGTGGTGCCATGGGGTTTATCACCAAATCGGCTACGCACGACGAACTGCTAAAGGCCATCAGACTTATATTGTCCGGGGGAATCTACCTGCCACGCGGCGTCATGCAAAATGCGGTTCATGGCCAATCGCCGGAAGCGCGAAGCGATGTGGCGTTGTTGGCATCTTTGTCAGATAGGCAACGCGAAGTACTAGCTTATCTATTGCAAGGCAAGCCCAACAAAACCATCTCTAGCAACATGGATATCTCTGAGAACACGGTAAAGGCGCATCTGTCGGCCATTTTCCGGACTCTGGGAGCCAGAAACCGGACAGAAGCCGTTTATTTTGCTGCCCGTGCTGGCGTGCCGATGGAATAGCTAGCCCCGGACTATTCGCGAAACGCACAACCTTGCTGGAAAGGCTTGGGTGATTTCATGCAGAGTCCGCGCTAGAGTGCCGCCAGAGCACTCTCGACCGCATCGGTGACTTGTTGCAGCCCTGACGATCCACCCAGTTCCACAGTTCGCAGATCGCCTGTTGCAAAAGCGTTGTCCACTGCTTGGACCAGCAACTGCGATGCGCTCAGTAATACGGGCTGCTGGTGGCGATTGCCTAACCACTCCAGCATCATGGCTCCCGATAGAAACATGGCTGTGGGATTGGCGAGGCCTTGCCCTGCGATATCCGGGGCGGTGCCATGGCATGGCTGAAACACGGCGTGGTTGTCGCCGATATCGGCTGAAGGCGCGTAGCCCATGCCACCAATCAGTGCGGCTCCAAGGTCTGAGAGTATGTCGCCAAACATGTTTTCAGTCACCATGACGTCATACTCCCAAGGTCGGGTCACCAGGTTGAGGCTCATGATGTCTACGTAGGCGTGATCCGACGACCAAGGGGCTGAATTGGTGTCAGGTGTGTCTGGATTTGCACGTTCGGCGGCTTCGTAAAACAGCTTGCGAAAGAAGGCGAAGGCCTGAAATACGTTGGCTTTATCAATACACGTGACGCGACCCTGTCGATCGTTGCCAGCCACGGCACGTTGTGCAGCTCGTTGGCTGGCAAGGGCGAATGTAGCGTCGAAAAGTTTTTCGCTGATCTTGCGGGTGATGACCAGGGTCTCTTCTGCTGTATCGTCATCAATCATACGACCCGGTGCCTGTGGTGCAAATAGTCCTTCGATAGATTCTCTAATCAGAACGAAATCGATATCATTGCCACGTGGGTCGCTCAGCGGCCCGGATACACCGGGAATTGAGCGAATAGGGCGCAGGCCTGCATAGAGCTCCAGCGCGAACCGAAGATCAATCTGAGGCGTGATTTCAGTGCCATCAGGATAACGGATGGCGGGGTCACCCATGGCTGACAAGAGGATGGCGTCGGCTTTGCGGGCAGCATCAACAGAACTCGCTGGCAATGCATCCCCGCAATCTTTGTACGTATTGGCACCGGCTGGCAAATAGTCAAAGTCCAGAGTGCACGCTTGTTGCGGTTGTCGTTTGTTGAGCTGGTCGCAAACTTGTTCCAGCAAGCGGCAGCAAGGAGCCATTATTTCCGGGCCGATGCCATCACCTTCGAAGACGGCGATAGTGAATGATCTTGGACTGCTCATGACAGGTTCATCTGTGGCGTTATCGACCTGCAAAAGTGTAACGTACTATTTCGTATACAGTTTTGCCAAAAATGGCTGAATTTGCACTACAAATAATGCTCCAGAGCGCCTAACGACACATCCCAGTGTGCCATGGCAACCCCAGTCGCATCCACGTCAATGTATGGCAGCGTGTCACCGAGCAGATTTCCGATGTATAGCCGACGCCGCTGTGGTCCGCCAAAGGCGACATTGGACAAATTTTTCATGTGCATCGACTTGGCGTTGTCCAGATGTTCGCGTCCCAATACGTTGTTCACATAGGCATGTTCGGTCCATCGTAGATGAGCATCGTCGGCATCTTCAAACATCAGTTGGCAACACCCGTCAGCATCCACGCGAAATAGCCGATTGCTGACAATACTGGTCACCCAAAGTCCGCTGTCAGTGTCCAACGCAAGGCCGTCGGGGTAGCTACCCGGTCCAAACGTGCAAACGGTTCGACGGTTTTTTAGCTCTGGTACAGGCTCACCCGTCATGTCGAAGCAGGTTAACCTTCGACCAAATGTTTCGTTGACGAAAACGTGACCTCGGACTTCATCAATAACGCATTCGTTGGTATAACCCAGATTGTCTGCAACGATGGTTGCCTGTGATTCACCCGGTAGGGCCACAGCGATGAAGCCACTGTTGGCGTTGGCGCGATAATCATCGGCTCTGGGCGTTTTTCGGGTGCTCACGGTTATCCATAAGCGATCTTGCGAATCCTTAACCACAAAATTTGTGGGGGGCAGGGGTTGGTTGTTGACTTGCAGCACTCGAGCTTCAATGTGGCCATCAGCGCTCAGACTATAGATGCCACCGCTTGTATCCCCCATGTGAGCCAGCAAAATGGTACCGCCTGCTTCCAGCGCAATGCCGTTGGGGCGGAGGCTTGTTGGATGCTTAGCGGCAATGCGTTGTGTTTTGCCATTCGGTGAAATGACGCTGACGCCGCCGTTGCCTGCCCAATCAGGGACTAGCAGTAAACCTGAACTGTGCGCCAGCACACATTCGGGCCGATTCAATTGACGGCCAACGAAACCGTCGACAGTTTGACGAAATCTGTTTTCTGGCATCACGTTAGTTCTTTCGCTGGCCCTGTTTCAACAATGAGGACTCCCCCATAGTCTCAAAACTGAATTTAGTAATAAATAGTATAGGCTGTAAACATGTATAAACGGAGTGTGCGTAGCCAATTGATCTGTGCTGCGCAGACCCCTGAATAGTCTGAGATTGGCCTGGAGTCAGTAATGAAACCAGTATTTTTTCCCGAGCGTAGTGAGCAATAGCGTGAAACAAGCGCCTCGGTCCTCAATGTCGTATTTTGAAGTGAGAAGCTCATGAACAAGCCAACCGAGAACATTGAAGTTTCCGACCTGATCGAAATGGATCGGGCGCATATTTGGCATCATCTGACTCAGCATAAGCCGCTGGAAACCAAAGACCCACTGATGATCGTCCGTGGTAAGGGCATGCGCATCTGGGACCAGAATGGCAAAGAGCATATTGATGCTGTATCGGGTGCTGTATGGACTGTTAACGTCGGCTATGGCCGCGAGAGCATTGCCAATGCAGTACGTGACCAGCTAGTAGAGATGTGCTATTTCGCAGCGTCTGCGGGAAATATACCCGGCATCAAATACGCCGAGCAGCTTACTGCAAAAATGCCGGGTTTGAGTCGGGTGTACTACTCGAACTCAGGGACAGAAGCCAACGAAAAGGCCTACAAAATGGTGCGGCAAATTTCTGCCATGAAGCACGATGGCAAAAAGCACAAGATTCTTTATCGGGATCGTGACTACCATGGCACATCAATTACTGCATTATCGTCCTGTGGTCAGAACGAGCGTAAAGATCAGTACGGACCATTCACACCGGGTTTTATCGAAGTGCCACATTGTTGTGAGTATCGCAGCCAGTTTCCGGATTCCTCTGAATACGGTGTGAAAATCGCGCGTGAAATCGAAAATATCATTTTGCGAGAAGACCCAGATACTGTGGGTTCTATTGTGTTGGAGCCCATAACAGCAGGCGGTGGCGTTATTCCTCCACCAGAAGGCTATTGGGAAACTGTTCAGGAGATCTGTACTAAGTACGGCATTCTGCTGCATATTGATGAAGTGGTTTGCGGGCTTGGGCGTACCGGTAAATGGTTTGGTTACCAACACTATGGCATCAAGCCAGACATCGTCACCATGGCAAAAGGTGTGGCTAGTGGTTATGCGGCTATCGCTTGCACAGTGACCACTGAAGACGTTTTCAATCAGTTCAAAGAAAGCGCCGATGACAACATGAGCTACTTCCGCGATATCAGCACCTTTGGTGGCTGTGCTGCCGGACCTGCTGCTGCATTGGAAACCATGCGTATCATCGAGGATGAAAACCTTCTTGAAAATACGACGAAGATGGGTGACTACTTGATGGAAAAGCTGCGCGGGTTGCAGAACAAGTACAAGGTTATTGGCGACGTACGCGGCAAGGGGCTTTTTTGCGGGTTTGAACTGGTTAAAGATCGTCAGACCAAAGAACCTGTTGATGAAAAAATGCTGATGGCTGTTGCGGCTGACTGCATGGAGCAGGGAGTGGTGATCGGTCGTACAAACCGAAGCCTGACGGGGCTGAATAACACGGTATGCCTCAGTCCTGCTCTAATCTGCACTGAAGATGACATCGATGAAATCGTTACGGCCATTGATAACGCCATGGGTCGTCATTGCGTGGGTTAGTGATGAAGGGCCGTGCTGCATGATGACGAGAAAGGGCGCTTTTTAAGCGCCCTTTTTTTGTTTGCGGCAATCCAGGTTAGTGAGAACCTTCAAGCGTGAAACTTGAACGACACTTTATCGGGATGGCTGAATAGAAAAAGGCGCCGCATGGGCGCCTTTTTCAGTTTCTGGCTAAGATAAAACAAGGCACTATTATGGTGCCTTGTTTCTACTCACTAGCCGAGCCGAATCACTCAGCTAATCCGTTCAGAGATTCCATCATAGGAGTCAAGACCGGGCCTAACACTGAGCCAACACCGTCTTTCATCATTGCACTGTCTACCAAAGGCGTTAGTCGAGCAACACCTTTGCCTATGACAGCTTTGAGCGGACCTTGTGCCGAAGCAGGAGCATCTGCAATAGAGCCCGCTATTTCGGAAAGTGTCGCACTTGCAGTTTCAAGGCGAGGTAGCGAACTCTTGGCGGATGCTTCATCGTCAACCGATCCCAGTACGACAGCTGTTGTACCTATGACACCACCTAGCTGACGGCTCACACCGCGCAGGTTGAATGCAGCTCTCTCTGCGATTGCTGATGTGACCTCCTCGGTAGAAGCTTCAGTCGTCTCAGTTGCCGCGTCAGCGACTTCTTCAGTAGCGCTCTCAGTTGCATCTGCTGCAGCATCGGTAGCAGTATCAGCTGTTTCAGTTGCAGTATCGGCAACTTCTTCAGTGGCAGCTTCTACTGTTTCTGTAGCTTCGTCAGTAGCCGCATCAGTTGCATCAGCTGCTGC
>JALZVU010000032.1 GCA_023301795.1 Granulosicoccus sp.
CGCCTACCAGTAACGAGAACCGATTACTGGCAGGAGACCCACGCACCTACTCCCAATCAGCCAACACAACCTTTCCAATAGCATCACCGCGCTCAACCAGCGCGTGCGCCTTCTTCAGATTCTCGGCATTGATGGGTGAAATGATCTCATTGACCGTTGTCTTGATATCACCCTTATCGATGCCATCAGCAATGAAGTTCAGCAGCTCGTGCTGCTTGATCATGTCTGGTGTGGTGTACATGGAGCGGGCAAACATGAATTCCCAATGCAGGCTGGCGCACTTTGTTTTCATCGCAGCCATCGGCATGTCAGCGTCGGTATTGTCGATAGTGACAATGCCACCTTGAGGACGTATCAGCTCAACACAGGTTGACCAATGGCTCATGTCATTGAAAATGGCGATGTGATCAACATACTTAAAACCTGCAGCACGCACCTGCTCTACCATGTCGTGCTTGTGGTTGATCACGAAATCGGCACCCAGATCGGTTACCCATTCGGCTGACTTACGTCTGGACGCTGTAGCAATAACCGTGAGTCCTGCCAATTTGGCAAGCTGAATTCCGATAGAGCCAACACCGCCTCCACCGCCGATTATCAATAGCGACTCGCCTTTGTTAGCACCGCCTATATCGATACCCAATCGGTCAAAAAAGCTCTCGTAGGCTGTTATCGCTGTCAGTGGAAGAGCGGCTGCTTGCGCGAAATTGAGCTTGGCAGGCTTGCGGCCAACGATTCGCTCATCCATTAATTGACATTCTGCGTTACTTCCGGAGCGCGTGATGTCACCGGCATAGAACACCTCATCACCGACGGAAAACAGCTCAACCTCATCGCCCACGGCCTCAACGATACCGCTGGCATCATATCCAATGACACGAGGTGGATCCTCAGAGCCTTCCTTGGGCGCTCGAACCTTGGTATCCACCGGATTAACGGCAATAGCCTTGACACTAACAAGCACATCGCGCCCTTTGGCCACCGGCTTTTCCAGCTCGACATCCAGAAATGAATCCGGGTCGGTAATGGGCAAATATCGTTTGAATCCTACAGCTTTCATGGTTAACTCCTAATGGTCATACTCTGCTTCAGCCATCCACGGCGCGGTTCAGTGCTTCCAGCACCTCAACGCCCATCTCCTCAAGCTTGTCAATATTAGCCTCTGGAATCCCTTCGATATCTGGATGAGACTCCACAGCCAATTCCACACTGTCTTCAGTGAGCAGATGCAAGATGGGATACGGTGATCTGTTTGTCCAGTTGCCCGGATCGTCGTAGTCCGTGTCGTCAAACTGGTAATCCGGGTGAAAGCTGGCTAACTGGACCTGCCCTTCCAGGCCGATATCCTCAAGCAGCGCATCTCCGAGGGCAAGTAGGTCGAGGTAGTCATCAAAATCCTGGAAGCCTTGTGGCAACACGAACAAGGTAGTGGCTTGTGGATCTCCAGCTGCTAACGCATCAGCTTCATCCGCTAGCTGCTGAAGACATTCGGCAGGAACATCGCTATCAGCCACCACAATGTTCAGCAGTTGGCGGCGTAGAGCAGCAGAAGCGAACGGGCACAGATTGAGGCCAATGACGACGGCTTCCACCCAGCGTTCCACACGCGCGGCAATCTGTGGCTGATAATGGGGATCTTGCACGGCGTTGCTGCTCGTTAGAAGCGAAAGGTCCGCGTATAATACGCCTTATGAACGCTGACCTCGCACTATTACAACCCTATCCGTTTGAGAAACTACGCGCTTTGCTCGATGGCATCACGCCTGGGGCACATCAGCCGGTATCTCTATCTGTTGGTGAACCCAAGCATCCGGCACCACAGTTGGCATTAGATGCTTTGATAGACGGCCTGCGCAAAGTCGAAAACTACCCCTCCACCAAAGGCAGTGAGCCCTTGCGAGAAACGATGGCCCAATGGATCTGCCAGCGCTTTGACATTGATGGCAGCCATGCCGCAAGCATAGCCGAACAACACGTCATTCCCGTCAACGGAACTCGTGAGGGGCTTTTTGCCATAGCTCAATGCGTACTAGACAGACAGCAGAACGCACGCTCAGTGCTGATGCCCAATCCGTTCTACCAGATCTATGAGGGCGCCGCGCTTCTGGCTGGTTGCCACCCCGAGTTTTATGCCATCGACGAACACGCCGACAACAATCTGGATACACTCAGTGATGCTCAGCTGGATCAGTGCCAGCTTATCTATGTATGCACACCTGGCAACCCCACGGGTGCGGTTAACTCTGTTGAAGCCTTGCAACGTTTGATTGAAAAAGCGCATAAGCACGACTTCATAATCGTCAGCGACGAATGTTATAGCGAGATATATAGAGAGGCATCGGGCCCACCTGCAGGACTACTGCAAGCAGCTCATGCCATGGGCTTGAAAAACTTCGAACGCTGCATTGCTTTCCACAGTTTGTCCAAGCGCTCCAATCTGCCCGGCCTGCGCTCGGGCTTTGCCGCTGGCGACGCCTCTATCATTCAGCAATTTGTACAGTACCGAACCTATCAGGGCTGCGCCATGTCAGGGGCCGTACAAGAGGCAAGCATTGCAGCATGGGCTGATGAGACTCATGTAAAAGCCAACCGCGCCGCGTACGATCAAAAGTACAAGGCCGTCATCGATATACTGTCACCCGTACTGGATGTCAGCACTCCGCCGGCAGGGTTCTACCTCTGGCCACAACTCCCCGTCGATGATCAGATTTTCACTCAGCGCCTCTTGCAAGATTTTAACGTTCGAGCAGTACCGGGCAGCTATCTCGCCCGCGAAAACAATGGCTTGGCCAACCCAGGCAGCAACCGCTTGCGACTGGCACTTGTCGCACCATTGGACGAATGCATAATGGCATCCGAGCGAATCGTTGACTGCCTGAGCACTGCAAGCAAAGCGTAGTAGCACTAAACAATTTTTATGATGTTTCGATCACCGGCAAACTGCCAAAACCCACTTTTGAGAATGAAATAATGAGCGAACTGGAAAGCATTATTAACGACGCTTGGGAAAAGCGTGCAGACATCAGCCCAGCACAGGCTGGTGGCGAAGTTGGAAAAGCGGTGGAGCAAGCCATCGCATTGCTGGATTCTGGTAAAGAACGTGTTGCCGAACCACAAGGCGTTGGCCAATGGCAGGTTAACGAGTGGTTGAAAAAAGCTGTGCTGCTATCGTTTCGCCTTCGCGACAACGTTCCCATGGCCGCCGGTGGATTCACTCAGTTCTACGACAAGGTGCCCAGTAAATTTGGTGATATGAGTAGCGAGGAATTTCAGGCATCAGGTGTGCGTGTAGTCCCACCCGCCATGGCCCGTAGAGGCAGCTATATTGCTGCTAACACCGTACTCATGCCATCGTATGTGAACATCGGTGCGTACGTTGATTCTGGCACCATGGTGGACACTTGGGCCACTGTTGGCTCCTGCGCACAAATTGGCAAGAACGTTCACTTGTCTGGCGGCGTTGGCATTGGCGGTGTATTGGAGCCTTTGCAAGCATCCCCCACCATCATTGAAGACAACTGCTTTATCGGAGCACGCTCTGAAGTGGTTGAAGGCGTTATTGTAGAGGCAGGCTCAGTAATCTCCATGGGCGTCTACATCGGTCAAAGCACTCGCATCTACGATCGTGAGCGTGATGAAGTCAGTTACGGTCGTATCCCTGCAGGCTCAGTCGTTGTCTCTGGCAACCTGCCGTCGGCCGATGGTAAATACAGCTTGTACTGCGCAGTCATTGTTAAGCGTGTTGATGAAAAAACTCGCAGCAAAGTCGGTATCAACGAGCTGCTTCGCGTAGTTGACTAACTTTTCGATCTCACGGCTTTAAGGATTTGTCATGCCTGCAATTACTGTTTTTGGAATTCCTAACTGCGACACCGTCAAAAAGGCTCGCAAGTGGCTCGATGCTAACAACGTTAGCTACGAGTTCCATGACTACAAGAAAAAAGGTATCGACAAGACCACACTGCAAAGCTTCTGCAAAGAGCTGGGCTGGGATGCCGTGCTCAACCGCCGTGGCACCACTTGGCGAAAGCTGGATGACAGTGATAAAGCTGATATCACCGAACCGCGTGCGCTTGATCTGATGGTGGAGCACACCAGCATGATCAAGCGACCCGTTATCGATTACGGTGATGGGATGTTGCTAGGCTTTGATGAAGCCGCTTATGCAAAACATCTTGCAGGCTAACTTACTGATGGCAGGTGTTGCCTGATAGTTCGAATAAACAGGTGGACTGACCATCGCAATGAATGGTCAGCTCACCTGCTGATAATATTTCCAGCAGAGTCAGTGAGAGTTTTACAACTACTTCAACAATGCTAGAACGTGCTGAGCCGCCTCAGCTGAAGACGCTGGATTCTGACCGGTAACAATATTACGATCGGTTATGGCAAAACTAGCCCAGTCATCACCTTTCTCATATTTGCCACCTCGTTCTGCCAGCATATCTTCTAACAAAAATGGCACAACATCTGTCAGACCAACAGCTGCTTCTTCGGAATTACTGAAACCGGTTACTCGATGACCTGACACCAGTGGCTCACCATCCTTGTTGAGTGTGTTCTGAAATACGCCGGGCGCATGGCATACAGCACCTACAGGTTTGTCTTTGGCTGCGAAAGCCTCGATAAGTGCTTTGCTATCGTTGTCGTTACTCAAATCCCAGAGCGGACCGTGTCCACCAGGATAGAAGACGGCATCAAATCCTTCTTCAGACACAGTAGAGAGAACTTCAGTACTAGCAAGCTGAGCTTGTGCATCCGCATCACTCTTGAAGCGCTTCGTGTCGTCGGTTTGAGCATCATCAGCGTCACTGCTTGGGTCAATAGGTGGTTGACCGCCTTTGGGTGAAGCCAATGTGATTGTCGCACCAGCGTCTTTGAAGACGTAATATGGCGCGGCGAATTCTTCCAGCCAGAAGCCAGTCTTGTTACCCGTGTCGCCCATTTCGTCGTGAGACGTCAGCACCATTAATATATTCATATGTCTATTCTTTAATTTTCAGCTATCGCGGATCACGCGACGACCGTTGTTTTGCTAGTGGAGGAGTAGTCTGGGGGCTTTTGCACGATTTCAAACCCGTAGACATTTTTTACTTAGTGTGCTTTTCAACGATAAGACGGGCCTTTGCTTTATCATCACAAGCGCTCGCATAAAAACTACACCCTTGTATCGTAATCGCGCCAAGACATAACAGCTCTCCCCCTGTAGATTTTACACTGATCAGAATCAGCGGCTTATACGCGTTGTTGCGCCTTTACTGCTGAAGACATAGCCAGCACCACAAATGTGCTCAATACCAGCAAGGCAATAGCCACATAAGATACGAGCTGCCAACCCACACCCACATACAAAACACCAGCCGCTATAGATGCAAACGACCCGCAAGCGGCCAATATCGTATCGTTGATCCCTTGCACAGAACCTCGCTCGTTTTCAGTAATCGACTGTTGCAGCAAGTGAGTGCCACCGATGAAGCCAAAATTCCATCCAACTCCTAGCAAGATTAACGATATATAGAAATACGCAAGCTCCAAGCCTGCTAAAGCCACCACAGCGGCTAGTACTAACAAGCACATGCCTGTTCCAATAACTGGCATCGCACCCCAGCGCCGAATCAATAACCCCGTAACCAATCCCGGTGCAAACATAGCAACAACATGCCAGCGGATTACATCAGAGGCATCAACAGAGAAGTATCCTGAATCAATCATCGCTAACGGTGTAGGCACCATCAATAGCACCATGACCGACTGAGAGATAGCGGCCACCACTATTGCGACAACCACTGTTGGTGTTGTCAATATCTGGCGCACAGTACGCGCTACTGGCATGCCATCAGCCGACTGATCACGAGCCGAACCTGACTCGCCGGGCACAACCTTCTCACTCATCGCCAATGCAGGCAAGCAGCCCAGCAAACCCAACACAGCAATTGCCAGATAAGCACCGGAGAACTCAACACCCGCCACAGCATCTTTACTGACATTAAATAAAGAGGGCCCCAGCAAAGCGGCAACCAGACCTGACGCGAGTAATAAAGACAACGCGTTTGCCTTGAATTGCCCAGGCACACTCTCGCTAGCGGCAAAGCGAATAAAGTTTACCCCAACCAGTGCAGCACCCAGCATGAAATGCGCAACACACAGCAAAGCAAAATGCTGACTCACCATGGCAAGCGCACCTGTTACGCCGCCTGCACAGGTCAAAAGGCCAACGCAGACAAAACCGCGCTTACGTCCGATGGAGGCCATGAGCAACGATAGTGGTGAGGCTGCAACAATTCCGGCAAGCATCTGCACCGACATAACAGCGGTTGCCAGTGATGGCACGGGCGCTAACGATGCACCTGCCAATGCGCCCAGAACGATCAGTATGGGCATGGACATACCCAACACAA
The DNA here is from genome assembly GCA_023301795.1 of Granulosicoccus sp. GTDB lineage: Bacteria > Pseudomonadota > Gammaproteobacteria > Granulosicoccales > Granulosicoccaceae > Granulosicoccus. The sequence goes on from JALZVU010000032.1 coordinate 6,399, forward strand.
TATTGGCCATGACCAACAGATTGAAGTTTCTTGTCAACATTGTGAAAGCTTAGCCAAC
>JALZVU010000033.1 GCA_023301795.1 Granulosicoccus sp.
AGTCAGCGAACCATCGTGCCCGGTATTCATTGCCTGCAGCATATCTAGCGCCTCTCCCCCTCGACACTCACCCACCACTATTCTGTCGGGACGCATCCTTAATGCGTTCTTTACCAGATCGCGGATGGGGATCTCGCCCTTATCATCCAGGTTGGCTGGCCGCGCCTCCAGCGACACCAGATTAGGCTGGCGCAAACTTAGCTCGGCAGCATCTTCGATGGTGACTACACGATCTGTGTCAGGGATAAAGTTGGATAGCACATTGAGCAAGGTTGTTTTACCCGAACCAGTACCACCCGATACGATGATATTTTTATGTTTCTCAACACAGACGCGAAGAAAATCCACCATCGCTTGATTCAGCGTGCCGTAGTCCACCAACTCACTAAATTGCATTCTGTGTTTTGGGAACTTACGGATCGTTAAACTAGGCCCCTTCAGTGCCAGTGGTGGGATAACCGCATTCACGCGCGAGCCATCTTTCAGGCGGGCATCCACGATCGGGCTACTCTCGTCGATACGTCTGCCAAGGGGTGTAATGATACGTTCAATAACTGCATACACCGCGCCATCACTACTAAACTGCATAGGCGAGCGCGTCAGCTTGCCAGCACATTCCACAAAAATCTCCTTATGGTTGTTCACCATGATCTCGGTTATCGAATCATCCGCCAGAAACAATTCCAGTGGCCCAAGCCCGACTGCCTCATTAAGCACGCTCTGATGCAGAAACTCTGTATCAACATCAGCAGGTAACTGATCGTTGAGACTTTGGATAATCTCGCGGATGATCAAGGTAGATTCTTCACGCAGCTGGTCATCTGACATGCGATTCACATCTTTACGCCGTAAATCCATTTGTAGCAAAAGCTGCTCGTGGACCACGCGACACCAGTAGCTCATGGTCTCATCATGGGGCTCCACACCCTCTTCCAGGGCTGTCACATCGGGCATAGCGCTGCTAACAGAAACTGAGGCTGCACCATGACTAGTTCCATTACTTGGTGCGTTGTTTGTCGTAGCACTGATCGTACTTTGCGTAATACCGCTTGCCACACCACTAGCTGATCGACTGCTTGTACTGTTCACCACATGGTTGACTGGATGATCAGCTTTACCACTCACCGCATTACCGACCGAATGGTTGGCGGCACCGCTCACCGCACTCTTTGCAATAGCACGCAGCGTCAGCCGGATATCACCCACCTCCACCTCATCAAGCTCAGACAACGGCCCGTGATCCATGATCCTCTGACCATTAACGCGGCACCCTCCCAAGCTACCTAGATCGCGAAGATGAATACCGTCACGCTCCTCTCGAAGCTCGGCATGACGCTTGGAAATTCTGCGAGTGTCTACAACAAGATCGTTGCCTCTAGCGCTGCCAATGGTGCAGTGGCTTCCCTTGACCTGACATAACTTACGTCTAGCACTGCCGTGCTGATAATGAAAATCAAACATGATGCTACTGCCCTCCAATGATGTATTGAATCGCCGCAGCGGCCACTTTTCTTCGCACACGTTTCACAGGCTTGATTGTTTGGGCACCACTGCTACTGGCAATCAGTTGCGCCACTGATAGCGGAGCATCAGCCACCAGCTGTACATCATCGGGATGTCTAAGAATGGCGGTAAGCTTGCCTACCTGCTGTGCCAGCGTGAGCTTTTGCGCATCCTCTGGTGTCACATGCACAGTGATAGTAGAAAAACTACGCGGTTGGCCATCCGATAACTTATCTGTCTCAGTCTGCAGACCAGTTGCAATCACATTCAACTGCTCCATCAAGGACAGAATTCGTTGCTTGGTTCCGGTGCCATAGCTCATCAACAGATCCACACGATCGCCTGGTTGAAGAAACCCGGAAATAGAGTTGATATCGTCAACCCGGACGGTCATGGCTCTGAGCCCCTGATCCACCTTGCCACTGAAGGTAGGCGTTATGCCACTGGCAAGGTGTGCCCATAACAATGGGCGTCCCTCATCAATATCAAAATCCATCCGTTGACCCAGAGCCAGCTCAAACGTATCTGCGGTCACTGTGTTCGAATCAACATACTGCTCCGGGATCTGCCGCTCCACCAGATCAGACTGATACACAGTGTCTCCACGCACCAGGCTTCTCGATACAACAACAACCGGCACCATCACCTCTTCGACATCGCTCTGAGCTGTCTGCGAAGCAACTTGCCCAGCGATGTACTCCTGAGAAAAATACACACCACCGGCGCCTGCGCCGATAGAAAACAATAGGGTAAGGATTGTTGATAGCGAGCGTCGTGGCTTACTACCGGGGTTTGTCATACTCATCGTAATATCTGCTCCTTGCTGATAGTGACGAAAACGTGATTGATTGAAAGCGTACGATCCTTGGTGCGCATTGATTAAACTACGGCATGGACATCAGATAGGTTGAATGATCCTGATAGGCCCGCAACGCCCCGATGAGAAATTCGAAAGACGACTCTCCTACAGCAGGAATAGGCGCAAACAACGCAATAGCTACCACCGTTGTACCAATAAGGTATTCACTTAACACCATCCCTGTTTGTCGTTCAGGTTTGCACCTAAAAGCTGCCCCCCGTGTGAACTTGAAACCTACCATTGTCATCCTCCTTGATGCCTTGTCTTGTCGCTGTTACGAAGCGATATTTTTTATGAAACAAGCTTTGTAGCTAAC
>JALZVU010000034.1 GCA_023301795.1 Granulosicoccus sp.
AGTGGCGCTGGGGCAGTAGCGCCCCAGCTATTTAGTTCATACGACACATAGCTACTGAACGCAAGGGATCATCGGGGTTATAGCTTTTTCCCGGGCAGAGTTTGACAAGCTCGGTGGCTGGTGCTCGGTACCCGTAATCGTAAAAGCCTTGTTTGCGAAGCACTAAAGAAGTGGCAGGGTTTCGATCAAGTAAACCTGTTTCGCAATCGGTTTGAGTGTTGTTGCAGTTCTCAACCCACAAATTCATCGTTTCAGGGTGCCAGGCTCCAAACCAGTCGGCGTGAGCTGTCGTGCCGCCTGGAAGAATTGTGTCCATTTTGACGTCAGAGCTCAGATGCAGATCAGAGAGTGTTCCTCCGTATTCACCGGGATTAAAAAATATCCGGTACATAATAGACGAGATATCGGTTGGGTGGGAATCGGGACAAGCAGCCCCATAGTAACCATTCTCAGAGTAGCTGATATGGCTCTGATCTGATCGATAAGTCCCAGCTGCTTCATTCACACACTGGGGAAAGGCAATTTGCATTTCCAGGCGGTTTTCGCTACCCGAACAGTTGGGTATGAGCGCTTGCCGACGATCGTTGGAGCCGTACGCTGGACCACAAGAGAAGCTGATAGTTGGTTGAGCTTGCCAATCACCCGTATAGCCTGTTTGCGGAGAAGTTGCTGCTCCATTGCCAGCTAGCATGCGCAGATTATCCGGAAATGGGCTGACCAATTCGTTCGCACCATTCAGCCGAAAGTTATCGTTTTTGTAGTACACCATGATTTGATCAGGGATTAAGGCATTACCCTGGTTATCCAGCATTGCCGGAACCCAATACGCTGTGCGGTTCAGATCTTCACCATTGCAGGTGCCAGTACCTGTGTTAAGCAACGAGTCGTAGGTGCTGTATGCGTTAGCTTCAGTATTACCGAAGAACATGTGCAGGTGAGCTCTGCCGGGTTGATTCGGAAACACAATGGGATCATCGAACGCAAAATGACTGACCTCACATTTGACTCGGAAGTAGCCGCTGTTTGACGTGTCCAGTAGTGCTTCGTTGTAGATATCTGAGTTAATGGTCAGGTCGCTTACGGAAATATCTCGGGCCGGCACATTGCGATACGGGTTGTCATCAAACTGAGTATTGCGCGTTGAGTTGCGCATTATCAAGGCGAGATTTTCTTCAATTGCTGTGCCGTCGTCGGGCACCTCATCACTAGTGCTGTAGCGCGTATCCACAAATCTCCACCGAGCGGAGCTGAAATACCAAAGGCGAACGTACACGGGTGCGCCATTTGTGGGAATACCCGAAACATCATATTGAATGGCAGTCCCCAAACTGCCAGAGTTTGCGATGTCAGAGCGGCCAACTGATGTACCTACGTACAGCCACCATTTCTGCACATCAATACCATCATTCGTCCATGTGAAGACTTCAGTGGTATTGTTTGTCAAGGTGCTGTTGGCAGCGGGTTGGCTAAGCGCTGGAGCTGCTATCGATGTCGTTGACATTGCAGTAAACGCAAGCAACAACATGATGCGTAGCAGATAGGCGGGTATGTCCACGCCATAGGTCTTGAGTAGGTTCATCAATTGTTTCCCTGTGGTACGAATTAAACTCCTACCGTATCGTGACATTTGGAAGCGTATCAAAGTATTTCGATATGGAAAGAGTTGCAATATAAAGGTGCAACGCCAGACATTACGCCGCCTATATCAAGTGCCATATCGCATCCTTCGCTCTATCGGGCTCGTTTGAAAGAGATGACCGATATGGCGATCACGCGTACGTATGCGTTTCGATAACCCGTGTAATCTATAGGCAGGCTGCGCTGATACACCAATTGGTAAAGCCCGAAGTTATACTGAGAGCGTCTAGTGAGTCTGAATAGCGTTCACTACTCGTGCAGTGGCGACGGCAAATGGTGCCAGCAGTGTTTAATAGATGTCGAACGCCCAATAGTTAATTCATATAATCAAGAGGTCAGTCCAAATGAGCCAAGTTGAGAAAGCACGATTATTGACTGCACTGCACGTTCCTGAAAACCCACTGGTGCTTTACAATATTTGGGATGCTGGTGGAGCAAAAGCTATTGCCAAAGCTGGCGCAACTGCTATTGCGACGGGCAGCTGGGCGGTGGCAGCAGCCCATGGCTACAGAGATGGAGAAGCCGTACCACTGGACCTAGTGTTGACGGTTGTCGAGCGGATTTCCCAGAGTACTGATCTACCTCTTACCGTAGATTTCGAGGGTGGCTACGCTATCGAACCAGCTCAGATAGAAATGAATGTCACAAGGCTAATCCAAGCGGGCGCGGTAGGCTTGAACTTTGAAGATCAAAAGGTGAATGGTGAGGGGCTTTACCCCATACCCGAACAAGTTGAACGAATCAAGGCTGTGCGCCGAGCAGCTGATGCTGCAGGGGTGCCACTTTTTTTGAATGCTCGTACCGATTTGTTTCTAAAAGAGAAAGATGGCGCAGCACACGCCAAGCTGCTAAGCGAAACTGCACTGCGCCAAAAGGCATTCGAAGAAGCAGGCGCTGACGGATTCTTTGTACCAGGACTTACTGACAAGAAACTCATTAGCACTCTGTGCAAGCTATCAACATTGCCAGTCAATATCATGGCTAAGGGCAAGCCGCAATCGCTCGAAGAGTTTGAGAAGTCCGGAGTATCTCGCATCAGCTTTGGTCCCGGACCGTACATCAGTGCTATGGAGGATCTGACAACGCGCTTTTCCAAGTTATGAATCTACTACCGTCGAGGTAAGGAGAAACCAATGCCAAAAGTTGAATTATCGAAAGTTGATGTTCGCACAGGTAGTTCGTATCCAGCGCCGTTTGACGAGCCTTGCCTATCAAGGCGTAGTGAGCGCCTCTCTGATGCGGGAGGCCTCACCCAATCGGTGTTCACAGACAAAAGCGGCACACTACGCTCAAAGTGATTTGTCATTGCAGTCATCAATCAGTTTGACTGCAACGACATGCACATCGTCATGGTGTTGGCCATCTACTCAGAAATTGCTGCACTAGCTCTTGGAGATCTGAAGAAACAAAGTCCGGTTGTGGGATACCCGCTGCTGGCAGTAGCGCATTATGTGGCCGCAAAATGAGTGCGCCGTGGCAACCAGCTGCTTGTGCGCCGATCGTGTCCCACAAGTGACAGGCAACAAGACAGAGATTCGATGTTTCTACTCCCATTTCGGTGGCGACGTGTCGGTAGGTTTCTGGTGCAGGCTTGAAGCGCTGAACCGCCTCGACACTGAAGGTGCGCTCGAATAGAGTATCAATACCTGCTCGCTCTAGTGTAGTGGGTGAGGGTGATGGAGGCGAGTTCGTTAGTGTAACGAGACGAAAGCCTGAGTTGCGTAATAGTGAGAGTGCTGGCACGACGTCCGAATGCGCAGGCATGGAACCCATGCGCGCCTTAAGATCGTCCACGTCACTGTCGGACAGGTTTCGCTGATGAATGTCTGCAACCATGCGTAAAGCTCCCACTGCCAACTCTCCGAACGGTGTGTAAACGCCAGACAGTGTCATCGTTTGCGAGTAGAGAACAAGCTGTGCAAACCACTCTCGCAGGACGGTGCCATCGCCGAAAACGCGGTCGAATACAGGTTCGAGCGTAGTGATGTCTAGCAACGTCTCGTTGACATCGAAAACTAGAATCGGTGCAGAATCATCTCTTGTCATGCTTGTGTTCTCGTAAAGCAATGTTGTTCATAAACTCCACAAGAAACCATCGCTCCAAGGAGTTGACTGATACCCAAAGTGACGCCTGTTGCAAGCGCGCTACCAACAACTAGACGGAATGAGTTTACTCGATTTGCCTGGATAGGCAGATGTGAGATACACCCGTGTTGTTTGTAACGTGCCCAAACGTAGGCATACACATTCATTGTGTGTTCTTGTTCAAACTATCACTGGTAATTATTTGAATCTATAGGTAGCATATTGCCGGATTGAGCCGCCGTCCCATCCTTGTAGGGCCAGGCATCCTGTCAGTTGATCTCGATCAAGCCTGATGGCAATCAGTGCCAGAACACTTGTCTATAAAACAATAGAGCGTTTACTAACAATTCTGTCGCCAATGCAAGAAACACGTAGCGCGTTGTCCGTGTGTCATGCAGTCAGCGCATTACTTAGCATGAAAAAGTACACTGATTCATTAATCGCTAATAGGCTTGGGCTTGCATTATTGCAACGCTTGGCAATAGTGCTTGTCGTGTGTTCATTGCTACTGCCGAAGCTTACGCTGGCAGGTGTCATGCTGTTCGGTGAAGGCTACCGTAGCGTTGTTATTTGCAGCGGAAGCCAACTCATTAGAGTCACCATTTCTCCAAACGGTGACATCGTTGAAGATGTTACCCAGGCTTGGGTGGCCCCCCATTGTGTTCTCATACAGCATAATGTTAATTGTTTTGATAGAGCATGGCAGCGCATAGCTTACCCGCACTTTATCGAATCATGGGTGTTACACACAATCCCCGAATTACCACTGCGACGTGTTGTTGGTTCTGCAGTGAGCGGTTGTGACCCGCCATTGGTCTGAGGCTTGAGAGCGGGCTGTTGAGCCAAAAGACTGCGAGCAGTTGAAGAGTTTCTGTGCGCAGGCTTCTAGCCTGAATTATGTACACAACCCCCAGTAGTCCAAATGGTGAGCGCTTCGGTGCACCCCTGTGGTGCATGGGTCTTCGACACACGGTCAGTCTTTTTCGAACAACGTTAATTGCTGCTTGGCTCGGTTGCGGATGTCGTATTTAAGCCAGCGCAGACGCACACCAGTTACCATGTACATAGTCTCGCTCTTACATTCTTGATACCAAATTCCTTGCCAAGCCGTGCCTGTATAAAAAGCAAGCTGGCTTGAGCTCATAACCCCAATTTTGCAGAGAGACTCTTCCATGAACCAGTCTGAAACCCTTGCACCGCCTTCGTCAACACCTTCACCTTCACCTTCACGCTCGCCAGCAATTTCTTCATCAGAACCGCTAAAAACTGAAACTATCGCAAAGACGTCTGCCGATAAATTTTACTTGGCCACATGGCGTTGGCATTTTTACTCAGGTTTATATGTCATCCCGTTTTTAATAATCCTTGCGCTAACTGGACTTGCCATGCTGTGGACCAATACGCTTTCTGGGCTTGATGGAGGGCAGGTAACGGTGAATATGATCGGTGCTCCTGTATCGGTCAGTGAGCAGGCCGCAGCTGCTCAATCTGCAGTAGCCGATGGTGAGCTTGTTCAGTACATCGCGCCATTGGCAGACGATAAAGCTTCAGTGTTTAGCCTGAAACAGGCAGACGATACGTTGTTTATATCGGTAGATCCCTATACCGCAACAGTGCTAGATCAGACATCACGTGAAAACAGTTGGTACACACTGTTCAACAACCTGCACGGAAGTCTTCTGTTGGGTGTCACTGGCGATCGCATGATAGAGATTGCCGCCTCCTTGGCAATAGTACTCCTTGCTACAGGTGTGTACCTGTGGTGGCCCAGGGACAGCGGCTGGGTCAGTGTTCTGGTGCCTGATTTGAAGGCTCGTGGTCGGGCAGCCTGGAAAAGCTGGCACACGAGTGTCGGTATGTGGATATCGGCCTTGTTGTTTGTATTTCTACTTTCAGGTCTTGCCTGGGCCGGTGTCTGGGGCGGCAAGCTTGTGCAGGTATGGAGCACATTCCCTGCAGAAAAGTGGAACGCACCCTTGTCGGACGATACGCATGTTGCGATGAGTCACGACGGCATCAAGCAAGTGCCTTGGGCACTGGAGCAAACCAGAATGCCAGCATCAATCGAGCCTTTAACAGGCCAAGTGGCTGTGCTCAGTACGGCTGAGCCACATCATGCTGGGGAAGGGCATGCAGCCACAACGGGCAGTGATGCAGGTGAAGCCGTAGTTCGCGCAGTATTGCCAGTAACGATAGATAGTGCTGCTACCTTTGCGCGTACGCTAGGATTTGATCAACGTTTTCAGCTTAATTTACCTATGGGTTCCCAAGGTGTTTGGACTATCAGTAGAGACTCGATGAGTTCGGATAGCACCAAAGCCACAACAGATCGAACCGTACATGTTGATCAATACAGCGGAGAGGTTTTAGCTGATGTTCGCTTTGAAGATTATTCGCTTGCCGGTAAGGCTATGGCTGTTGGTATTGGATTCCACATGGGCACGTTGGGAATATGGAATCTTGCGTTGAACACCGTGTTCTGTTTGTCAGTGATTTTTCTTTGCGTTAGTGGCACGTTAATGTGGTGGAAACGACGTCCAACTGCTGCTGGGCGTCTGGTGGCACCGCCCATGCCTAAGAATCTACCACTGTGGCAAGGCGCTGCTGTTACCGGCTTGGCTATATCGCTATTCTTTCCGATGGCGGGACTTACTCTGTTGGCTGTGTTGGCAATAGATTATCTGTTGCTATCGAGAGTGCCTGCGCTGAAGCGCGTATTGTCGTAAACGCCTGAAGCTGTGATATCCGGTTGATGTCTGACTGGATATCACTGTACAAACTAATTTGTTAATCGCGCCACTGTGATGGCGCGACTAATTGTGTTGATGTAGTATCAATTTAACCATTCTCACTATGGAATTTGCACGCTCCAACCCTGAGAAAATTGCAAATAACATGCCTTTCGTTGAGACCACAGCAATCAATCCCAGTGGCTTTTCCCTTGCTAAACTAGAAGATCTGTTTCCTGATATTGCGCGCTGCACCATGCAACGCTGGCTGCTGCAACATTCAGGGGTCTACGGGAGTATCGCAACGGTTGGTGAGGGCGTCGGTGACATTGTTGAGCAAGAAGTTCCACGAGATGATCAGCAAGACGTGAGAGCAATGATTATCGAGACACTTAAACATCTGAATGAACAGCTGGCGGCGTGGCTTGCCAGAGAGAATGCCAAACGTTGGGCGCCGTGATGCCATTGCATCAAACGTGGACAGTGCGCAAACCTCAAGTGTCATCAAGCGGTGGAGTCGTAGCTGCGCAACACTACGAGGCGGCAGGCGCAGGGGCTACCATCTTGCGTGAAGGTGGTAATGCCATGGACGCAGCTGTCGCTACAGCAGCTGCCCTTTCGGTGGTTGAACCTTGGTTGTCAGGGCTTGGCGGCGGTGGGTTCCTGTTGCATGCCAGCGCAGACGGTCAAGTTGATGCACTGGATTTCAACATGCGTGCACTGAAGGCGACGGATGGTGAGGACTACCCATTGGCAGACGGTGAAGACGGTGACTGGTTTAACTGGCCGTCAGTAAAAGATAACCGTAACCTGATGGGTCCTTGGTCAATTTGCGTCCCGGGTGCCGTTGCAGGTTTGTCGCAAGCGCTTGAGCGTTATGGCTCCATGAGCTGGCAGCATGTATTACAACCAGCCATTGCACTAGCGGATCGTGGCATGCGTGTAGATTGGTTTGCAGAGCTTGCTTTTACCATTGACAGAGATGGGCTATCAGCTAACGAACATGCGGCCAACCTTTTCCTGTCACCAAAAAACCGAACCTTTGATCCCAGAGAGCCATCAGTATCTTTGTTGCCCATGCCAGATTACGCCCGCATGTTGCGCGGCCTGGCTGAGCGGGGCGCACGAGATTTCTATGAAGGGCAGATTGCTGAGCAGCTAGTGACCGATCTTCACGCAGCTGGGTCGAAAATTTGCCCAGAAGATTTATCCGATTATCAAGCGGTATGGTCAAGCACTGCGCGTGCACCCTATCGTGACAGAGTAATCCATACCATGCCGGGGCTCTCCGGTGGCCCGAGTATGCTGGCTGCATTTTCAGAGCTTGAAGCGCATGACATGCAAAATGTTGATGAAGCCACGTTTGCATCGCACCACGCTAACGCTATTCGGAACGCCTACACGTCTCGGTTGAAATCAATGGGTCATGCTGCAGCTGGTGATGATTGCACCACGCATCTGTCAGTTGTTGACCGCACTGGCAATATGGTGTCGCTCACAAATACCTTGTTGTCACGCTTTGGCTCCAAGGTGGTGGCGCCATCCTTGGGGCTCACCATGAACAACGGCATGATGTGGTTTGATCCGCGTCCCGGGCAGCCCAATTCCATTGCCGCAGGCGCAACGCCGTTGTCCAATATGTCGCCCGCCATTACGACTCTTGATGGCAAACCGGAAATAGCCATTGGTGCAGCGGGAGGTCGCCAGATTTTCCCAGCAGTCGCCCAGCTTTTATCAAGGATGATCGATAGACAAGAATCGCCCGACGCTGCCATCCATGCGCCGCGTATCGATGCCAGCACACCCACAGTAATCGTTAGCAATAGCGCTGATGGGGCCACTGCCGCTGCCATCGCAAAACACCATCCGGTGCACGTAACAACCGACAGTGTGCATCCCGTGCAATTCGCCATACCCTCAATAGTCCAATCGAGTAGCAAAGATGTACCGAACGTTGGGGTGTCTCACCCCAATAGCCCCTGGGCTGCTGCCTGTAGTGAGGATGATTGACGGTCAACAGTTATTGCCATGTAACGAGTAAATAAATACTGACAGCTGCACAAAATTTCACTATGATGGCAATGAGAATCATTTACATTAATGAACATTGCTGTCGGAGGGTTTTATGCATCCTGTGAATATTTCGATCGAGCAGTTGTCTCGCTCACCAAGAGCGCTAGCGCAGTCTGCCACCAAGGCTATTGTCCAGCAAACGCGGTTTGCAGACCTGCCTTTGCCTGCACGTTTGTTGTTGGCGGTGCCTCGTCTGCGCGGACCTTCCGACAAGACACAGCTGGCTGAACGTTACGTTCTTGATACATTGGGTCGAATTATCGATGCTGGCCCTGATCGCCGATTCACCATTGAGGCAGTTAACCTGTTTGCCGAAGTGTTGTTATCAACTGACAGCTTCAACGAG
>JALZVU010000035.1 GCA_023301795.1 Granulosicoccus sp.
ATGGAAACTCCACGCCTGCGCCAGCACCAGCACCAACACCAACACCAACACCAACACCAACACCAACGCCAACGCCAACGCCAACGCCAACACCAACACCAACACCAACGCCGCCAGCTAATAGTGCACCTTTTGTTGCGTTTGAAAGTCTAGTTGATGGTGGATCAATACCAAGATTTACCCGCTATGGTGAGATAAAAGTGGGTGCCTACGATTCCGATGTGGGTACTTCCGATGGTGATGGAATCGCATCGGTTACGTTGGTTATAAGTCGTGGTGGTAACAGACTTGCCACCAGAACTGAATCTCGATCTTCTTATGACTTTGGTTTTGGACTGCGACGTGGATCAACGTACACGCTAACGGCGTTTGCGCGGTCCACTTCTGCCGCTGGTGGAACGACGTCCAGAACCAGTGTCACTGTAACCGCACGATAATGAAAAAATGAGAATTTTACTGACAAGGCTTGTTATTGGCACATTCTTACTTGTATTTCTGTGGTTAGGAGTTGCCAGTACACATGCTGACAAGCTGGCCTTGTCAGTAAAGGATAATCAATCTGTACTATCCGGGAGCGAGGTGATTGTAACGATCATCGTACCTGAGGGCACTGAGCTCACAGGTACAGCGATCATCACTTTAGAGGATATTACTTTTCAAGATCAGCCATCCGTGGAGCTAGCCAAAGCGTCAGCGCCTGCGTCTGCTTTGTTGAACGCTCAGTCAACAATTGCGGTTCCTTTTGATCTTCAAGTAGTTGACCCAAAAGCAACAATTAATGTAGCCGTGCATATAGACGCAGATAACAGTGGCACCATAACCGATGGTGATTGGCTATCAGATTCCATAGTCATTGTTATAAACAACTCCAAATTCGATGTTGCAGTTAGCTTGGTCAAAATTTGATATCTAGCAATATAATTTAGTGTTTGCCAGGGACGGCAGCATTACATCGGTCTGCTCGATCTATCCTCAAAGCTGTCCCTACCAAAACTCGGTACTGATTGATATGCATGACAATTTGTCGATCCTGCCGGCAACGTTTAGAGCGTGAATGCTGTACTCAATCCACTGTTCGTCACACTGATTGGCCTTCTTTGAAGTAGGGCAACGCTCTCATCGCTTTAGTCTCAGTCAAAGAGAAATAGAGAATCTTTTAGCTGAACGGGGCATTATCGTTAGTTACGAATCCAATCGGCTCTGGTGCCATAAATTCGGACCGGCATATTCACGAAGACTCAAACGACTCCATCAAGGATTCGGAAATACTTTCTATATTGATGGCGTTTTCGTAAACATCCGCGGTAAGCGAGACTACTTGTAGCGAGCGGTGGACCAGGATGGTGAAGTCATTGATGTGTTTCTTTAGAGACGTCGCAATAGTGTAGTGGCAAAGCGATTCTTTAAGCGACTATTGAAGGTGCATCGTAAAGAGCCGCGAATTGTGCCACTGACTTCTTGAGAAATTATGGTGTTGCGCATCAGGAATTGATAACTGGGACCACTCATGATTCGTCCCAGCATCCAAATAATCTAGCCGAGCTTTCCGGCCAACCGACCAAAGTTTGGGACCGAGGTATGCGTGGATTTAAGTCTGATCAACAAGTGCAACGTTTTCTGAGTGTCTATTCAGCGGTGTATAACCTGTTTAGTCTGAGGCTTCGTCAGATGTGCGCAGATAATTATCGATCACTTCGAATGGGCGCCTTTGCGTCTTGGAAAGGTGCTGCAGCGTAGCAGGCAGATATTCTTGGAGATAAGCTGAGATAAATTGGTTGACTTGTCAGTACTCAAACGTCTATTAAATTCTCTTGTATTGGCAGCCAGAATCAAATATTGAAAAAAGGGTCGCCAATGGATGGAGTGATTCCATGCATCGTCCAGTTCAGCACGTCCTCTGAATTCAATGAATCGTTACTGCATCCTATACTTTAGGCAAAAGCCCGCATTTGTCGGATGAAACCGTGTGCTGTTTGTGTTACAGATGACGTTGTTACTAGAAGCTATCGTCCATTTGATTCTGAGGTGTAGCAATGAACAACAACTCATTTGTACCAATCAACTCATTCGGTATACATGCGATCTGCATCACCATGGTGGGTGCATTATTGATGATGGTGTTTCTCTCTCAAGCTCGTGCCGGTGACGTACGCGAAGTCAATCCGGATAAGTTTGAACACTTTGTCCATTCACGCTTGAAAGATCGTGTCCAGGGGTATTCGTTTACCCTTGTAGCCCCAGGGCAAACCAAGGCTCATGGTGCAGGCGGCTACGCCCAACATCCCTCCGATGGTAACGTGCCGATGACCACCAGTGTTTACAGTAATATCGGCTCGGTCAGCAAGGTCATAACGGGTGTGGCATTTCTCCACATGCTTCGCGAACACCCGATAGGCAGTGGCACTGTTAATCAGCAACTTGATACGGAGGTACGGCGTTTCCTGCCTCCGCGACTACGCCGTCAATATCAGAGCAAATTGAGAGGGCTTACGTTTAGACATCTGCTAACCCATAAATCAGGTCTTGTGCAGGAAACCAATGATCGCCCTGATGGATGGACCAACATAGAATGGGCATTGCACAAGGGTTCAACCAATCCGGGTACGGGTAGACGTGACTATAACAACACCAATATCTCGTTGATGCGTCTGTTCATTCCAATGATTGCTTATCCGAATGCAACGGCCTGGCAGGAGGCTGAGCATGGCTATGCTGCAGGCAGAAGAGCCTATTTTGATGCGATCCTGCCTGTGTACAACAACATGTACAAGAATTACATGAACAGGCGTTTCTTCAAAGAAATATTCTCTGGGCAGAAGCCTGTCTGCAATCCCCATGATGAGATCGGGTCGAGAAGTTTTACCAAGTCCTACCCAGGTCGTTCGCGATCCAACGGGTATTTTCCACGGCCTAGTGCTTGTGCTCCACAAGGGGGCTTCTTTTTCAGTGCACGTCAGTTTGCGCAGTTCGCCAAGGTCTTCGGTCATACGAACAAACTGGTGGGTAACGGCATTCGAAAGCGCATGATGCGGCCAGACGATATTGATGACAGGCTGGTTTTTTCAAAGGTGCTCAACGACTCTGTTTTTGAGGAGCAGACTGGTCAGTCTGCATGGCCGTTTCACGGTGGGACGTTCAAGAACTACCGGGCCGCCCTTATTCCACTGCCGGACAAACACTACGCGGCAGCTGTCATCAACAGTCCGGAATTTTCATCAAGCCAACTGACGCGCATACTGTTTGATGCCTTCGTTTATGCAACAGTGGGGTTTCGTGCCGAGCACCTGTCAGCCAATGACGATCATCATTTTGCCTACTACCCCGGAATATATGTCACTGCCGGCAACAGTCAGGATTTCGATCGTGACAAGAAGTTCTATGTGTCCTCACTGGATGGAACTCGGAAGTTTGAAGACGTCTTTGACATCTCTGCCAATAATAACCTTCACTTCGCATGGTTTAAGCGTAACCAGGGGCTGTGGGCGATGCGTGGCAACAGCTCCAATATGGATAGTGATCGCAGCCTGTATCCGTCGAAGATAGACCCTGTCTACACACTGGATAATCTGATTCACGTATCGTCAAACAATGACATGCATTTTGCCTGGTATAACGACAACGGTGAGCTCTGGGTAAGCGGTGGCGCTTCAAATGACCTTGCTAGCAAACGGCGTGCCTCTAAAAGCAAGTTGGCTACAGGTAAGTCGATCTCTGATCTCGTGGCTATCGTCAGCAGCAGTCGAAGTCATTTTGCCTACTATGATAATTGCACCTTCAGTGAAGGAGAGACTCGCAATCTCGCATCGATTCAGGTACGGCGAAACTTTCTGTGCACCGACATTGAACGATAATTGTCAGCCATGCGATCTGGCGATAGGAAGAGGCGAGCCCTTGCACAACTGATAGTCTATTGCCACTCCACGCAAAAGGCTTTATAACCTAAGCACAAGGAGCCTGCGCGATAGAAACATTCCGGCTACAAGCAATCCCATTTTGGCCGCTTTTCCCGCTCGTTATCGTCACTTAGGCCCGCTAAGCTCCTCAAACGAGCGAAAAAATCGACTCAAAATGGAATTACTCTCGCTCGAAAGTTTCTACCGCGCAGGCTCCTAGCCTCCCCCAAGTTGTGCCGAGCACATCGATAGCCAATGACGTCAAAACCCCTAAAGTCCCGTCGAATCGCTGCAAGCCTTGCTGACGCGTCACGTGAAGTAAATCGTGCAGCCACCGATCTACATCATCTAAACCTTGGCCCTGGTGCTGACTTGGTGGCCCAGTGGCAAGCTGATGGTCTGGAGTTACCAGACCTGCCAGCGATGAGGCGCTACCGATTGGATCGTGTACGGCGTCAGATGAAGAAGATGCAGTATGACGGTGTGCTGCTCATGGATCCACTGAATATCCGCTACGCCACC
>JALZVU010000036.1 GCA_023301795.1 Granulosicoccus sp.
TGATCTTCTGAGAAAACAAAGCCGTCCTGGCGCTCAAGAAGCATCGCACCAAGCAGCTTTTGCTCGTGATAAATAGGGAAGCTGCAATAAGCAATGGAGCTGCGCCTACCCGCCAAAGAGCGATGCGCAACAAGCACGCCAAAGTCTCGTCTTTTTTTAGCAGAAACTATAGGCCAGCGAATGACGACTTCACGGTCACATGCCTCTTGCATGGCATCCACGAGCAGCTTCGACTCACTAGAGGATGCATCGATAAATGCCTGCTTCGATAAGGCACGCAATTGCAGATCGCCTTGTTCTGCAAGTGCTACAGCTACTTGATAACATCCAAAATGATGCTGGACTGCACCCACCAGCGCATCAAGCGCACTCTCTTCTGAAGTGGCCTCCGATACGTCTAACATCAGCGCTAGCAGGCCCGCCTGGTCGGCCCGCATATCACCCATGTTATTTTGGGTTTCTAGCTCATCAGAATCGTTTGAGGATTTCTGTAGCTGTGCCAGATTGCTCATCCAGAGACACAGTCCTTTTGTGACTAAAGTCCTCAGTTAGCGATTCAATGCGTGAGTTCTTTAACAAATCAGGTAATTTGCACTCAGGATGCTAGACGAGACTAGTAAGCCGACACTAGAAGACACACGGCAATAACTACAGGCTAGAAGCCACCCGCAATAAATCTCAGCGCTTGAAGTCTGCCTGGCGTTTTTCAATGAATGCACTCATTCCCTCTTTTTGATCGTCCGTAGCAAACAGTGATTGAAATATCCGGCGCTCAAACAATAGACCCTCACTCAGCGAGCTCTCCAGCGCTCTATCCACAGCTTCTCGTGCAACCATCGCAGTTGTTTTGGAATAAGACGCTATCTCAGCAGCTGCCTCCTTAGCGGCATCCAGCAACGCCTCGTCAGGATATATGCGCGCAACAATCCCTGCCTCTTTGGCCTCTTCAGCATCCATCATGCGTCCGGTCAATATCATATCCATCGCTTTACTTTTGCCCACCAGCCGTGTCAAACGTTGCGATCCGCCCATTCCAGGAATGACGCCGAGCTTGATCTCAGGCTGCCCGAAGCGTGCTGATTGACCGCAGTAAATCGTATCGCACATCATCGCCAATTCACAACCGCCACCCAATGCATACCCTGACACTACCGCTATTTTGGGAGTTCGCAGTTGCGCTATAGCCTCCCACCCTCTTAGCATGTCGCTAAGAAACGCATCGGGGTAGGTCCTGGGGTGCATTTCCGCGATGTCCGCTCCAGCAGCAAATGCCTTTGCAGAACCTGTGATGATAAAACAGCCTACGCCTGGATCATTATCCAGAGGCACCATGGCTTCGGTAAGCTCCTGAAGCATTTGCGCATTGAGTGCATTCAGCGCTTTAGGCCGATCTAGGGTAAGGATAACAACCCGCCCTTCGCGCGTTACGTGCACGCAAGTATCCGTAGCTTGCTCAGTCATTGGATTGTCCTCTAGTGCTTTCAGCAATTTTAGGTAACATGGCAGAAAAATCCTTACCGGTACCTTCCTGCTCTACAAACTGCTCATACAATTTTGTAGCGTTCAAACCCATCGGTGTGTTGGCATCAACCTGCTCTGCTGCACTCTGACTAAGACGCAAATCCTTTAGCATCAGCTCGGCTGCAAAGCCCGGTGTGTAGTCGTTGTCAGCTGGACTTGTCGGACCAACACCCGGCACTGGACAGTAGGTGTTAACCGACCAGCATGAACCCGATGAAGTAGACATGACTTCAAACAACCTGCCTGCATCCAGTCCCAGCTTCTCACCCAATGCAAACGCTTCACAGGTGCCTATCATGGAAATCCCCAGCAACATATTATTGCAGATCTTAGCCGCCTGACCTGCACCGCCCTCACCGCAGTGCACAACGCGCTTACCCATGATGTTCAGTAACGGGCTGACCGTATCGAACGCATCTGCCGCACCGCCCACCATAAACGTTAACGTACCTGCGGTAGCGCCACCAATGCCACCAGAGACCGGAGCATCGACGGACAATAATTTGGCGTCAGCAGCCTGGTTGTGTGCTGATTTGGCACTCACCATGTCAACCGTTGAACAATCGAGAAAAAGCGCACCAGGCTTGGCAAGGGGTATGATTTGCGCGTAAACAGCTTCCAGAACGCGCCCATCTGGCAGCATGGTGATGACAGCGTCCATACCACTGACGGCCTCCGAAACAACAGGAACCGACGTAACACCTGCCACACTGATATCAGCGGTATCGTAGCCAAACACCTTGTGCCCGGCAGCAGCCAGGTTAGCTGCCATCGGCGCACCCATATTGCCTAATCCTATAAATCCAATATTCATGTACCTACCTCTAGCGATGGCTTTAAAACCAGGTTGCCCCCGGGAGCGTCTTGTTTGAACAAATCAATCAATTCTTGAGGAATCACATCAATCGACGAATGTTTCCAGGAAGGGTTTCGATCTCTGTCAATTAACGCCGCACGTATTCCTTCGAGGATATCGCCAGACTCCATGACACGCGATACGAAACGGTACTCTCGGCCAAGTGCGTTGTCGATGCCGGGTATTGCACGAGCCTCTCGCACTAGATCAAATGACAACCGTAGCGACAAGGGTGATGAATAGGCTATTTTCTTTGCAACCGACACTGCCCAATCATCTTCAAGTTTTTCCAGATTACTTAGCACGTCAGCCAACGATTCAGCGCCGAACACACTATTAATCTTGTGTTCAATATCGGCAAGCACGGAACTTGTTGGTGGTGACTCGTTATAAATATCAATGACATCGACGTCACCGGATTCAATTAATGCACTCTTCAGTGCATCAAGGCGATCGACGGGTACATAGTAGTCCGCAAAACCTGCAAAAAGCGCATCGCTAGCATTAAACCGTTCCCCTGTGAGTGCAAGAAACTCACCGAGGTATCCAGGTGATCGTGACAGCAGATGCGTAGCACCAATATCCGGCACCAACCCTATAGAACATTCAGGCAACGCAAGCTTGCTTCGCTCGGTAACAACACGGTGTGATCCGTGGGCAGAAATTCCGATACCACCGCCCATCGCAATACCATCCATGATCGCAACATACGGTTTGGGGTAACCATCGATTAGCGCATTAAGCCGATATTCATCGCGAAAGAACTGTCGGAAACTTTCGATATCACCAGCAACCCCCTGATGGTATAGCACTGCTACATCGCCTCCAGAACAGAATGCCTTTTCTCCAATCGCATCAATTAATACCAGAGAAACGCTGTCATCGGTTTGCCAGCGCAACAGCGCTGACTCGATGGTTAATGCCATCTCATGTGACAGAGCATTCAAAGCCTGTGGACGGCACAACGTCAAACGCCCTACTCGCCCTTCAACTCTAACCATGACCTCAGCTTTAGTTGCTGTCTCGCTCACAATCGCTTTATCCGTATCCGTATCCTTATTAAATGTCGACACCATCAGTTGGCATGCTCTGCCATCAACGCTCGGGCAGTGACCATTCTCATAATCTCGTTAGTGCCCTCCAGTATCTGATGCACTCTTATGTCGCGCACGATTTTCTCGATACCATAGTCCTCAAGATAGCCGTAGCCACCGTGCAATTGAAGCGCATCGTTGGCCACATCAAAGCAATGATCTGTAACAAAGCGTTTTGCCATTGCGCAAAATTTACCAGCATCCGGAGCTTGCTGGTCAAGCTTCCAGGCGGCCTTGTAGAGCAACGCTCTGGAGGCTTGAAGGTTGATCTCCATATCTGCCATTTTGAATTGCAATGCCTGTAACTTGTCGATTGAATTACCAAAAGCACGACGCTCAGCTGTGTATTGAACACTCTTGTCTAAAGCATGTTGTGCAGCACCCAGCGAGCATGCCGATATATTGAGCCGTCCACCGTCAAGTCCAGACATGGCGTAACGAAAACCTGCACCTTCATCACCCAGCAAATTGTTACCAGCAACGTGGCAGTCATCAAATTGTACCTGGGCCGTGGGTTGCGAGCGCCAGCCCATCTTTCTCTCTGGCGCACCAAAACTTAAACCCTTGGTGCCGTCTTCTACAACCACCGTTGAGATACCTGATGAACCATCACCACCAGTGCGGCACATCGTGATGTATAAGTCAGAGTACCCTCCGCCCGAAATAAAGGCCTTGGTACCACTTAACGACCATGCATCACCCACCTGTGTTGCGCGGGTACGCAGTGCTGCTGCATCAGAACCCGAACCAGGTTCGGTCAGGCAATAGGAGGCAATTTTTTCATAAGAGCACATTGAGGGCAGCAGACGCTCACGCATCTCATCTGACCCATAACGATCAATCATCCAGGCGCACATGTTATGAATCGAGATGAATGCAGCCACTGACGGGCAAGCCTTGGACAAAGCCTCAAAAATCAGCGCAGCATCCAGCCGTGATAGCGCAGAACCACCAAACTCCTCAGACACATAAATGCCAGCAAAACCCAGCTCACCAACTTTACGCAGAAGCTCTTTCGGGATTGTGCCCTCCTGATCCCAGCGCGCAGCATGCGGGGCTATTTCAGCTTCTCCGAATGCCAGTGCCATGTCCTGAATGGCGCGCTGTTCTTCCGTCAGTTCAAAATTCATTGCCACGTGCTCTGTACATGATGGGTCAACTCAAAATGGATTACGGCTATCTTATCGCCGCAAGGCTTCAGCATTCAAGTATTTAGCTTACCGCAGACATGTGATAGCTTAGTCTTATAACCATCGGCCTAAGCAAGCTAGATATTACCTCTAGCTCAGAAAAGTGTATCCGTTCGGCTGGCAGGGCATTCTGTCTGAAACCCCACCGGTTTATCCTTAGCCTATTTACGCCTCCTCGCCCCAGGTTTTTGCCCTGTGCTCTATGCGCAATGCAAACCTGATTCGCTACTACACTATGCTAGCTGATAACCACGTCGGACTACCCCACCAATGAATATCGCTTCACTACAGAAAGTCCACTTGCACTGGCGCGAAGACGGCAACCCCGATGGACGCCCTATCGTTTTTGCCAATTCTCTGGGCACAGATTTTCGCTTGTGGGATAAGCTGCTGCCATTACTGCCGCAACACTTTAGATTCATCCGCTTTGACAAACGAGGCCACGGACTGTCGTCTACCCCTGAAGGCCCTTATCAGATAACTGATCTTGTCACCGACACCGAACAGTTTCTCGACCTTTTACAGATCAAAGACTCTCTGTTTGTCGGAATATCCATCGGAGGGATGATTGGGCAAGTGCTGGCTTCACGCAGACCTGATCTTATAAGCGCCATGGTGCTATCCAACACAACTGCCAAAATGGGTGATTCAACCATCTGGCAACAGCGCATTGCAGCTATTGAATCCGGCGGCATGTCGTCTATGGCAGACATGATTTTGTCACGCTGGTTCAGCTCCGAATTTCTTGACAGTTCTGAGGCTGTTGGTTGGCGTAACTTGCTTGAGCACACCTCGGCGGGCGGCTATACAGGTTGTTGTCATGCAATCGCTGAGGCAGATTTGAGACAGAGCACTGCGGCGCTTCGATTGCCGGTTATGGGAATCGCAGGTAGTGAGGATGCTGCTAGCCCCCCTGAATCGGTCAGAGCCACTATCAATCTCATACCGGACGCACAGTGTCATGTAATCACAGGCGCAGGGCACCTGCCGTGCGTCGACAAACCCGCCGACTATGCAGCGCTGCTGGGCAGTTTCATTGACAAGACATCTTATGGCCAATAAATTTGAAACAGGAATGGCTATTCGCCGCTCTGACCCCGAATTACAAAACGAGTAGTACCCGATCACCACGCTATCCGCTGATATCCCTAAAGAACACGGCAAGCTGATCTATCGCTTCGACATTCAGCTGCAAGGTGAAAACGAGACCGTATTTTTCGATCTCTGATGATTAGCTTCAATCAATGCCGCGTTAGGTAATTCACAGTTCGCTGTTGTTGCTCACGCAAACTCAAAGGTGGTTCTCGCTTTACGAACCTTATGGTCAAGGCTCAGGCACACAAAAAACACCTTTAATTACAGCCACTTACCTCTGCCGCGCGATGATCATCGATTTTTTAGCTCAAAAAAAATAACTTAAGTCACTGATATTTATAGTGTTTTGGTTTTCTTCTAGGCATTTGCACTGACGTTATTCCCCCGTTAAAGTCCGCCTCAAGTTGCTGACGCAGGTCGGCAGCGAGTATCCAACAGCTTGCGCAGACAAGCATTACATCCAGTGTAACGGGCAGTATCAGGGGAAATTTGAATGAAAGCAGTAACTCAGAAACTTGCAGTAGCTAGTGTACTAGCTGTTTGTCTTCTGTTTGGCACCACAAGCAGCGCCAAGGCAAACGATGGGTTCCTAGTACTAAACACCATCGCACTGCATTTCGAGAATTTCGACGATAGAAACGCGTTCACTCCCGGCATCGGTTGGGAATATTCTCCGTCCAGTAAGCTGGGATTTCACGTTGGAACGCTGTCCGACAGTTTCGGCTTTCAATCCTCCTATGCCGGTATTAACTACGCTTCCAAGCCAAAATTCTACGGCAAGCTGCGCTTTTTGGTCGGCGCAACTGTCTTGCACAAGCAATTTAGAAAGAATGCAGAACCCGAAACCAAAGTGGTGCCATTCCCAGCTGTTGAGTTTCGCCTCAATGACACAGCCGTTATCAATCTAAGCGGTTCGCCACAAGTGGACTTTGCCGATCAACGGAACAACGCTGTACTGTTCTTCCAATTGAAACTTCGCTTACCATAGCGCCGGCACCAGCCTCGGCTGATCGTAAGGTCAGCCGCATGCTTACATATCAATCGCTTCAGGCCTTGCGCGACGTTTATAGAGCATCACGACTTAGCACGAACACGCCATGTCCGCCGTTGGAGAACTCTACCCAGCCAAAATCCAGATGACTATAGGCCTGCTCCAGCGCCTGCCAGCTATTACCAACCTCAACAACCAAAAGACCGTTTGGTTTGAGATAGTCGGCAGCATCACGCAGCATGATGCGTACGAGGTCCAGCCCGTCCCTACCAGCGGCCAGCCCTAGCATCGGTTCATGTGAAAACTCGTCTGGCATGCTGGCGATATCCTGAGCATCCACGTACGGTGGATTTGACACAATGAGATCGTAACGCTCGGATAACGGGTCGAACAATGATCCCTGGAGCAGCTGCACTCTGGATTGCAACCCGTGTAAATCAACGTTTTCACGAGCCAAAGCCAACGCCTCGTTGGATATATCACTGGCATGAACCGTCGCCTCAGGAGAAGCATGAGCACAGGCTATGGCAATACAGCCCCCGCCCGTACAAAGATCAAGAATGGCCGGTTTTTCAACACCATCTAACAATCCAAAAAACTGATCATTGATGAGCTCTGCCAACGGGGATCGAGGCACCAGAGCCCGCTCGTCGCACAAGAAACAATGACCGGCAAACCATGCCTGGCCTGTCAGATAAGCGGCTGGAGTTCGATCAGTGATGCGCTTTTGCACGATAGCATTGCAGGCAGCAACCTGCTCTTCGCTTAAAATTTCAGCATAATCAGGTGCTTGGGCAGGTGACAGACCCATAGCATGCAATATCAGCCAACTGGCTTCATCGATAGCAGTTTCGGTACCGTGGCCAAAACACAGAGCGCTTTGCTCAAATAAAGCAGCCGCTGCCCTAATGGCTGACTCAATGGTGTGCGAGTGATTGGAGTTCAGGAACACGGTTATCTCCTGGAAATAATAAGTCTGACAGACGGTGGGCGCAGTATAATCATAGTGTTTTCTCTAACCGTAAAGTGACCCCAATGAAAGCAGGGATATCGAAGTCCGGCCGTACCGTACATCATGGCACGCACTCTGGGAAGGGACTTCCTCTGATACTGGTTGCTCTGGCAGCCTTGGCAACTGGCATTATCACTTTCAGCGTGCTGTCAGACGACCCATCTGATTCACAGTCAGGTGATGCGCAAAGCAGCAACGTGGATGATGCGGCCCTGGCTGCATTGCAGGAGAACCTCCAGACATCTCTGGCGTTACCCACTGATTTTAGAACCATCAAAGCATTCGAGCTGCAAGATGTAGAAGGTCAGCCAATCACGCAAGATGTGTTTGATGACACATGGAGTCTTGTGTTTTTTGGTTTCACCCATTGTCCTGACGTCTGTCCAATTACATTACACGTCATGAAAGATGTGGTGGCCAAACTCGAAGAACAGCAGCAGACTCCGCCACAGATCGTCTTCGTCTCAGTCGACCCCGTACGCGACACCGCAGAGATCATGAAAGAATACATCGGCTACTTCGATGAAGAGTTTGTTGGCATAACGGGCGATGTGAATCAGGTGCACAGCCTCACCTCATCACTGGGCATTGTCGCCTCGTTCACCGCCAATGCGGATGACCCGGAAAACTATGGAGTCGACCATACCGCCTCATTGCTACTGGTCGATCCTCAGCGCCGTGTCCGAGCCAAAGTGACGCCACCTCATGACGCATCAAAAATCATTGCAGACTTTTTAACAATGACTGCTGCGCCAAGCTAACCTGAATTAACTGGAGAATTTATCGTGAACATCTTAAAAACACTCTCCCTGGCCGTTGTTCTGAGCGCTGGCATGGCTGCCACTGCATCCGCTGAACTGCCGCTCGTCAGTGATGCACGAGTTATTCAGCCACCGCCCGGCGCAAACGTTGCTGCTGCTTATTTCACGGTTAAAAACCCGGGCACAGAGCCATTGATCATTACCGACGCCAGTGGTGATATTGCAAAAAAGGTGGAAGTCCACCTGAGTCTTGTAGAAAACGATGTGGCCAAGATGCAAAAGCAGGAATCAGTGACGGTTGCTCCAGGTGCATCAGTTAAATTCACACACGGAAGCTACCACGTCATGCTCATGGGGCTAAACGAAAAACTGCTTGCCGGCAACTCCATTGATCTCAAGCTGAATACCAGCGCAGGGGACATTGATATTTCAGTGCCCATCCTGTCATTGGACCAGGCAACGCCCATGGGCGACATGAAGCACGAGATGGGCGAAACAATGAAACATGACATGAAGCATTCCGCAGACGATATGGAAGACGGCATGAAGCACGATACAAAATAAGCCATCGCTTTTCGGCACTGGCCTCCTAACCCAACAACATCCACATTCATTGCCTGACAGGCAAAATAGCGGCAAATCAATCACCTTATGTCAGCGAGCTTTGTAGACCTTCTCAAGACTTATAGTCTGTATGTTTTGCCGCAGCATGCCCTCACGCGAGTGGTTTACTGGTTAACCCGTCAACGCTCCTCGCTTACGCCAGCAGTTATTCGATGGTTTGCCGGCAAATTTAACGTGGAAATGCAAGATGCTGTAAACCCTGACTTGAAAAGTTACGCCACCTTCAATGAGTTTTTTACACGCCCTTTAACACCTGATGCAAGACCGATAGCCGCAGGCGTGGACGAAGTAGCCTGCCCGGCTGACGGACGAATTTCAGCCATCGGCGATATCACTGATGGCCGTGTGTTTCAGGCTAAAGGTCTTGATTATTCGCTGAAAAAACTACTTGGTGGTGACTCTGCTGCCGCACAACGACTGAGCAACGGCAGCTACACCACGATTTACCTGTCGCCTCGTGACTACCACCGCTTGCACATGCCGCTAAGCGGTACATTGCTCAAACAGACTCACGTGCCCGGCAGGCTGTTCAGCGTGGGCCCACACACCGTCAGAGCGTTGCCTGATCTGTTTACACGCAACGAGCGCGTTGTTGCGCAGTTTGAAACCGAGCATGGGCTTATGGCACTGGTGTTGGTGGGAGCGATGAACGTGGCCGCTATCGAAACCGTCTGGGACGGCCTGGTAACCCCTCCACAGCGAATGGTTATCACCAACAAGAACTATGACGCAAGCTCTACTCCACCGACAACAACATTGGCAAAAGGCGAGGAAATGGGCCGGTTCAATATGGGTTCCACCATCATCGTTCTAACGGAAAACCGCATTGCTTGGTTAGGGGATCTGCAAGCCGGGGACCCCGTGCGTATGGGACAGCTTGTCGGAAAGGTAGGCTAAAGCGTCTTCAGCATCCTGTTCGAACCAAGCCTGAGTGCTACCAACCCTAAACGAATATCCCCAGCGATCCATATCCAGAAACATACGGGAGCGTCCCATGCCTGGCACCAGATCGCTCATCAGTACCTGGAGGTAGCACACCGCCATCTCCTCAACAGCACTGCCTTTGGCATCGGTATGCAAAGCGTTTCGTCGCTGCTCGCTCATCAGTAACCAGTGACAAGACTCGTGTAGCAAGGAGTGCACGGGTGTATCGTTCCGTGCATACACCGTATGAGCGATTAACCCGGCTTCTTCGTCGCCCCAGTGGCTGCCGGGGATCGGTATACCATCGCCCACTGTCTCGATGGTTAAGCCCGCAGGGTTCAGAAGTGCGTGAAAACAAGACCAGCCTGCCTCGTGAACTCTCAATACAAGTGCTTCTAGTGAGGGGTCAGGCGTTTGCATCGCTAAAACTTGTCACCTGATTAATATGTGAATAGTTACCCAGGATCATTAACAGACGCTCAACACCTATCGCCACGCCGGCGCAGTCCGGTAAGCCCTCACGTAACGCCGCCAGTAAATTTTCATCGATAGGCACAGGCACTTGTGAGCGCACGCGCCGTTGCTCCAGATCGGTGATGAACCGAGTTCGTTGTACCGCTGCATCACTGAGTTCGTGAAAGCCATTGGCAAGCTCAACACGACCGATAAACACTTCGAAACGTTCGGCCACCGGCAGCCCATTTGCATCGTTGCCAACTTTTGCCAATGCGGCCTGAGAGGCTGGGTATTCGTAAAGAAAGGTGATCGCATTTTCATTAAAATCGGGAAGTACGAATTCATCCATAAAAAGATCCAGACTCGCAGCAACATCTGACTCCAACCCTTCAGGGAAACTGCGATGATGCTTAATGAAGTAGTCGCGTATGGTCTCGCCTTTCAAATCATCCGGCCAACCATCGAGACGTCGATGGACCTCACGACAGTAGGAGCATGTCTCCACCGGTAGTGGTGTAAGACCAAAGGCACTCCAGAGGTGGGTGAACAGTGCTTCAACATCCTGCATCAGCTCCCAGTGCGTCATCCCCACGCGATACCATTCAAGCATGGTGAACTGGCTTACATGGAACCTACCCTGCACCTCAGCACGAAAAACCGTGGCAATCTGGTAGATATCTGTCTCCGGGTAGGCGCATAACACGCGCTTCATGGCAAATTCCGGGGAGGTATGCAGATAGCCTCGCCCCTCAGGAGCGGTGCCGTGAGAAGCACTGCCCTGAGAAACAGAGGGAGAGGCAACGCTCAGACTCTCAACCTGCGGGTCAGTATTGGCGGCAAATGATAAAGGCGGCGTGTAAACCTCCAGTACATCGTGTTGCTGCATCCATTCGCGAATGGCCGCTCTTAACTGTGCAGCCTGACGCAAAGCCGCCGGTGATGCAGTTGGCCTCCATGCGTGCCCTGCAGGCACACAGGCGTCCACCGTCGACGGACTCATAGGACTCTTGCCTGCCTAAACAACAATACTTGAACGCTACTTAACGCGCGATACGTACTCGCCACTACGCGTATCGATTTTGATTTTCTCGCCCTCTTCGATGAACAAAGGTACTTTCACAACAGCACCGGTGTCCATGTAGGCGGGTTTGGTTCCGCCAGTTGCGGTGTCACCACGTAGCCCCGGATCGGTC
This sequence comes from Granulosicoccus sp., assembly GCA_023301795.1. Taxonomy (GTDB): domain Bacteria; phylum Pseudomonadota; class Gammaproteobacteria; order Granulosicoccales; family Granulosicoccaceae; genus Granulosicoccus. The sequence continues at coordinate 11,718 of JALZVU010000036.1, forward strand.
TCTTTTATAGACATTTCCACAAAATTTGGGGGTGTGACAGCGAGTGGTTGGCCGTTGTACAGCGTCACTTCGCAGACCGCTTCATCCATCAGCCACAAGTGAGCCTCACCAACCGCTGTTTTATCGGCAGCCAGTTGTTCGAATGTTTCAGGGTTCATGAAATGCCAGTATTCACCGTCGGAATACAGATACTGCATGCTGGTATCCATAACATCAGCAGATTCAACTGATTCGCCCGATTTAAACGTGCGCTCGACAACACGGCCGGTTTTCAGGTTGCGCACACGGGTACGAGCAAATGCCTGCCCCTTGCCTGGCTTAACAAATTCGTTACTGACAATGGAGTGAGGATCACCGTCGAGCATGATCTTCAAACCACCCTTGAATTCATTTGTGCCGTAGTTTGCCATTGCCTGCCGCCTTTGTAACTCAACCTAGTAGGCGCGCATTATACCGACTACGGGTCTCAGAGGAGTAAGCCAATTGTCAGTGACAATGTCTCAGGTACTCATACAACATCAAAAACACCGAAAAAATCTGTCAAACTCTCTACACTTTATGCTCAACCGTTACCGCTAACTAGCTATCGACATGGGATCAGACATCTCCGTCAGACTCGACTGCCTACTCTTCGCAAACGATCACGATGAGCTGGAGTCGCAGATCCGCGCCTGCGCGCCGGCTAGAGTAGTTCCTGCCTGTGCGGTTACAGACAAACCAGTGAAGCTGTCCGCCTTGCTTGAGAGTACAGCATTCGATGTGGTGATTATCGCCGTTGAAGCACAGCAAAAACGGTTACCTGAATGCCTGAACCGCTACCCCGAGATACCCGTGGTGGTCGTTACACCCAACGATAACCCAGTGCAATCGTCATTCTGGATCGAACACGGCGCAAGCGATGTGCTCCCCCTCGATTGCGAGCCTGACTTTATGCGCGGCCTTGGCAGAGTGCTTCGAGAATGCGGTGTTGTCAGGGAGCTTGCCTCAACCAAACAACAGCTAGCCGAACAAACATCACTACGTCAGGTTGTACTCGACGCCCACCAGCACGCCATGATGCTCTGGCAGGACTCATCGATTCGCCAGTCCAACTCATTATTCGAACAGCTGATGCACTGCACAGAGCACGCTGCACTGACCCTGCAGTGGCGTCGGTGGATGTCTGCTGAAACGGCCCACCTGCTAGACGATATGCAAGCTCCTAACACTCTGCAGACGATCATTACCAGCGCTGATAAATTGCAATACAAAGCAATTTTTGAAACTGTGATGCTGGATGACAGGCCAGCACGTTTGGTACAAATCGATCCGAATGTGCTCAACCAGCCTGAGGCACCAACGATTTTGAAGGATGTCGTCGTATCGGCATCCAGTACCAAAACGATGTGCGGACTACCGACCCGCACAGCTTTTACCGAAAATCTACAAGTATGGCTACGCGCACTCCAACCTCACGCACGTTTTGTTGCCATGAGCATCAGACTCCCGGACGTACACAGCCAGTCGGGATCAAAAGGTATCGGTGAAACGCTTCAGGATCTGCTTGTCTACCGAGCCGGTATCTTATTGGCACAAAACGCGGGACGCTCCACCGTGCTGGGCCGATCTGATCACCGATCAGTGCTTCTGGTCCAGCTACAAAACAAAACCGATGCTCGAAGCAACGCATTGTCCATACGAGCACTGCTGGGCTCATTGGGAGGGCTCATCGATAGCCCCTCAGACATCAGCATCAAAACCCTGACATCGTCAGCGGCGGCGATGGGTGCTTATGAAATAATCTGGCGCCTGGAATCACGACAACCCGGGACCACTCGGCTGCCTACTATCGCCAAGGTGCTGACCGGGAAACCCTCGATGGGGCCATCCGGCACTCTCACGAGGCAAGAAACAACAACGACGCCTCAGCGCCATATCGCGCAATTCGCACACCCAACCGTGGGTGCGTAGAAAAGCCAGTATTCCTCAGGTAGCAGCTCAGATGACTGAGCTACTACGCTTGAGTGCTTCAAGTCACTGACAAGACTACGACTCCACATCCACAGACGACACATTCTGGAATCCACGTGGCAGCTTACGGCCACGCTGACCTCGGGTGCCCAAGTAGTCTTCCAGTTCGCGATATTTTATGCTTGTGTGTCGCTTGCCACTGGTAACTCGCAGTTTCTCCTTGGGCGAAAGCACGGTCAATGCCACCATAAACTCTTCCTTGGATTTGAACTTGGGCCCTGGAATGCTGTAGATCTTATTGCCCTTACCGCGGGCCATTTCTGGCAACTCGCCTATTGGAAACGACAATAAGCTTCCCGTATTACTAATGGCACACACACGGTCTTCGGTTAACGAGCGTATTCGTTGTGCTGGCAACACCAGCGCACCTTCAGGCACGCTAATAGCGGTTTTACCCGCCTTATTACGACTGACAAGATCTCCAAGGCGTGCAACAAACCCATAACCTGCACTGGTAGAAAACAGATACCGATCATCGTCGTCGCCCATCATCACACTGATAAAGCGCGCACCATCAGGTGGCTTGAGCCGACCACTGATCGGTTCCCCCAAACCTCTGGCCGATGGGAAGCCATGGGCTGGCACGCAATACACCCGCCCGGTGGAATCCAGAAACATGGCACTGCGATTGGTACGTCCACGGGCAGAGCTCTGGTAGGCATCACCCGCCTTGTAGTTAAGCGCCAGGGGATCAACCTCAAAGCCCTTGCCTGCTCTTACCCAGCCGCGTTCCGAAAGTACAACGGTAATAGGCTCACTGGGAATCAAATCAGCCTCAGAGATTGCCTGCGCCGCATTGCGCTGGATAATCGGCGAGCGCCTGTCATCACCATAGGTATCGATGTCTTCCTGAATCTCTTTCTTGACTAGCGTCTTCATACGACGCTCAGAGCCCAGTGTGGCTTCAAGCTTTTCACGCTCTTTTTCAAGCGCTTCCTGCTCGCCACGAATTTTCATCTCTTCAAGCTGGGCAAGATGGCGTAGCTTGAGCTCCAGAATAGCTTCAGCTTGCTCGTCGCTTATTTTGAAACGAGACATGAGCACAGGCTTGGGCTCGTCATTGTTCCGAATGATCGCAATAACCTCATCAATATTGAGGTAGGCAATCATTAAACCTTCAAGTAAGTGCAAACGCTTGACGATCTTGTCCAGGCGCCATTGGAGACGTCTGCGAACCGTCTCCATACGGAAAGTCAGCCATTCCTTCAGGATACCCAACAAAGGTTTGACCGAGGGCCTGCCATTCAAACCGATCATGTTCATGTTGACACGATAGGTGCGTTCAAGATCGGTTGTGGCAAACAGATGCTGCATCAGATTGTCCAGATCGATACGATTACTGCGCGGCGTAATGACAAGTCTGGTGGGATTTTCATGATCAGACTCATCACGAAGATCTTCTACCATGGGCAGTTTCTTGGCAATCATCTGCTGAGCAATCTGCTCAAGAATTTTTGAACCTGACACCTGAAACGGCAGGCCCGTAATGATCACATCAGTACCTTCACGCTCATAGATAGCACGACACCGCAAACTGCCATGGCCTGTTTCATACATGCTCAAAATGTCTTCAGGGGATGATATGACTTCCGCATCGCTCGGGTAATCCGGGCCAACGATGTACTGCATCATGTCTTCGAGCTTGGCCGACGGTTTGTCCAGTAGATGAATACAGGCCCGGCCCACTTCAGTTAAGTTATGCGGCGGGATATCCGTGGCCATACCAACTGCAATGCCGGTGGTACTGTTTAGCAGGATGTGTGGCAGACGCGAAGGCAGTAGCGAAGGCTCATTCAAAGTGCCATCAAAGTTAGGCGTAAAATCCACCGTACCCTGCCCTAATTCTTGCAGCAAGGTACGTGAGAATCGCGTTAAGCGTGATTCGGTATAGCGCATGGCAGCAAACGACTTGGGGTCATCCTGAGAACCCCAGTTGCCCTGGCCATCCACCAATGGGTAACGGTAGGTAAAGGGCTGCGCCATCAGCACCATGGCCTCATAACAGGCACTATCACCATGCGGGTGAAACTTACCCAGCACGTCACCCACAGTACGCGCAGATTTCTTGTGCTTGCTGGCTGCCGACAAACCAAGCTCGGACATCGCATAGATGATCCGCCGCTGCACAGGCTTCAGACCATCGCCAATATGCGGCAAGGCCCGATCCAGGATAACGTACATGGAATAATCCAGGTACGCCTTCTCGGTATACTCGCTAAGCGGTAGCTCTTCTATATTCTCAGGAACAAAAGCGGCAGTTGCGGCCAACTCTTTCTTGGAATTTTTTTTCTTTTTCTGAGCCATGGTGTCAGGCTTGCAAATTAGTCATTTTTAATGCGCGATTAATCAGCCCATTGGTAGACGCATCGTGCTTGTCTACCGTTGAGCCGCCCTGAATTTCTTCGTGAATGGATTTGGCAAGGGCTTTACCAAGCTCTACACCCCATTGATCAAAAGGGTTGATGTCCCAGATGGCCGCTTCTGCAAACACTTTTTGCTCATAAAGAGCGATAAGTGCACCAAGGGTTTTGGGCGTCAATTGTTGTACCAATAGCGTGTTGCTGGGGCGATTACCCTGAAAAGTACGATGTCCACTCAAACGTGCGATCTCATCATCACTGGCGCCACTGAGCTTCATGTCAGCGCTTAGCTCTTCAGCATTTTTACCCATCATCAGCGCTTCTGATTGAGCAAAGCAATTTGCCATCAATAGTTCTTGATGAATGCCTAAGGGGTTCAGGCTTTCCAACGCCATAATGAAATCGGTAGGAATGAGATGCGTACCCTGATGCACCAGCTGGAAATAGGCATGTTGCCCATTGGTGCCAGGCTCGCCCCAGACGACCGGTCCGGTGGCCATCTCCACAGGCGTGCCATCGTGATGAACAGACTTGCCGTTACTCTCCATCGTCAGCTGCTGCAGGTAGGCGGGAAAGCGATGCAGATATTGATCGTAAGGCGCAATCAAGTGACTGGGCGCACCCCAGAAATTGTTGTACCAAACTGTAAGCAGGGCAAGTGTGACCGGCAAGTTTGTCGCTAACGGGGCATTCTGCGCATGCTGGTCCATCTCGTAGGCACCGCTGAGAAATTGCTCGAACCGCTTCATACCGATGGACAATGCCAGCGTTAAACCAATCGCCGACCACAAGGAATAGCGACCGCCTACCCAATCCCAGAAGCCAAACATGTTGTCTGTATTGATGCCGAATGCTGATACGGCCTCGCTGTTGGTTGATAGCGCCGCAAAATGCTTGGCAACATCAGCCTCTGTGGCGTCGCTGTCCAGAAACCAGCTGCGCGCAGATTGCGCATTAGTAAGCGTTTCCTGGGTGGTGAATGTTTTGGACGCCACGATAAACAGAGTGGTTTCCGGGTTTACCTTCTTCAAGGTTGATACAAGGTGTGAGCCGTCCACGTTGGAGACAAAATGAATACTCAAACGTTCGTGCGCAAACGGTGCTAGTGCCTCCACAGCCATCAGCGGCCCAAGGTCTGAGCCACCAATACCGATATTGACGACATCGGTGATCGGTTTGCCGGTGAATCCTGTCCAACTACCATCGCGAACGGCATCCGTAAACTGCCCCATCCTTTTCAGCACATCACGTACATCAGGCATCACGTCACGGCCTTCAACCATGATGGGCTCGCTGCCCTGATAGCGCAAAGCGCTGTGCAGAGCTGGGCGTTGCTCTGTGGTGTTGACGATTTCACCAGAAAACAAGGCATTAAATTTCGCTGGCACATCACAGGCTTCTGCCAGCGCCAGCAGCTTCTTGTGTGTTTCTTGAGTAATGTGGTTTTTAGAAAAATCGAGAAAAATACCTGCGGCCTGAAGCTGAAAGGTATCAAAACGCTGGTTGTCGTTGGCAAAATGCTCACGCAAAGTAATTCGCGACATCTTCTCCTGATGCTCTGCCAGATCACGCCACTGTTCAAGCTCTACCGGGTTTTTCATAGGTACCTGTCTATTTTCCGTTACGGGTTTGTGTCAACGCCGCTGTATTTAAACCTGAAACTGATGGTCGCCGACGTTCATAAGTGCTTGTCTCGAACATTGTATAAGGATAGGAAACACACCGTCACACGCAAGTGTTCCATCACGACGACGCGCAATCTGCCAGTTAAGACACCCCATACCAGATTAACCGGCTCGCCAGCGGCCGCAGACGCTACCGGCGCTTCAAGATCATGGGCGCCCACCACCCACGGGCTGAGCTCGAGATGGCAGCGGAACGTCGATTGAGGGGGCATATCCAAGCGTCAGATTCACAGCGGAGGTGATCACCCAGTATACTCTGTGCTCTGGAAGCCTCGTTGATGGAATGAGTGTGAGTGCAAGCGTCGAACTGCCTCTGTGGCTGGTCTTACTGTCGTTAAGCCTGGCTGGGCTGTGGTTAGTGCAGCACTTTCTGCTACCAACAGCTCGATGGGTGTTCAGGCGACGCGCCAACAATCTTATCAACGAAGTCAACAACCGCCTGGCGCTCAGGCTTCCCAGCTTCAAGTTGACGCAACGCACCGTGCTGGTGGATCGCCTGAGCTTCGACCCCCGGGTGATAGCACTGGTAGACCAGATGGCCAGTGCCGAGGATATTCCTCGCGAGGCCCTGATGCGCAAAGTGGGCATCTACGCTCGTGAAATCGTTCCGGCATTCAACGCTTTGGTGTACTTTAAAGGGGCTTACTGGTTCGCCAGAAACCTGGTTCACGCGTTTTATCGCGTGCGTCTGGGCTTTGCAGACGATGCAGCGCTGAAGTCTCTGGGACCTGAAAGCAGCGTGGTGTTCCTGATGAACCATCGCAGCAACATGGACTACATTTTAGCCACCTATCTCGCTGCAGAAAAAACTGCCTTGTCCTATGCCGTCGGGGAATGGGCCCGTATATGGCCGTTGCAACAGCTCATAAGGGCTATGGGCGGTTATTTTGTGCGGCGTGATTCAGGAGATCCTCTGTACCGTCGAGTCCTTGAATGCTATGTACAAATGGCGGCCGAAGGGGGCGTCCCACAAGCCGTATTCCCTGAAGGCAAGCTGAGCCGTGACGGCACTCTGGGCAAAGCCAAGCTTGGACTGCTGGGCTACATGACGAAGGGGTTTGATCCTGACGGGCCACGAGATATTGTATTTATCCCCGTGGGCATCAACTACGACAGAGTCATAGAAGATCGAAGCCTGTTACGATCTCTGGAAAAGCTGCCACGGCGAAGTACGAGTTATGCACTGGGTATCATTGGCTCCTACTTTGCGAAAGCGCTCTGGCAATCCTTGCTAGGCAGGCGATTCAAAAACGGCTATGCCTGCGTCAACTTTGGCAGCCCTGTTTCACTAAGCCAATGGATGAAACAGCGATCCTTACAAGCTGGCGAGCTGGACGACGTCACAGCGCTTGCCGATGACTTAATGCTTCGTATTGGCAACATCACGCCGATTCTTCCCGTCGCGCTAGTCACCACACTTATCGTTGCTAATCCACAACGCGAGTTCAGTGCCATAGAGCTTAAAGCGGAAGTACTGGGTTTACTGACAAAGCTGGAGGCACAAGGGCACAGAGCTTATATCCCACGAGGTGATTACAATTACGCGGTAGATGTCGGTGTGCGCATGCTGACGCTACGCGGCATTTTGCATGATGAGAGTGGCGTGTTGCGAGCCAATCCTGCTGAGATGAGATTAATTGCGTACTACGCCAATTCGATTCGCCATCTGTTGCAGGATGACATGATTGTCAATCATGCAGAGGCTTTGCCTGAGTTGTCTGAGCCAGTGTGATCAACCGCCTTTCTAATGACGATATGTTTTCCCTGTTCAGATAAAGCCAACTGACAGCGGCTAAATTGCAAACAGCCGCTGCCAGCATTTACATCAACTTACGGGCTTTCCGGCGCTTGCGAATCAGGGTCCATGGACTCCAGATACTCCCACGCTTCACTGGTAGTGCTCATGATGAGTGTTGAATTTTTCTTCATCACCGTCTTATACATGTCCATGGTTTTCTGGAACTGATAAAAGTCGGCGGAAGCCGGGGACTGGTCATAGGCATCAGCGTAAATTTCTGTTGCCATCGCATCGGCGTTACCGCGTATATCTTCCACTTCGCGATACGCTTCTGAACGTATGCGACTAAGCTCGCGCTCACGATTACCATTTATTCTGGCAGCCTCACCATTTCCTTCGGAACGAAAACGCTCTGCTATCTGGCGACGCTCACTGATCATGCGCTCGTAGATTTTGGGACGTACGCTTTCGTTGTAGTTTATTCGCTTGAAGCGAATATCCAGCAGCTCGATACCAAACACTTCTACCTTGGGTGCAGCCGCGTTAAAGATCTCTTCCTCTACCAAAGCACGTCCCTTACGGATAGGTACCAGCCCGCCTAGTGTGTCCAGATCTGCCTGTGACAATGAAGCATCACGAAGCGGTTCTCGGTCGCGTGTTGTTCGGACCATTTCAATCAGCTCATGCTTGGCCACAGCATTGCGCGTTTCACTGCCCAAAATATCGTTAAGCCGGGATTGCGCACTGCGCTCATCTCGCAGTCGTAAAAAATACTGCAATGGGTCAGTAATGCGCCAGCGGGCAAACAGATCAACAGCGATGTACAACTTGTCTTTGGTTGGCATATTGCTGGGGTCACCATCCCATTCCAGTATGCGTTTATCGATAGGGTTAACCTGCTGGATAAACGGTGTCTTGAATTTCAAACCAGCGGACGTTATCGGGTCACCGACGGGTTTCCCAAACTGCGTGATAATAACTTGCTTGGTTTCATCTACGGTGTACAGCGCGCCTGATAAAACCATCACCAGAATCAGTACCAATGCACCTATGGCTATTTGTGCAATTTTCATCGTACTAGCTCCTTTGCACTGTTCAGATGCATCAGCGGTAGAATCTGACGCGAGTTTTCATCAATGATAATTTTGCTATCCAGATCGGGGAGCACTTCCTGCAGAGTTTCAATATAGATTCGCCGGCGCGTCACATCAGGAGCTTTTAAATACTCCGTTAATACCGCGTTGAAACGAGAGGCATCACCTTCGGCTTCATTCACACGTTTAAGTCTGTAACCGTCAGCAGCTCTTATGCGCTGATCTTTCTCACCTTCAGCCAAAGGTATAACTTTGTTGTACTCACGTCTGGCAGCGTTAATCAGGCTTTCCTTTTCCTGTTGCGCCTGGTTCACCTCGTTAAAGGATTCCTGCACTGGCCGCGGCGGATTAATGTTTTTCAATTGGACTTGATCAATACTGACGCCAATGGCGTACTTGGCCACCAGATCTTGCATATTCACCAGTGCTTCGTTTTCAATCTCTTGTCGTCCAATGGTAATGACCTCATCAACTGTTCGGTCCCCCACTACGGCACGCATCACCGACTCCGACAAATCGCGCAGCGTCTCTCCGGGATTTCTCACCTCAAACAGATATTTCTGCGGCTCAGATATGCGGTATTGAAGCACCCACTCCACTAGGGCTGCGTTCAGATCACCTGTCACCATCTGGCTCTGCTGTGCAAGGTCGTCCGGCCTGCCTTGGCTGTTATTGGTTGCCCCCGCCGTTACAAACCCGAATTCCTGCTTTAGCTGACGCTTGACCGGGAGGATGGTCACGGTGTCGATACCCAAGGGGAGTTTGAAATGCAATCCGGAGGATCGCTCGGTTGAATATTGTCCAAAGCGTTGCACGATACCCACTGAGTCACTGGGCACCGTGTAGGACGCGGTGTACAAGATGTAACCCACCAGGCCCACAACTCCCACAATCAGCAGCCCCAACAGGCTTCCTTTGTTATTACCACCACCAAAAGAGCCTGACGTTACGTTCCCGGACCTGCCGTTATTAGCAGCACCGGGCCCTGAACGAGCGTTCTTCAGTTGCTTTAAAAAATTGTCTAACGCGTCATTGCCTGCCATTACTGCCTCAACTTCACCGTTACCGCACCAGTCAAGAGCATAGTCTGCGCGGGGGTAATTGCTTGGGAAGTGGCAGTAGAGTGAGATAGTTTAACGGTGGGATGCAGAAATTCTGCCCGCAAATCTGTAAACCAAGGGTAATATTTAGTGGTACCAACAAAAAACACTCACACTTGAGAATATCAATATGAACAAGAAAATTGACTCAAATGACATTGCGGTCGCAACTATCGACCCTAAGGATGTTGACCGACGCATTTACGACCTATACGACGAGTACTGCCACAGCGGTATGACGCGTCGCGACTTCCTGCAAAAGGCGGGTGCGATGACTATTGCCGGGGTATCCGGACTGGCCATGGCGCAGTCACTGTTGCCTCGCTACGCCCAAGCCCAGACCATCTCCTTCACGGATGAGCGGATCAAGGCAACGTATGTTGACTATCCGTCACCGGGTGGTACATCGGGTGAGATGCGTGGGTACCTTGTGCAGCCTGCCACTGAAGGCCCTCACCCTGCTGTCATCGTAATTCACGAAAACCGCGGCCTGAACCCGTACATTGAAGACGTGGCACGCCGATTTGCCACGCAAGGTTTTCTTGCACTAGCACCTGATGGTCTGTCACCGGTTGGTGGCTACCCAGGCAACGATGACGATGGCAAAGTGCTGCAACGCAGCCTCGACCAAACCAAACTGAAGCAGGACATGCTAAACAGCGCGCGTTTTGTTCAGTCGCACGAATTGTCCACCGGCAAACTGGGATCCGTTGGCTTCTGTTGGGGTGGCGGCGCCACCAACTTTCTAGCGGTAACAATGGGTAACGATTTGCACGCGGGTGTTCCGTACTACGGATCAGCGCCTGACGCTGCTGAAATTGGCAGCATTCAAGCACCACTCATGGTGCAAGCCGCCAGTGATGATGAGCGAATCAACGCACAGTGGCCTGATTTTGAAGCAGCATTGCAAAGCAATAGCAAAACCTTCACCCGCAACCTATACGAAGGCACAAAACACGGTTTTCACAACAACTCTACACCGCGCTTTGACAAGGAGGCCGCTGAGCTATCCGAAACTCGTACCATGGAGTTTTTCAAGCAACACTTAAGCTAGAGTAATGTTCTCGCCTGGGCCGCTATGTGGGCGGTGCAGGCGAGAGTGATATTTTCACGGGAAGTTGCGTCGCCTACCAGTAACGAGAACCGATTACTGGCAGGAGACCCACGCACCTACTCCCAATCAGCCAACACAACCTTTCCAATAGCATCACCGCGCTCAACCA
>JALZVU010000037.1 GCA_023301795.1 Granulosicoccus sp.
TCTTCCCTTATCGCCCTGCAAATTGTGACGGCTGAACAAGGAACAACCATGGTGTTGGAGAGCTTTGCTAGGCAATTTATTGAGCAAGGTAGCTTAGTTGCGCCGTTGGATTACAGGCCAATCTCCGTAGCCAATGCGTAGGTCAATATCCACGTCCTCGTCGGCGATCGAATTGGCCCAGATAGTCGACACCCAGCCCTAGTGAATACGGCGAGTTTGTTTCGTAAACGAATAAGTGGTCATAGTCTGCATTGATTGGGCCCATTTACAACAAGGAAAAGCACAGATGAAATTTGGATTTATTGGCCTTGGAAATGTTGGCGGCAAACTTGCGGGTTCTATTTTACGCAATGGCTTCGACTTGACCGTCCGTGATCTAAACCGAGAGATGGCACAACCTTTTCTCGATCAAGGTGCGAAATGGGCCGATAGCCCAAAAGAGATGGCAGAAAACTGCGACATCGTGATCACCTGCTTGCCCTCTCCAGCCGCATGCAGCGCTGTAATGGAAGCCGACGACGGCATCTTGGCCGGTCTTAGCGCAGGGAAGATATGGGCCGAAATGTCGACGACTGATGAAAATGAAGTAAAACGACTCGCCGAGCTTGTCATCGCAAAAGGCGCCTCGCCCATTGAGTGCCCTGTCTCCGGTGGATGTCACCGAGCAGCAACGGGCAATATTTCTATTTTTGCAGGCTGCGATCGCGAAACCTTCGATCGCATGCTGCCTGTTTTGACAACTTTAGGCCGTCGTGTACTTCACACAGGCCCAGTTGGTTCGGCGTCTGCTTTGAAGGTGATGACTAACTATTTGGCAACCGCCAACTTGCTGACCCTCGCCGAAGCCATGACCACCATGAAAGCCGCAGGGATTGACATGGCAACAACCTATGAAGCCATCACGATTTCATCTGGCACATCCTTCGTCGCCGAAACCGAAGGCCAGATTATTCTGAACGGCAGCCGCGATATCTCTTTCACTATGGATTTGGTCAAGAAAGATATTGCTTTGTTCCAGAGCATCGCCGAAAAGCACAATGTACCGCTTGAGATCAGCCCTTTGATGGTTGAAATATTTGATGACGGCATTGCTCGTTACGGAGAGCGCGAGCTTTCGCCCAACATCATCCGGCGACTTGAAGACAGCACAGGTCTATCTGTTTTGGCAGATGGCTTTCCCGCCGAATTGTTCGACGATGAACCTGAAGAGCAAGGTTATGAAGTAGTGCCTTTTGGCACAACTAAGACTTAGCTTTTCTCGACTCATCAGATTCAGCTCAAGAAGGTATTATGCAAAATCTAAATAAATTCTACATCGATGGAAGCTGGGTAAACCCCTCTTCAAATAATGAAATGCATGAAGTAGTTCCTGTTTTCAAACTATTATTTTGTAGTCTGCTCAATCCGCTCAGCACCATTGGACACGACCTCATGCAAGATATCTGTCATAGGCGCACCGGCAATCAAGTTCATCTCCTGACCATTGCGATAGATTCTTAGAGAATACGTGTTCTCCTCATCCAGAGCCGTCTTATTTCTCAACGCTTCAAAGTCGTGAGGGTTTACACAGACCAAACCGTCAATTTCTACAATCACGTCACCGCCAAGCATCAGTTCCAGATTACCAATCTTTGCTGGTATCGTGCCTGCTCGCAACCCTGCTTTTTCAGCGGTTGATCCTGGCACTATCCGCTGCAGTAGCAAACCCGCTTCTGGTAAATTCAGTAATCGCGTTAGATCTTCATTCATCACAATCCCTTCAAACCCGGCAAGCAATCCGGAACTGTTCAATAGAGCCTCACGTGCCGTATTGCTGGACGTGGCAAAACCGATCCCATCGAAACCACCACTTTTAGTGAGGATAAAGCTAACGATACCTATTACCTCACCCCGTACATTGAACATAGGGCCACCAGAATTACCCGTATTAATAGCCGTATCAGTTTGTAAGAACTCTATTGGTGTACCGCCCGCTAACATACCGCGCTCTAATCGACCCGATAAGTGACCGACACTGAGTGTTTGCGATATGCCGAACGGCGAACCAATGATAAAGACAGGTTCTCCTACGCGGGTGTTGTCAGAGTCTGCTAGCTCTGCCACAACGGGATCAGGATGTGTTTTCAGTAATCTTAACAATGCAATGTCGCTGCTTTCCATGGAGGCCATTACAACCGCTGGCACAATCGTACCGTCTTTAAAGTGGACCTCAATAGTCTGCGCTGTATTGATGACATGCGCCGCTGTAATTACTCTATCATTTTCAATCAGCACCCCCGAACCCAAACCTCTTTGACTCTTTCGCGATCCGCGATTAATGCCCGTTGTATAGACAGTAACAACAGAACTAGAATGGCTTTCGTATAATGCAGCATAATCAGGTGTATCAGCATGGCTCACTGTAAATGACAGGCTGAGCGCCATGAGTACCAAAAGATTGCTGCAGATTTTTACTATGCTATTTCTCACGATAATACGACTCCGGTCACGACCAACATTGGTCGGTGTACAACGCGTTGTAGCCACAAGTTAGGACGCACTATGGTCTAAAACGTTCCGGTATTCTTCGTTAAAATAGCGCAAACCTCGGATGAATCCTAGCGACTGTAGGCAGGGTCAGCAAAGCGTGTTCCTGCAGCACGTGTACCAGCGCCGGGGGTTTGCTAGCCACCTCAGGAGCCAGGGCCGGCCGGCCAAGGATGGTCAATAGATACTGCACAAGGAAGAGGCAGGTAGGGGCGCCCGGCTAGGGGCGCCCGGCTAGGGGCGCCAGGCCTCGGCAATGGCTGCGCGTTAGAGATTGATCAGGTGCCAGATGTGTGATGGAGTAGATTGGCCAGGTGCGAGCCGATGCTTAAAGCAGTTTGTGGGCATGTAGTTGCAGCCGATTCGCTGATGAAAATAGCCTAGTTAAGTGATTTTTGGGCGTGGCGGCTTGGTGGTGGTAGGTGGTTTGTACGTCCTATACTCTACTCCGTCAATTATATAAATATCGTGGCTCATGCTTAGCTCTCCAGGAGGGTGTTTTTTGATCGTCAAGTATCGATCCGCATACCAGTCAATGCCTGATGCGTCTACCTGTGATGGTTTTTGCTAAACAGACGCCGGTGCCACCGATTCGGGTCGTAGCTACGTGGAAGTCTTTGAGGATTGGACTCTCAGCCCTAGAGCGCAGGCTAGGGCAATCTTGCTTGAAGAGCACGCAGTTGTGGTGTTCTACTGCTTCTTCTATTCATGCTCTCACATGCTATATCAGTTATGTAAGAAGTGGGGTTTGAATACGCCGAGCTGCTGAGTCAGCTATGTGGCTAGTGAGCATCTGGATTTCTTGTTCAACTTTGGTAAGGCAATAGCATCATAATAGTTTTGCCCGAATCGGTTTTTGTCGTTTGTAAGGTGCCTCTATGCATGCGAGCGATATCCTTCGCTATTGACAAGCCAAGG